>JAQTYN010000009.1 GCA_028688275.1 Gallionella sp. | reverse complement strand
TCAAGTGCCACTTTCGCCTTGAACTCGCCCGTGAAGTTTTTACGTCGGCTTTCACTCATCACCTGCTCCTCTTTTACTGCAGGCTACCATCTTAATTCACTGTCTGAAATTCGGGGTCCACTATAATGACACTTAAAAAACTAAGCTGCCAGTCTATCGTTTTGCTCTTAAGCTCTAAAATTTCGGATTTAAGAGTGTGCCCGTTATTTTTCAACTCATCGACCTGTTTGCTTAATTCTGCAATTTCAGTCGATGCAGGAACGGCGGATGCGGCAACAGACGGTTGGGCGACTTGTACGGCAGGTTTGGCTGGATAAGCGGGGGTCACCCAAAAAGCAAACAGGCACGCGGCGAGTATTGGAGAAATCACCCAGCGTAATACATCAAAAATTTTTGTTTTCACGGATTCCCTCGAAGCATACTCAACGTAATCGGCTTGGCTTTATGCCATCAAGTCGCGCAGGACTAATTTTCCTCTTTCTTTTCATCCATATATTTCGCCAGCCACACCCCTTGCCCTAGAATAAATACGACCATCAGCCCCGTGAAGCCGAAGAGTTTGAAGTTGACCCAGGTGTCGGTGTCGTAGTTAAACGCGACGTAGAGATTGATAAAACCCAAAATAGCGAAAAACAAAGCCCAGCTTAAATTCAAGCGATTCCACACCCGCAGCGGGAGTGCCATTTTTTCGTGCAGCATGCTGTGCATCAGGTTTTTGTGGAAGAAAATATTGGAGATCAGCAAGATCGCGGCGAATAGCCAATACAGCACGCTGGGCTTGAATTTGATGAAGTTTTCGTCGTGTAGCAGCAGCGTCGCACCACCGAATACCGTGATGATGGCAAAGCCGACCCACAACATGGTATCGACTTTGCCATGTTTCCATTTTGTCCAAATAATTTGCAAGGCGGTTGCGAGGATGGCGATGAGCGTGGCGAGGAAAATGGCGGGTTTGCCATCTGCGCCTAAAAAGATGTTAAACGCGTTCAAGACTGCTGTTGCGGTATCGGGATGCGCCGTGCCGTATTTGAAAGTGATAAAAAATAAAATGACAGGGAAGAGGTCGAAAAGAAGTTTCATATTGAATGAGAAGGGAAGAGAGAAGAGTTAAGCGGTTTTATCCAGCGTTAAAGCCGCTGAGTTAATACAATAGCGCAATCCCGTGGGCTGAGGACCATCAGGAAAAACGTGACCTAAGTGGGCATCGCAATGTTGGCAGCGGACTTCATCACGGATCATGCCGTGAGAAGTGTCGCGCACCACCGCAACTTGCCCCGCTTGGGCTTGCCAGAAACTGGGCCAGCCCGTGCCTGAATCGAACTTGGTTGCTGCGTCAAACAAGGCGTTGCCACAACATACGCAGCGATACATGCCTGCGTCGTGGCAATCCCAAAACTCGCCTGTGAACGGCGGCTCGGTGCCGCACTGGCGACAGATGCGGTACTGCTCTGGTGTAAGTGCCGCATCGTTGTTTTGTACCGCCTCGCTCATAACACCTCGCCAGCGTGATCTGCCAAACGAGAGCGTTCGCCACGCATCAATGTGACGTGACCGCCGTGTTCCCAGCCTTTGAACCGATCCACCACGTAGGTTAAGCCTGAGCTGCCTTCAGTCAAATACGGCGTGTCAATTTGCGCGATATTGCCCATGCACACCACTTTGGTGCCAGGGCCTGCGCGCGTTACCAAAGTTTTCATTTGCTTGGGCGTGAGATTTTGCGCTTCGTCGATAATCAAATATTTGTTCAAGAATGTACGTCCGCGCATAAAGTTCAAGGATTTCACCTTGACCCGTGAGCGAATTAAATCGCGGGTCGCGGCTTTGCCCCATTCACCCGCTTCGGCTTCGGGTTTGTTCAATACATCCATGTTGTCTTCCAACGCGCCCATCCACGGAGTCATTTTTTCTTCTTCCGTACCTGGCAAGAAACCAATGTCTTCGCCCACAGGCACGGTCACACGGGTGATGATGATTTCGGAATAGAGCTTGGTTTCCAGCACTTGCATCAATCCCGCCGCCAAAGTTAGCAAGGTTTTGCCCGTGCCTGCTTGCCCTAACAACGTCACGAAATCAATCTCAGGATCCATCAACAAATTCAGCACAAAATTTTGCTCGCGATTACGTGCGGTAATGCCCCAGATATTGTGCTTGGTATGCGTGTAGTCGGTCAGGGTGCGCAGCAACGCGGTTTGCTCATTTTGTTCCAACACAATCGCATAAAACGGCGTGTCGTTTTCTTTATAGACAAATTGATTCACAAAGAATGCTGCGCATAACGGTCCTTGAATTTGGTAGAAGGTAAAACCGTCTTTTTGCCACGATTTCATGTCCTTATCGTGACGTTCCCAGAAGTCGTCAGGAAGTTGCAACACGCCCGTGTAAAGCAAATCGCTGTCTTCCAACACTTTGTCATTAAAGTAATCCTGCGCTTCCAAGCCCAAAGCGCGGGCTTTGATGCGCATGTTGATGTCTTTGCTGACCAGAATCACAGGGCGTTTGGGTTGGTCTTTAATCAGCCCGATCATCACGCCCAGTATGCCGTTGTCCGCTTTGCCCAAGTCCAAATTGGCAGGTAAATCATGTTTTACAAAGCTGGTTTGTAGAAACAACCGTCCCGTACAGTTTTTGTACGCTTCAGAATTTAATGGAATACCTGCTTCTATTTGATGCGGTGCATCGCTGACAATTTCATCTAAAAAGCGACTGGCTTGCCGTGCATTGCGCGCCACTTCCGTCATGCCCTTTTTCTTATTGTCCAGCTCTTCCAGTACCAACATCGGCAGGCAAATATCGTTCTCTTCAAAGCGGAACAAACTGGTCGGGTCATGCAGCAATACATTGGTATCCAACACGAATAACTTGCTATTGGATTTCTTGCTGGACTTGCTCACGGTTTTTTCAGAACTTTTACGAGGAGGCATGATGATTCCTTTCGGTAGTTTTGCTACTGGGTTGCAAGCGATTTAATTAAATCCAAGACCTGTTGCGCATGATCGGGTACTTTTACCCCGCGCCATTCTTGACACAACACGCCATTGGGATCGAATACAAAGGTGCTGCGCTCAATGCCGCGTACTTGTTTACCATACATATTCTTCTGTTTCATCACACCAAACAGGTTGCAGACAGTCTCGTCTGTGTCGGACAACAAGGCAAAAGGCAGGGTAAACTTGGCTTTGAAATTTTCGTGCGACTTCATGCTGTCGCGTGAAATACCCACGATTTCGGTATTCAGGGATTGAAATTCGGGATACAAATCACGGAAATTTTGCGACTCTGTGGTGCAGCCAGGGGTGTTGTCTTTTGGATAAAAGTAAATCACCAAGTACTTGCCGCGTGCGGCGTGGAGGCTAAAAGTTTGTTCGCTGGTGGCAGGTAAAGAAAAATCGGCAAAAGGCATAGTGGTTGACATAAATGCTTTCAAATAGAAGTCCCGCCATTCTTGACAAAAAGCGGCACAAACGCAAGCAACATCGTCAAGATAAGTATCGCGGTCATTCAAATGCACCTGCTAGACTGTGAGATAACCCCGCATCAATTTTTATCACGAAAGGAGAATGTGATGTCTTGGAAATGGTTTGCGCTGGGTTCGGCATTCTTCGCAGGATTAACGGCCATTTGGGGAAAGTTGGGCGTAGCTGGATTGAACAGCAACTTGGCAACCTTGATCCGAACGCTGGTGATACTGGTTTTGATTGGCGGCGTAGTCACCGTGCGCGGTGAATGGCAGCTGCCAAAAATTGACGCATCCCGTCCCGTGCTGTATCTGATTTTGTCAGGCATCGCAACAGGTTGCTCATGGTTGTTTTATTACCGCGCCTTGCAGCTCGCCCCCGCTTCATTGGTTGCTCCCATCGACAAATTAAGTGTGGTGTTTGCGATGGTATTAGGCGTGGTATTTCTAGGCGAAGCCTTGTCGCTTAAGCTGGTGCTGGGCGGCATGTTGATTGTTTCGGGCGTGCTAGTTTTGGCTTGGCCATGAGTCTCATGGCTCGACGGAATAATTTTCTACGGGCGAGAGTTTTGTATTCGCGGTCTCAAAGTTGCGTGATATTGCATGTTGACAATATGGGCGTGAATCAGGATAATGCCGCCCTCTTCACGGTGATATAGCTCAGTTGGTTAGAGCACAGCACTCATAACGCTGGGGTCGGTGGTTCAAATCCACCTATCACCACCAAATTCAGTTTCAGGTAGTATAAGAAGCACTCAAACCCGCATAGCGCAAGCTTTAGCGGGTTTTTTGTTGTTTCATGCAACCAATACTGCTTGTTATCCAACACAATTTGATAGCAGCCTAGCAAACGCTAACGACAGTACATCTGCGGAAATAGGAGGGATAGATTACGTTGGTATAGAAAATCAGAATCATCCAATATTTTTTACTATAAGCACTATAATCAACGCTAAAACGACCAAGCAGCCCCAGAAGTACACAAACTCGTTAGAATTTTGTCTCACAGGGGTGGGGGTATGGCGATGACGACGCTGTATGTATTGAATCTGATGGAAATACTGGCAATCCATGACTAAATCTGAAGCACAAACAAGGTCAGAACTGATCGACCAGCAACTCGCCTTGTCAGGTTGGAACGTCAAAGATCCCACGCAGGTCATCGAAGAGTTTGACATCCTGACAGGGCTACCTGAAGGGATTTTTGAACCGAATAGCCCTTACCAAGGGCACCAATTCAGTGATTATGTGTTGCTTGGCAAAAATGGCAAACCACTGGCGGTGATTGAAGCTAAAAAGTCTAGTCGAGATGCCGCTATCGGTGATGCGCTCATACCCAATAATGAACGCGTTGATCATGCGCTGCAAAAGCTGCTAGCTTCACACACCTGGACTGGGCCTCAGCGCGATTGGCTAAAAAGAATCGCCGCGCAAACCAAAGCAAATATGCTGGTCGATCATGCCGCACTGGATGATCCTGACTTGATTTTCAAGCGTGAAGGGGGCGAATTTACTCGGCTCGACAAAATATTTAACGGGCAACTCCAGCAAGTGCTAGAAACCTTCAACGAATCCATCTGGAAAGATGATCAGGTCAATGCGGCTTGATGCACACGAAAACTGAACCACATGACTACAAACGACATCGTCGGCAAACTCTGGAACCTCTGCAACGTCCTCAAAGACGATGGCGTTACCTATCACCAATACGTCACTGAACTGACCTACCTGCTTTTCTTAAAGATGATGCAAGAAACTGGCGGCGAGAGCGAGCTGGTTATTAAGCAAGTAGGGGAAGACGGGGAGTTTGTTCTGGACAAAAACAAACAGCCCGTTAAGGTACCGGGCATACGCTGGGAAGATTTAATTGGTGCAGCGGCTCCTCAACGCCTGCGTATGTATGAAGACATGCTTCGTGACTATGCACGCTATGGCGAAGGCGTAGTGCAAGAAATTTATGCGAACTCCAGCACGTTCATTAAAAAGCCAGTAACGCTGTCCAAGCTGGTGACAGAGATCGATAAACTTGACTGGTACAGCGTACACCGCGAAGACCTGGGCGACCTCTACGAAGGCTTGCTGGAAAAGAATGCTAACGAGAAGAAATCGGGTGCAGGCCAATACTTTACGCCGCGCGTGTTGATCGACAGCATGGTGGCAGTAATGAAGCCAGAGCTGAAAGACACCATCCAGGATCCAGCAGCGGGTACTGGCGGCTTTCTGATCGCTGCCAATCACTACCTGCGTGAGCACACTAACCCTGATGACTGGACAAAAACGCAGCAAAAAAAATACCGGAACAACACCTTCTACGGTATGGAGCATGTGCAGGATACGCACCGTTTGGCGTTGATGAATCTGTTGCTTCACGGTATAGATGGCGGTATCGAATATGGAGACACGCTCGGAGATGATGGCGAAAAACTGTGCAAGCAAGGTGCTACGCTCATTCTCAGCAACCCACCGTTTGGCACCAAAAAAGGCGGTGGCTTGCCCAGTCGCACCGACTTCACTTACCCCACCAGCAACAAGCAGTTCGCCTTCTTGCAACACATCTACCGTGGATTGAAGCCTGGTGGACGTGCCGCCGTCATACTGCCCGACAACGTGCTATTTGAGAGCAACGTCGGCACCGACATCCGCCGCGACCTGATGGATAAATGCAACCTGCACACCATCCTGCGCCTGCCCACCGGCATTTTCTACGCGCAAGGGGTCAAGACCAACGTGCTGTTTTTTACCCGGGGCGAAAAGGACAAAGACAACACCAAACAAGTCTGGGTCTACGACCTGCGCGCCAACATGCCCCAATACGGCAAACGCACCCAGCTCACTGACAAAACCTTTGAAGAATTTGAAGCATCATTCGGCACCGACCCGCTCGGTGGTGCCAAGGCGCTGGCCAAGCGCAAGGACACCGGAGAACAAGGACGCTTCCGCAAATTCACCCGCGAACAAATCGCCGCACGCGGCGACAGCCTGGACATTGCCTGGCTCAAGGACGACAGCGACACCAGCGCGGACGAATTGCCGGAACCGGCAATGCTGGCGCAGGAAGCGATGGGCGAACTGGAAGCGGCGTTGAACGAGTTGCGCGGGATACTGGCAGAGTTGGGCGGGGATGTTGCAGAGGTGGAGGCGTGAGCGAGTTGCCGAATGGTTGGGCCACGGCTGAAATTGGTTCACTCTGTTCTCTTAAGAACGGCCGTGCTTTCAAGCCAAGTGAATGGACTACAGAGGGGCTGCCAATTGTTCGTATCCAAAATCTCAATAGGCCTCAAGCGCTTTACAATTACTTCAACGGCGAGTTTGCGGATAATCATCACTTGCATGGTGGAGAATTGCTTTTTGCTTGGTCAGGTACGCCTGGTACGTCTTTCGGTGCTCATGTGTGGCGGGGCGGGGAAGCCGTACTGAACCAGCATATTTTTAGGGTGGATTTCAATGAGGCTTTGATCGAAAAGAGCTTCTTTCGGTTTGCGATTAACCAAAAACTTAATGAGCTCATCAATATTGCGCAAGGTGGAGTTGGGCTGCGTCACGTCACCAAAGGGAAATTTGAATCTACCGAAATTGATCTAGCACCTTTCAACGAACAAAGACGCATCGCCAACAAACTCGACGCAGTGCTGGCGCGGGTAGATGCCTGCCGCGACCGCCTCGACCGCATCCCCACCATCCTTAAACGCTTCCGCCAGTCCGTCCTTGCCGCCGCTACTTCGGGCGAGCTGACGGAGGATTGGCGCACTGAACAGGCATTTGCGTCCCATTCTTCGGTATGGCAGAAAGGCACGCTTGCCAACCTGCTGATTGGAAAACCGCGCAATGGTTATTCACCTCGGGCGGTTGAATACCCAACTTCCGTTAAATCACTGACCTTGACCGCGACAACAAGCGGACGGTTTAAAGGGGAGCATTTTAAATATATCGACGAAGAGATTCCGCCGGGTTCACATCTGTGGCTACATCCGGGCGACATTCTTATTCAGCGAGCAAATACACTCGAAAGTGTTGGCATCAGTGCCATATATGACGGTCCGCCATCAACATTCATCTACCCTGATTTGATGATGAAGGCGAAGGCAAATGACCTTGTAGAGACAAAGTTTCTTCACTATCTGCTGCTGAGTGAGCCAGTCCGTCGTCATTTTCGCGACAACGCAACAGGCACGGCTGGCAATATGCCCAAAATTAATCAGCCAACTGTTATGTCTGCGCCCGCGACTTGGCCGTCACGTGAAGAACAAACCGAAATCGTCCGCCGCGTCGAAGCCCTGTTCGCCTACGCCGACCGTCTAGAATCCCGCTACACCGCCGCCCGTGCCCAAGTCGAAAAACTCACCCCGTCCACGCTCGCCAAAGCCTTTCGCGGCGAGCTTGTGCCGCAAGACCCCAGCGACGAACCTGCCAGCGCCTTGCTTGAGCGAATCAAGTCCAACCGTGCAGATGGTGCAACCAAGCCAATAAGTAAACGCACCACCAAGAAAGCGAAGCCAGAGCAAGCCCAAAAGGTGGCATTGATTTCTTTAGCCAAAGTCAAAGGCGACACGATGAAAAAATACTCACTAACAAAACTTGAAGACATTGCGCCAAATCATTTGGCGAACATACTTAATTCCATCAAACAACACGATGCTAAAGCTATATGGTCATCATCAAGATTGAGTATCGATGATTTTTATGTGCAGCTTAATCGTGAAATCAGTGCTGGTTTGCTGAGGGTCAGCAAAGACGATGAGTCGCGTCTTGAGCTTGTGAGTGTTGGTAAATCCAAGGGTTAAATTATGCGCATTGATTGGCTCAAAATTCCTGATGATAGAAATCTAAAGAACTTCGAGATCAACTTTGAAGAGACCGTCCCCATCTCGGTTCTATTGGGCCGTAATGGTTCGGGAAAATCAAACCTTATCGAAAATTTGGTTGAAATATTTCGGGCGCTTGAGAGCGCAGCTCCCGTAGAGCGCTTCGCCTATGAAATTCAGTATTACTGTCATGGGCACAAGATACATGTAAAAGCCGATCCTCACGCAAAGCGAGAGTCAATCAGTTTTACGGTAGATGGCCACAAGATAGCAGTGGCAGCGTTTAAGAAAAACGCTCGAGACTATTTGCCCAAGTATGTTTTTGCCTACTATTCTGGCTGGAATAACCGCCTTGAAAGTTTGTTTTCAGAACCAACGAAGAAATACTATCAGGCGAACCTTAGCCATGAGGATGCTGATGCTCCGCGTCGTTTTTTCTTTTGTCGAAAGGACTATGCCAATCTTGCCCTGATGGCTTTGTTTTTTGAAAAACATGAACTGGCCACCTATATTCGTGAAGAACTACTTGGAATTGTTTCATTTGACTCAGCATTAGTAGTCTTGAAATCGCCATGGTGGGCTAAGCAGGGGGCAAACAGAAAGGATAATTCTGACGATTTATTTTGGGGGGCGCGTGGGAATTTTACTGAATTTATGCAGCGGTTGCGTTCGGCCGCATTGGCTCCAATAAAAAATGCAGAAACTACTGAAGGTGATATTCGCGGGCGCACACAGAGTACGGAGAGATTGTATTTGTACATTCGCGATAGAGAGCATCTCGAAAAGCTAAGAGCCCCTTATGAGAGCCCGAAGCTCCTTTTTAATCATTTGGAAAGTATGTATCTAAGTGATCTTGTCGAAGAGATTCGTGTCGTCGGCAAGCGCAAAGATGGTGGGCTGGTGCGGTTTGACCAACTGAGTGAGGGTGAGCAGCAGCTTGTTTCTGTGTTTGGCTTGTTATTATTTACTCAGTCTGATGAGGCACTCTATTTGTTGGATGAGCCAGATTCGCATTTGAATCCACGCTGGACTTATGAATACCGTGACATGCTCCGCCGGGCTTTATTTCCATATCAGGATGGAAAGCAGCACGCTAAAGAATCAAGAGAGGTAAACCCCATTGATTTTGAATCGTCTCCAGCAATGGAGGGCAATAGCCAAGTGCTTATAGCAACCCACAATCCATTGATGATCAGTGCCCACCCTAGAACTCATGTGCGCATCCTCTCCTGTGAAAATGGAACTACCACCGCATACCCGCCTGAGGACGAACCACCAGGTATGAGCATTGACCGGTTGCTCACGAGCGAAGTGTTTGGTCTTGACTCTGCATTGCCACCAAATACTCTTTGGGCAATTTCTGAACGGGAGAGACTCGCTGCTTTGCCGACTCGTACCAAAAGCGAAGACAAAAAGCTGAAACAGCTTTCAGAGGAGCTTGAGCTGGCGGGCTTACTTCGAACCTACCGCTTGCCCGAGGAAAAAGAATTCATTGAGGCCATGCGTCGTCGCGAGCAGCGCTCGACAATTGGCCTGACGGCTGAAGAAGTTAAGAGTCGTAACGAGCGAGCTGATGCTCTCCTAGAAGAAATATTCAGCAAGAAATCATGAGATATATTCCCCTTCTTGAAACTACAGGGCCAGTTAAAAATGGACTACCAGATCAGGTATGGCTGACCTCCGCCGCAACTTTGACAGCAGCACTTACTGCTGCGCCAGATAAAGCGACGCGTGATTTAATACTCGATACCAAAGCAAATGAAATTTGGGGGCAGATTAAGGATTGGCTGCTGAGCCTGTCACACAATAAATGCTGGTTTTCAGAAGCTGAAGACGTTTTTTCGTACAGAGATGTTGAGCATTTTCGTCCCAAGAATGCCTGCAAACGTAAAGTTGGACAGAAAAAAATCACCTATGAAGATGGTTACTGGTGGCTGACCTATGATTGGAAAAACTATCGTATCTGTGGAAATGTAGGGAACGGAAAAAAGGGCGTGATGTTTCCACTATTGCCCAACAGCCCAGTGGCTAAATTCGGAGGGATTTCTTATCTAAATGAATGTCCAGTGTTACTTGATCCTGCAAACGCTGCAGACCCGCCATTGCTAGATTTTATTGATAATGGCAAGGCCGTACCACACCATGATGCAGACGCAACGGACATGCTTCGGGTAACAGCCACGGTCACGCATCTGCGGCTAGATTTTGAAAAACTTGAGGAGGCTAGAGCAAAGGTTTGGGCGAAGTGCCGATTATTAATTGAAGAGTGCAGAGACATTGCTTTGGCGGGACCGATTGGGCCAGCTGAAAAAATCAGAATAGAGGAAAAGCGGAATCAATTACGCGCAATGGTTCGGCCAGCGGCACCTTTTTCCATGACGGCGGCAGCCTGCTTGCGAAAGAGTGGTGTAAGTTGGGCTGCGACGATTGCGACTGGAGCCTGAAAATGAGCGACATCAAACTATTCCGCCTCACCCAAGGACTAGCCACAGAACTGCAAGGCGATACCCCCCGATCTCGAAAACCGCTGATCCGTATGGCCTATGAGGGGCGTATCTGTTCTAAAGCTAACTAATGGTAAGTGATATTAGTGCCAGTCAGCTTTCACGAAAAATTCGCAAGGCAACATCACATCCTAGGAAAAGCTAAAGCCACGTCCAAACAGGAAAATATTGCTCAATCATTTCGATTTTTTCATCAGGCGAGATGGCTTTCAATTTTAACCTTATCCCTTCTTGCTCGACGCAAATCGTGTCTACATCAACCTTAACCCTAAGAACTTCCAGCTCTTCAGGTTTAAAGCGATAGATAGGATACTTCGTCGCATAGCTATTCAGCAAGCGACTGATTTCAGGTCGTAACTGTGCATCAAAAATTTTCCCCACCGTTTACTTGAAATGAATCCAAACATAAACGCTGCAAAAGTACCGCACGCAATCGCCTCAGATGCGATGCGTTTGTAGTCTGCGATGCGGGTCTGTGGTGCTTGCCGATTGGATAGATTAGTGCGAGGAGCTGAGATACCCCGCCATACCACAACACACCAGCAACAGTCGTTCGACTTGTGCCATTTCCGCAGCGGTGAGCATGGTCAGTGGCCCGTCGCCGAAGCGATTTCGATCCAGTGCGCGTAATTGTTCGGGCATGACATAGCATGATTTGAGCAAGCGATCTCGTGGGAGGATTTCCACCCGCAATGCAGCCAGATGGCTGAATAATTTGCTGGTCAAGGGCAAGCACAACACGGGACTCATGCCCGTCGCTAACAACGCGTCATCCAACAAAATCAGCACAGGACGCACTTTCCCCGCTTCCGCGCCTGTGTTGGGATTGAGCTTGGCGACCCAAATTTCACCGCGCCGCATTATTGCCACCACTTTTCTGGGGCATTTTGTTCGAGCTGCGTCAGTGCTGCACTGTCTGCGCTAGCAAACTCGTCAGCAATCGCCGTGCTTTCAGCGCGGGCTTCAGGATCGGTTGCCAAAAATCGTGCCGCCTGTACCACCTCAGCAAGCAACTGCTCGCGTTCTCTTTCGCGTAGAAACTTTTCCAGTGCCATGCGCACCAATTCCGAGCGGCTGCTATCTTCCAATTTGGCAAATAAGCTCAGGCGCGCATCTAATTGTTCGGGTAAGCGTAGCGTTAGTGTTCCCATGACTGTCACCTTGTAAATTATTTTGACGTGCGTATTGTAATGCAATATGCAGTGCGTTTAGGGCGTGCAGTATGCAAAAATCAAAATATCACTTGTTGGAAAATAAAATTTTTCAGCTACTGAATGCCTTGTTTTTTAGGGTGTTAGTTTCGATTAAATTGCACCTATCGCTCGATTGGCAGGTTTGTTCCACTATGCGTTGAGCAATCCAAGTTGTTTAGGCTGGTTTTAGGGTAATGTTTTTGCAACTCGGTGAGTTTGGCGAGGGTTGCACCATCTAGGTCATTCAGCCGCAGCATGGTGGTTTGGTAGGCAGGGCGATATTCGCCAATTTTAAGGGGCGAAATTTTACGTATAGACGCTGCAAATTTTTGGGCTTCTTGCTTTGAGTTAAACGTGCCGAGTGAAATGGCATGTTCCCATTCGCCCGCTGCACTCACCACAGCATAGTCGGTGATGCCTGCGGCATCTAGTTCGGCGACTCTTTGGCTGAGTTTGTTTTTGTTTTTGGTGGGCGGAATATAGACCCAGTATTCGCTGCCATACTGGATGGTGCGTAGAGTAAAGGCGGGATGGAGTTCGGCCAGTTCTTTTTGGGCGAGGGTTAAGTCATCTGCAGAGAATTCTCCCCATTCCATGCAGGCAAGATGATTGGTGGTTGACACAGATGACATCGCGGGGGTGATTGCGGATGCGGCAATGACCTCAGCGGTGCTGGAGATGCCTGATGCGGTCATGACGGAAGAGGTGCTGACGGGCGGGGGGAGTTCGCTTTGTAGTGCAATCTTCTGGGGGTTGAGTTCGGGTTCGGCTTGTTCCAATTCTGGCGTGGTGAACAGCACAGCCCCCCATTGCATCACCGCAAAAAATACCACGTTCGCCACCAACATGATCCAGAGCAACACTTTTATCATTCGTCCGTTTCCTGAGAAATTATCCGTAAACCTTGTAAAACCAGATTGTCCACCTCGCATAGCGGCAGGGTGGCGTGTGTTTTGAGTTGAGCAGCTGCACCGCCACTTAACAGGATGGGTGCGTCGGCGGCATTTAACGTCGCATAGTGTCGTTCAATTGCCCCGCACGTGGCTTGAATCGCGCCAGAAAACAGGGCATCCGCCGTATTGCGGGGGAAAGGAACGACGTGTCCTGTGGCGACTTGCAGTTGCGCCGTCGCCCCTACTAAGCTGGTTTGCATCAGCGTGATACCAGGCAAAATCAACCCGCCTAAAAATTCGCCCTGCGCAGATAAGGCATCTATCGTCGTCGCAGTGCCGCAATTGACCACTAAACAAGCTTGCTGTTGCAACTGCCATGCGGCGATCAATGCCGCCCAGCGGTCACAGCCCAATTGTGACGGTAGCGCATAGTCATTGCGCACACCGCCTTGCTTGGCTTGGGCGACAATAAAGCGCGTTTGCCAACCTCGTGCTAAACAGGCAGCGCGAATAGACTGCGCCACGAATTCCCCTGCGACATTACTCACCCAAACGACGGGTAAAATAGATGATGGCAAGGCGGCAAAAGAGAGTTGATCTGCATACGCGCTGGGTAAGTCGCCCGCGTGTTGCCACGTGTCCTTGGTGCGCACCGCCCACTTAATTCGCGTATTGCCTGCGTCGATAAATAATTGCATTCAGCGGAATCCTACCTATACTCCCCTCGCCCATGGGTGCATGAGTATCTACACAACTCGTTAACTACTTGCCATATTCCCTCCCCCTGCTAGGGGGAGGAGCAGGTTCGCTATGATTTTAATTGCAAATCATCCTATTAGCGTTAATCAATCTTTTTTCTTCAAAATATGGGCATACTCAGAAATGCGCCATGAATTGTGTAGATACCTATGCCCACTGGTGGGCGAGGGGACTCATTACTTAAATAATCCTCGCAAACCAGTTTGCAATTTGGTTTTAGCTTCTTCTTTTTTGATGTCCACTTGCTGTTGTGCCGCTGCTTTTTGCGCATCGACTTTTTGTTGGACCTGTTGTTGTACTTCCGCTTTTTTGGCGGCAATTTCTTGCTTGGCGTTATCGCTCACCATGGAGCTGAAATCCAAATTGTATTTCAAGTCAGTAAACGCGCCGCTGATGCGCAAAGGAATGGTGAGGCCGCCAACTTGGTCTTTGCCGCCCTGACCTTCCAAGGTGCGGGCAATCGTGGCTTTGGCGAGGTAATTCATGCTGTCGTTGCCGACGTTAATATCGCCGATACCACCCAGTCGAATCAACGGGGATTTTAAGGATAAATCTTCGTTATGTGCTACGCCTTGGCGGATGCTGAAGCTGGCTTTTAATTCGCTAAAGTCGGTTTTTTCCTCTTTATTTGCGGAGCTGGTGCTGCTGCCTAATGAACTTTTAGCATCCCGAATTTTCTTGGCGACATTGAAGCCTCGAATCGCGCCGTCCGCCAGATTCAGCGACATGCTGCCATTCAAGGCTTTTTTCAATACGCTGACGCGATCACCTTGGGTGGTGACATCCAGATTGACATTCCCTTTGCCTTCCAGCGTGTCAAAATCGGCTGCATCTTTGGTCAAGGCAGCGACATTGATGCCCACCAGACTTTGGCGAATGGCAAAGCTGGGCGTGGCTTGTGAGGCATCCACGCTCACGCTACCGTTGACACTGCCGTCGTACAAGTTGGCAGAAAGCGGGCTGATATTGACTAAACCTTGATTCGCTTTGACATCAATCCGCACATTTTTAGATTTGACGTTAGCGACCTTGAGCGCACCGATGCGCAAACTACCATTCAGATTCAGTTTGCGCAGGGCAGACAAGTCAAACGGTTGTTCAGGCGTGGTTGTTTTAGGCGCGTCAGCGGCTTTTTTCGGCAGGTATAAATCGGCATCCAATTGATCTAGCTCAATATCGAAGTTAATCGCAGGATTGGCAAAATTTGCCACGCCGATTTTGGCTTTAATCTGGCTTTGCAACAGCCCGCCCGCCAATGCGACTTGCACGGTTTGTTTCAAGGCATTGGCTTGCACGCTGCCTTTCATTTCACTGCTGATGGATTTGCCAGGGAATTTATCCCCTGTGGCATTCAGGGCGATGACCAGATTGCTCAAGTTAAATTGCTGTTCTTGAATATTGCCTGACAGCGGTGAACTGAGTTTGATTTTAAAGGCTTGATCCGCTTGCTGTACGTCCAAGTCTAACGCCAAGTCGCTGACTTTAAAGGAAAGTGGGTCACTTTCGACACTGGGCATAGACAATGCGGCGACGATTTTACCCATTGCCCCGTCCATCTTGGCATTGAGCATCAGCTTGTCGCCTGTGAATTGCTTATCATTCATGCCCAAAGCGGGCGCATCCAAGGTGGCTTCAAACGCGTCTTTCACCTTCACGCCACTTACCGACAAATTGAACTGCTTCACGCCATAGTCTTTGCGCGGGACATCGGCATGGGCATCGCCGCCCACTTTTAGTTTGAGATCGCTGATGTCCAGCGCGCTCCCCGTGGCTTGCAGCTCCATGCCCGCCAGTTGGAACAGTTGTTTTTCTAAATCGAAGGTCAGCGTGCCATTCAGCGTGGCATTGACATTCACCTTAGGCTGATTGGCTTGCACGCCCAATGACAAGGCAATTTTGCTCGGCACACCTTCGGCAATGCGGCCTGTTTGCAGCTTAAAATCCTGAAGGGCGTATTTTGCGCCGCTGCCTTCATCGACATAGCTCAGATTGGTTTTGTTGATGGTGACGGAAGCAATATCAAATTTAACGGGCGCACTTTTGGTTGCGGCTTGATTCGGAGCTTTTTTGAGCAAATCGTCAATGTTGGTTGTGCCATCCGCATGTTTAATTAAGGTGGCTTGCAAACCATTCAGCACCACTTCATCGACAACAATGTTTTTTTGCAATAGAGGCATCACCGCCAAGGAAACACTCGCGGAATCAATCGCCGCAAATGGCTGAGGGGACTTAAATTCGGAAAGAGAAACTTTGCTTAAGCTTACGCCTATGCTGGGGAAGAACATCAGTTTGATGTCGCCATCCAGATGTAAATCGCGTTGTTTGCTGTCTTTAACGGCTTGAATAACCCTGTCTTTGTAATCGTTGGGATTAAAGGTGGCTGCCAAATAACCCGCACCCGCTGCCGTCACGCCGACGATACCGCCTATAGTCCATAAGCTATATTTCAAAATTTTGTTCATATCCGCCCCGCATCAAGAATTGAGGGCGGATTATAGCGAGGAATGGGCGCGCAGTCTGTGCGCTTAATGCGGTTGTGCCTCCATCAAGGTACGACGGAACTGGCTGGGGTTGGCAATATCAGGTACGGTAATTTGCGGATTGCCAATGCTATTGATGATGATGTTGCCGTAATTGAATATCCGTCCGCGCTGGGTTTGGGTGACTTGAATACTGCCGATTTTGCCTAAAGGCAGTTCTATATTTTGCTGTAATGGAAAGCCAATTTTGACAATCACCCGTTTATTGGTAAACGTGAGTTGGGTGTTGCGTCGCGCAAAGATATGTCGCACAAAAGCCCAAAGCCAACATCCCAATCCTCCCAACATGGCAGCCCAAAGCAGAGCATTATCAAGCGTATTGGCGTTTGCGATTGGGCTGTAAAAGTGAATCAAAAATCCTAGTGCGATGATCCCTAAACCTGATAAAAATAAAGGAGCTTGTATCCCAATGCTGATGCGTGCGGCATAAATTACTTTTTCGTTCTCAACCAGAGAGTTTTGCAATATTTCCTCTTCTTCGTCACGAATAAATTCCGCAGAAAAATATTGTTCCCAACGTTGTAGCAAGAATGCCATCGCCACAATCGCTTCTACTAAAAAAACCACAAGGGTAATCACGGGGTTGTCCGCTTTGGGATAGAACAACCAATTAAGCGGTCTGAAAAGAAAGGGCAATAACAGATAAACCAGCAATAAGTAAATGGAAAATGCTAAATAAGGTCTTTTGGGTTGTGGTGTCCAGTGAAACCAGTACAGCACGGCAATGTCACGCATAAACAAAAATAGCGCGACAGGGAGAAAAATTCTGACATCTGGTGAGCTTCCAGGGAGTGCGATGAGCAAAACCAAAATGCTAATGAAGAAGGTCGCAATCCAGCGTGGTGTGTTTTGCCAAGCGTGCTTAAACTCTTTGTTTTTGAAGGCATCTATCCAGAGCCGCCATTGCAAAGGGGCTTTGTCTTCCATCAAGGTCATGCCGCACAATAGACAATAGGTGACCGTAAATGCGACCCCACCTTTTGTATGGGTGATAAAATCATCGACTGGTGTCGTGCTTGCAGGGGTAAATCCTACAAAATACACCATACAAAACAAGACGAATGTGAGCCAAGCGGTGGGTGTAGTCGGGCTACGCAAAAGCGTAGATGTGCGCTTAATGCACCCAAACACCGCCCATAATGCCCAAATAAACATGCTCCACGCGCTAAAGGGCAATAATTTAAACTCCATGCCATACCAATGAATATTGGCCAAATTATCATTAGTCCAGCTCAATAACAACATTCCACTACCATACAGTGCCATTAGCAACATAAACATTTTGGCGAAACTCATGCCATGTTTCTGTTGATACGCAGGGCGTTGTTCTGGCGGGGTGGTCAGCGTCAGTAACATCGCGGAGGCATGAACGAAAATGGCACTGAAGATAGCCAGTACCAGCCATTCCACCCGAATACCGTCTAACGTCGAATTTGCAAAAAGCATGTAGACAATTAAGCAACATATCCCGCCGTACCAAGCCAAAATCGTACTGCCGAAAAGCTTACCAAAAATAAGTGCAGTAGGGCTTTGTGCTGATAAGCGTTGCCAATCCCAAGTTTGGGCTTGCGCCTCTTCGGTCAGGCTGTGACTGGCAAGTTGGGTTCCCCATAGTATGGTAATGATGGAAAACAATGAAAGTGCCGCATTACTGAGGTGAGTCCCCATTTCATCAATACTCACGTCTGAATTGGCATTCGACATAAAAAATGCCCAAAAGACCAGTGCTAAGACCAAAGGGATGGTAATCAGGCGGGGGAAATTGATTTCCAGCCATATATTGCGTTGGAATTCTGCATTGAAGATCATATCGACTCCAGGTGTAAGGTTAGTCTATCGGTGCGGGGGGATGCTCTTCAGCACCTACACTGGCATATGCCAGTTGCTCATCTTGTTTAAGTTTGTCGTTATCTTGCTTAATGGCGGTATTCAAGCGAATATCAGATAAATAACGATCTTGTAAATTTCGTTTCACCACCACAATTTCAGCCACGGGCAAGCCTGCATTGACGAGATTAAACAGCAACACCGATTGCTCGGTAATTTTGCCTTTGAAGGTAAATTGAAAAGCAGCCCCTTCGCCAACCACTTGGCTCACATTTAACTGCGCAGCGAGTGTTTTACCCGCATTCGCAGTCGGACGACTCAGTAGCATACGCAATACTTGAGAGTGATCGTTTTGATAATTATTCAGGGATTCAAAGCTCACCACTGCACCTTCATTGAGCTTTAGCATATGACTGCAATAATCGTCAAGTTCACTCAAAATATGAGACGACACCATAATGGTCATCCCTTGAATGGCAAGTTGCTTTAACAATGCAGACAACTCCATGCGGGCTTCGGGATCGAGCCCAGACGCTGGTTCGTCGAGTAGCAGCAATTTAGGTTGATGAATAATGGCTTGTGCAATAGCAACGCGTTGACGAAACCCTCGTGACAACTCCCCCGTTTTTTGGTGCAAACGGTCGGTCAAGCTCAGTTGAGAGGCCACTTGTTCGACTCGTGCTTCCACATCAAAATGTGGAATCTTGTGCGCCAACGCCATATAGGTCAACGATTGCTTAACCGTCAGATTGTCGTACAAACCAAATTGATCAGATAGATAACCTAACAGTCGATGACAACCACGGGGATCTTCATGTGTACTTTTCCCCCACAGGGTAATTGAACCCGAAAAGGGATTATCCAACGCCGCCATACAGCGCAACAAGGTCGATTTACCTGCGCCATTACTGCCAACCAGTGCTGTAATGCTGGCTGGTTCTAGCTTAAATGACACATTATGCAAAGCTTGTTTGCTGGCATAGCGATAGTGCAAGTTTTTAACTTCAATCATGGATAGTCATCTAGCGTGAGGTTGCTAACAAGGGGAATTAACGGAACACAATGGTTTTGTTGCCACAGATCAGCACGCGATCCTCGACGTGATAGCGCAGCCCGCGTGCTAACACGGATTTTTCAATATCGCGTCCGTAGCGCACCAAATCTTCAATCGAATCCGCGTGGTCGATGCGCAAGGTGTCTTGCTCAATAATCGGCCCAGCATCCAGTTCGTCCGACACATAGTGACAAGTCGCGCCAATCAGTTTCACGCCGCGTTGATGTGCTTGATGATAAGGCTTTGCGCCAATAAACGACGGCAAAAAGCTGTGATGTATGTTGATGATTTTGCCCGCATACTGGCGGCACAAGGCAGGCGGCAAAATTTGCATATAGCGCGCTAACACCATGATGTCGCCCTGTGCCGCATCAAATAAAGCGGCGATGCGGGCAAACCCAGCGGCTTTGTCTTGCATCGGCACGTAATGAAACGGGATGCCATGCCACTCGACAAAGCTGCGTAAATTTTCGTGGTTGGAAATCACACACGGAATATCCACCAACAATTCGCCACTGCGCCAACGATGTAGCAAGTCGTTCAAACAATGATCTTGCTGGCTGACCAATAGCACTAGGCGTTTTTTAATCGCTGAATCCGTCAGTTGACTACGCATGGCAAATTCTTGTGCCAGCGGTGCAAAAAACGTGTCAAATTCCGCTGCCGAAAACGGCAAAGAATCCGCCTCTATTTCTTGGCGCATAAAAAACTGCTGGGTTTCTTGATCGGTGTGATAGCTCGCTTCCACAATAAAGCCGCCATGTTGGGCGATAAAACCTGTGACGGCAGCGATAATGCCTGCCCGATCTGGGCAGGAAATGGTGAGCGTATAACGATGGGGTGTGGTCATATTGACGACTTAAAGTGGTACACGCGCCGCGATAAAGGCTTTGAGTTGCGCGACTTCAGGTGGCAGCACATCAAAACGTTGTGGCAAGCTTTCGATATTTTCATAGCCCGCTGGGCGAGTCGGCGCAATCCCTAGTGCTTCTTGGATGGTTTCTTCAAATTTCGCAGGCAATGCAGTTTCCAAGCACACCAGTGGAATATCCGCATCGCGGTTTTCCAGTCCCGCTTTCAAGCCATCGGCGGTATGCGGATCCATCACAAAGCCGTATTCTTGATACACGCGACGAATCGTTGCGATACGATCCGCGTGATTGCTCGCCCCTGAAGCCACGCCAAATTCTTGTACTTTGGCAAAATAAGGCGTGTCGTTTAAGTCAAAATAACCCCTGGTTTCCAGTTGTTGCCACAAACCTTTCAGCACCTGCGGATCGCGACCCACCAAGTCATACACAAAACGCTCGAAATTAGAGGCTTTGGTAATGTCCATAGACGGGCTGGTGGTGTGCATCGTTTCGGCGCGCGGACGATAAATCCCTGTTTTGAAGAATTCGTCTAACACGTTATTTTCATTGGTCGCGACGATCAATTTAGCAATCGGCAAGCCCATTTGACGGGCAATATGACCCGCGCACACATTGCCAAAATTGCCCGAAGGCACAGCGAAAGAGACTTTTTGGCTGTTGTTTTCCGTCAGGGCGAAATACGTTTGGAAGTAATAAACCGTTTGTGCCGTCACCCGTGCCCAGTTAATCGAGTTGACCGTACCGATTTGATATTTGGCTTTGAAATCCAAATCATTCGACACCGCTTTGACCATGTCCTGACAGGCATCAAACGGCGCGGTAACGGCGATATTGAAGATGTTCGGGTCTTGTAAGGTGAACATTTGCGCGGTTTGGAACGGACTCATTTTGCCCAATGGCGACAACATAAACACGCGAATCCCGCGCTTGCCACGCATGGCGTATTCGGCTGCCGATCCCGTATCGCCTGACGTACCACCGAGAATGTTTAAGGTCGCGCCGTCTTTCGCCAAGGCGTATTCAAACAAATTGCCCAACAACTGCATCGCCACATCTTTGAATGCCAAAGTCGGGCCATTGGACAGCCCTAAAATATGCAGATTGGGTGCGAGCGTTTTGATCGGGGTAATTACGTCACTACCAAAAGCGGCGGCGGTGTAGGTTTTGTTGAGAATGGTTTTCAAATCCTCCGCAGGAATATCGGTCGCGAAACGGCTAATCACTTCAAACGCCAGTTCGCGGTAATTCATGCCGCGCATCGCAGCGAGTTCGGCAGCACTAAACACGGGGTAATGATCGGGCACGGCCAAGCCGCCATCTTCAGCCAAGCCGCCCAACAGAATTTCAGTAAAAGATTTAGCGGCCATCCCGCCACGCGTGCTGGTGTATTTCATGGGTTTCTTTCGGATTAAGGTCAAAAACAAAGTCAAGGCGCGGATTATCTCACGACATCGCGGATTTTTTCAGGTTTGGATGCGGGGAAATCCCTATTCCCCAGCAAAATCCCAAAGCACATCGCTGCCAATCCCTGTTAATCTTCGCGCCTTGCTCAACCGACCTCCACCGACATGACACCCAAGCAATTTATCGAAAAATGGCATTTTAAGATTAGAGCGTTGATCTTATTACAACGTGCTAGAATTAGTGTCACTAGACTAATCTTACCTTAAGAAAAGGAGCTCAAAAATGCTGGAAATTTCTGAAATTGATATTATGAAGCGCCTCCAGTTTGACAATCCATGGTGGACGGATCACGTTGGAATCGACAAACGATACAGTGAGATGCCAAGACGAACCTATTTTGATCCCTTCATTGCTCAAGTAATAGATAGAAGTGTTAATCGGGCTGTGGTTCTCATGGGACCACGTAGGGTAGGAAAAACCGTCATGGTTCACCATTCAATAGATAAGTTGCTGAAAGCTGGGGTCTCAGGAAAAAATATTTTGTATTTATCCCTAGAGACGCCCTTGTATACAGGTATTGCGCTTGAAAGATTATTGGAATTTTTTACGACTGCATTCGTTCATGGAAGAGATACTGAGTTATTCATTTTCTTTGACGAAGTTCAATACCTCAAAGGCTGGGAAGTGCACCTTAAATCGCTTGTTGACTCTTATGTCTCATATAGATTTGTTGTTACTGGATCGGCGGCAGCGGCTTTGCGTTTAAAGAGTAATGAATCTGGTGCAGGACGCTTTACCGATTTTGTGTTGCCACCACTTACATTTGCAGAGTATTTAAGGTTTATTGATAGGGAGTCAGAACTGATAGATGGTACAGATTCCACTTTTAGTACAGTACGTGACATAGCAGGATTAAACGAAGAATTTGTAAATTACTTAAACTATGGCGGGTATCCTGAAGCTGTATTTTCTGAGACCATTCGCAAGAACACTCAACAGTATATTAAGAGCGATATAATCGACAAAGTGCTACTCAGGGACTTACCAAGTCTTTATGGCATTAGTGATATTCAAGAACTTAACCGTCTTTTTACCACGCTAGCGTATAACACTGGTAATGAGGTGTCACTCGAAGCACTTTCAATCTATGCTGGTGTTGCGAAAAACACCATCAATCGCTACCTTGATTATCTTGAGGCAGCATTTTTAATTATCAGAGTAGAGCGCATTGACCAAAATGCTAAACGGTTTAAGCGGGCTGTGAGCTTCAAAGTCTATCTGACAAATCCATCAATGCGAGCCGCATTATTCGGACAAGTTGAAGCAGACTCACCAGAAATGGGACAGTTAACGGAAACGGCGATATTCAGTCAATGGCAGCATAGCGAAAACTTTACTTTGTATTATGCACGCTGGAAAACAGGTGAAGTCGATATTGTGTCGCTAGGTAGCGAAACCCAAAAGCCAATTTGGGCAGTAGAAGTTAAGTGGTCTGATAGACCTGTAGAAGATCATTCCCAGCTAAACAACTGCATTGAGTTCGTTCGGCAAAATCCAAATGTTAGGCAACCAATTATGGTTACCACACGAACAATTACACGGGATATAACACATAGGGAGGTCAATTTTGAATTTCATCCGAGTAGTCTGTATGCATATCGGCTGGGCAAAAATATTTTAAGAGCAAAGTTTAATACCGTGGTCTGATAGAGCCGTAGATACTGTTAAGGAAACTCTGATTAAATCCGTTCGCTCTGAGCGGGTCGAAGGGCGGGCAGACACGCAATCCATTCACGACTCAACCCAGATCGGCAATGCGATTGCTTCCGCCGCTCAACAATTAGACCAATTGCGCAACAACTGGCTTAACCCGTCCAAATGGGTGGATTGGGTGCGCACGCCCGAAGAGGAAAAAGCGGGCTATCCGCTACGCCCCGTGGCGAAAGCAGGATACGAAGCCGAGTTGAAAAAACGCACCCTGACCAACCTCTACAATGCCCGCCCCGCGTGGTTAGACAATCCCCACAAAACGCTGGATACCGCCGTGGCACAGGCTTACGGCTGGACGGACTACACGCCCGACATGCCCGATTAAGAAATTTTACGGCGGTTGTTGGTGTTGAATTTGGCGAGGAGTGCGGCGAATTAAGGTTTGAATAGACAAAAAAAGGGCATTCATTGCGAATGCCCTAAACGGAGGAGAAGTATGACAACAGAGCAAAGGCTCCGTTTTACTTCCACCATTTATTAAGCAAGCAGCGTGCCAAAATTTTATGCGCGCGGATACGGTGTTGAGTATGGGGTGGATTTAAACGTGATAGGTGGTGTTGGTCATGATTTTGCCGCCTAATTTCATCGTGTTCGCCACGACGGTGGGCAGTTCTGCGCCGCCCATGGCGGTTGCCATGTCGGCATGTCCGATTTCGTCGGTGTGCATTTGGGTGACAATTGCCCGACTTTTTTCGTCATTTATGGGCAATTTTTCGAGGTGACTTTGCAAGTGAGCACCTACTTGTTGTTCGGTTTCCGCCAAAAAGCCCAAATTCCATTTATCGCCTAACAACCCCGCTACCGCGCCTAAGCCCAATGAGGCAGTGTAAAGCACAGGATTCAACACGCTTAAATGTCCGCCCAGTTCATGCACGCGTCGTGCTGTCCATGCCAAATGTTCGGTTTCTTCTTGCGCGGCATGGTGTAATTTTTGTTGCACCACGGGATCACGTGCGGTGAGGGCTTGACCTTGGTATAAGGCTTGGGCGCAAATTTCACCGCTGTGGTTGACGCGCATCAGGTTGGCGGCATGATGTCGCTCTGCTTCATCAAGGTGCGATTCGGGCAAGTGTTGGTCAGGATATGCACGAATACTGTGCGCTTGGCTGAATAAGGTGCGTAGCCCCTTGTCAAATTCGATGATGACGCGATCTAGATTGAACATGATACTTTCCTCGATGAATAAGTGTCGTTGCTTTGCCTACGGGCGAGCGTTGTTACACGCAATTAAAACCGCCCTCTCCCTAACCCTCTCCCGCAAGCGGGCGAGGGGATTTTCTCATCGTGTGCAGGTGTTGCTGGTTTCTTGCTAGTACGCGAGTAGATACTATTCGCCAAATACCTGTGCTAATGCTGCACCAGGACTATCCGCCCGCATAAAGGTTTCGCCAACCAAGAAGGCGTTGACTTGATGGCTGCGCATGAGGCGCACGTCGTCGGCATTTAAAATCCCGCTTTCGGTGACGAGTATGCGATCGGCGGGTATGCGGGATTGTAAGTCCAATGTGGTTTGCAAGCTGACTTCAAAAGTGCGTAGATTGCGATTGTTCACGCCTAACAAGGGGGTGGTGAGTTGCAAGGCGGCATCCAATTCTGCGCCATTGTGCACTTCTACCAAGACCGCCATGCCCAGCGTATGTGCCAAGGACTCAAACGCTTGCATTTGCGCCACATCCAAGGCGGCGGCAATCAGCAAAATGGCATCTGCGCCCATGGCGCGTGCTTCGTAGATTTGGTATTCATCGACCATAAAGTCTTTGCGCAACACAGGCAAGTTGCACGCCGCCCGCGCTTGTTGCAAATAAGCCGTGCTGCCTTGGAAAAATTGCGCATCGGTTAAGACGGATAAACACGCCGCGCCATATTGCTCATAGCTGGCGGCAATGTCGGCAGGGCGAAAATCAGCGCGGATGATGCCTTTGCTGGGGCTGGCTTTTTTGATTTCTGCGATGACGGCGGGGCTGCCTGCAGCTATCTTTTGGTGAATTGCGCCGACAAAATCACGGCTAGGCGTGGCTTGTTCTGCCTCGGTGCGTATTTGTGCTAAGGATTTGACGGTCAATGCCGCTGCGACTTCGTTTGCTTTGACGGCGAGAATTTTGTTCAGAATGTCAGACATTGCGCCATTACTCAGGTGGGAAAGTGGCGTATTTTAACTCAGATTGCGCGCGGTTTTGTGTCTGTCCGAGTCTGAATGGTCGAGGTCAGGCGGGGTAGGGTGGTTAAAACAGAATGCCTGCAACGACTTTGCGACCTTCGGCAACCAAAATGTTATAGGTGCGGCAGGCGGCGGGGGTGTCCATAAATTCGATGGCGATGTGGGCATCGGTCAGTTGGCGGTATAAACGGGGATGGGCAAAATGTTGTTTTGCACCTGTGCCGATGAGTAAAACATCAGGCTTAAAGGGTAAAAAATAGTCGAAATGTGCAGCCGTAAGTTGTTCAAAACTGGCGACATCCCAATCTTCATGTACCGCGTCTGCTTGCACGACAATACTGCGATCAAAGCGTTGACGATTGACCTTGACGGCATCGTGTTCGTGGGAAGTGAATAATTTGGTTTCGCCTAGGTTGGCTAACTGTAGTTTCAAAGTAACCTCGTTTGGGGTATTTCGTCATTCCCGCGAAGAGTCTGCCCTCGAATGCTTTCGTCGGGGGTGAGAATCTAGGGAGGCACTGATTGACTCGTCATTCCGACGAAAGTCGTAATCCAGTGAACAGAAAACACTGGATCCCCACCTTCGCGGGGATGACGAATGAGGGTTTATGCTGCGAAGTTTTGTGCAGCGAAATCCCAGTTCACTAAGCTGTTCAGGAAAGTTTCGACAAATTTAGGGCGCATATTGCGGTAGTCGATGTAGTAAGCATGTTCCCATACGTCTACGCACAACAAAGGTGTGTCGCCTGTGGTCAGCGGTGTGCCTGCTGCGCCCATGTTGACAATGTCCACGCTGCCGTCAGCTTTTTTGACCAACCATGTCCAGCCAGAACCGAAGTTGCCAACTGCGGACGTTTGGAACGCTTTTTTGAAATCGTCTATGCTGCCCCATTTTGCGTTAATCGCGTCTGCCAATGCGCCTGTAGGTGCGCCGCCGCCGTTTGGTTTCATGCAGCTCCAGAAGAAAGTATGGTTAGACACTTGCGCTGCATTGTTGTAAATGCCGCCAGCGGGTGCTTTTTTCACAATCGCTTCCAAGCTCAATTCGGCGTATTCCGTGCCTTTAATCAAGTTGTTCAGATTCGTCACATAGGCTTGATGATGTTTAGCGTAGTGATATTCAAAGGTTTCAACCGACATGTGTGGTTGTAGCGCATCAGTTGCATAAGGCAAAGCGGGTAGGGTGTGTTCCATTATGATTCTCCTGATTGAATGAGTTTTGAATGATACCGTTATTCTGCTACGGGCGTAAACGCCTTACGACCATCGTATTGGACGAGTGCATAATACCACGGTATTTTAATCGGAATTAAGGCTGGTGTGAAATAGTAAGTTGGTGTATTTGTAAACATTGCGTGGAAAACGTCTGAAGCAACTGTTTGAGGATGTGGGATAAAAAGGTAGAATGTGCGCGTTGAAGTGCATCTATATTTGGTAAGCATAATGAAGGCTAAGTCCCTGTTCCTGATTCTTTGGTATGCCCTGTCGTGCTTTGTGCTATTGAATGAAGCGGTTGCGGTTGAGGGTGTTCCTGCTGTTTTGCCTGTGGGCAAACGGGTCGCGCTGGTGATTGGTAATGATAATTACCAAAGAATTAAAGGGTTGCAGAATGCACGTGCGGATGCGCGTGCGATGGCGGTTGCGCTGGAGAAGCTGGGGTTTGATGTTGTTTTGGCAACGGATGTTAATCATAAAGCGATGCTGGAAGCGGTGCGTCGTTTTAAGGTCAAACTCAGTGGCGGGGATGAGGCGTTATTTTATTTTTCAGGGCACGGCGTGCAATTAGCGTCAGGTAATTATTTGTTACCTGTGGATATTTCGACGGAAAGTGAAGATCAAATACGGGATGACTCCTTGCCTTTGCAGCGGGTGATGGAAGATTTGCAAGAGCAAAAGCCGCGTTTTTCTTTAGCGATTGTCGATGCTTGTCGTGATGATCCTTTTAAGTTGGGAAATGGTCGTAGTTTAAGCAGTCGAGGGCTGGCTGCAACTTCGCCCGCGACGGGGCAAATGGTGATTTATTCAGCTGGAACAGGGCAAAAAGCCTTGGATAAGCTCACCGACCAAGACAAAAACAAGAATGGTTTGTTTACTCGCATCTTTTTGCAAGAAATGGACAAACCGAATGTGCCGATTGGGCAGGTGCTGCACAATGTGCGTGTGCAGGTGGCGGAGTTAGCCAAGAGTGTCGGGCAGGATCAAGTGCCTGCGTTGTTCGATCAATCCATCGGTACTTTTTATTTCAATCAAGTTGCCATACCTGATGTTAAACCTGTAGAGGCGGCAGCTGCCCCCGTTGCGACGCCGAATATTCCTGCCGCGCCGCCCGTTGTGTTGGCAAACGTGCCGCAGTCAGCGGCATTTTCGCTGGAAGATGTGAAGCAGCGTCAAGCCAGTCAAGTGAAATGGCAGGCAGAGATGAAAGCTGCATTTGATGAAACGTTAGCATTGAACGCAGCACCTGCGTTGCAGGTGGCTGCTTGGCAACTTTTTCTGAATGCCTATGCACAAGATAATCCGTTTAGTACGGAAGATGAGAGCTTACGCACACAAGCGGAAGCACGTAAGAAAGTGGCTGAGAAGCAGATAACGGATAGCCACGCTGTGCAACCTACCCAAGTAGCATCGCTTCATGCTACGACACCCGCCAGCACACAAACACCAGCGGCAAATCTTTCAGTTGTCGCACAACCTAGCCAAATAGTTGCGCCCAGCAGCCAAACTATTGAGGCGGCGGCATCTTCGCGTCCCGTTACGTCGCCAGCTTCAACCGTGATCGTTCCTGTCGCTACGTCACCAGCGGCAGTGCCGTCCATACCAATCATTACGCCCGTGATCGTGGTTGCGCCCATTAGCCAGCCTGTTTCACAAGCGGTCACGCCACTGCCTGTCCCTCAAGTAGCGGTTCCTGTTGCCCAGGTTGCTATGCCAAGTAACCAAGCCGTGCAGCTGGCATCGCCTGTTTCTGCTCTCGTCGCGGCACCTCACGCGGTGGAGACCGTAGTTGTTGCGCCAGAGACGACGGTTGAATCAGCCCCATCTGCCCCTCCAATAGTCGATGCTGTAGTGATCCCTCAAACAATGCAAGCTGTTGGGGCTTCTGGCTCTCAGCAGGCGGCTGTATCGTCTCCTCTGGTGGTGGCGATGGTACAACCCACAGAGGCAGTACGCCCTGTGGAAAGTGCTGCGCGTATTTTGGAGACTTTTCGTGACTGTCCAGATTGCGCAGAAATGGTGGTGGTGACCGCAGGACGTTTTATGATGGGCTCTCCGTCTTCGGAAAAGGGACGTTTCAGCAATGAAATACAACACGAGGCTCTTATTTCTCAATCCTTTGCCATCGGTAAATATGAAGTCACTTTTGCGGAATGGGATGCGTGCGTGGCGGGGGGAGGGTGTGGCGGATATCATCCAAGTGATGAGGGATGGGGGCGAGGCAAACAACCCGTTATGCAAATAAGCTGGGAAGATGCTAAAAGCTATGTGGTGTGGTTATCACAAAAAACAGGCAAGTCTTATCGTTTGCCCACAGATGCTGAGTGGGAATATGCTGCCCGCGCAGGGACGACTACCCCTTATCCTTGGGGGGAGCAGCCCAGTCATAATCAAGCCAATTATGGAGCCGATGCGTGTTGTGCAGGATGGGTAGGAGAGAAGGATGCGTGGGAAGGTGCGTCGCCTGTTGGTAGTTTTCCAGCGAATGCGTTTGGTTTGTATGATATGCAAGGTAATGTATGGGAGTGGGTAGAAGATTGTAGTGATGCGGCTTGTACGCAACGGGTGCTACGAGGTGGGTCATGGAATAGCTATCCAAGTCTATTGCGATCAGCAAACCGCAATGAGAATTCAATCACTAAACGTCCCACCAATTATGGCTTCCGCGTGGCAAGGGATCTGCCTTAGATGTATAGATAATTTCATTGGGCATGGGTAATTGCTAATTGGTTATAATCACGACCCTCTCTCGGTTTTTTTTGAACTATTCTAATGACGAAATTTGATGCTCTAATCGCGCAAGCCAAACGCAAAAACTTTTGGTTGCTGGCCGCAATAGGCATGTTATCTATTTTGGTGGCGACAGGCTTGTATGCGATTTATGCTGACATCAACGAGTTAGATCAAAAAGATTTGGTTTATAAAAAAACCTTATTGGATCAATTGGAAGATATGCAGAATGTTGCATCACTTCAGCTTGAATTTAAAAGTCAGGTGCAGGAATGGAAAGATATTTTATTGCGTGGTCATGATTCAGTTCAATATCAGCGGCATTGGCACGCCTTTGAGCGAAGTGAAGCCGCTGTGCGTAAAACATTAGAAGCATCTTATCAAAAGTCGTTATCTACCGATTTCACCCCTCGCAAAAGTTTGCCGTCCGAGTCTTATGGGGCCGCTGAGTGGGATGCCTTGATTAAACAGCATGAGCTGGAGACCGCACATTCAGACGCCAATCACCACAGTGTGAAAGTGCTGCGTTTGATGTCAGCACATCGTTTGATAGGCTTGAGTTATCGGCAAGCTTTGCAACAGAATCCTGTAACGTTATTAGCCCAGAATGCCTTTTTGGTAGATGAGCATGTGCGTGGTTTGGATCGTTGGTTTAGTGGGCAGTTGCAGCTTTTTTATCAAGAAAATGTAGCGACTAGGCAGCGGCTGCTGACAGAAGGAAGTGCTAATCAACAAGCAGAAATTGTTCAAGTGAAGGCGCGGATTCAACGAGCTATTTTCCTAGTTGTTGCGAGCATCTTATTAAATATTATGTTGCTCATTAAGCGGATAAGTTGGTCTAGTAATCAGTTGGCGCAATCGGATGCTCAGCTCAAAACCTCCAATACTCAATTAGAAAAATCTTTTGAACAGTTAAAAATTTCCAGCCAGCAGCTCAAAGCACAAGCGCAACAGAGTCAATCGACTATTTTTCAATTGGCGTATTCAGATACCTTGACGGGATTGCCGAATCGTCGTTTATTCCAAGACAAGCTGGCAAGTGCCATTGCCTTAACCAAAAACACTGAGATGTCTGGTGCGTTGTTGTTTATGGATTTAGATAACTTTAAATCATTGAATGACACCAAAGGACATGCTGCAGGTGATTTATTGCTGAAGGAGGTGGCAACGCGCTTAAGAAGTGCGGTGCGTGATGTTGACACCGTCGCGCGTTTGGGTGGGGATGAATTTGTCGTGATTTTGGATGATTTGTCAAAGAGCGAAGTATTGGCGGCTGAACAGGCTGGCAAAGTTGCCGCAAAAATTTCTTTTTTGTTGCATCAGCCTTATCTTCTCAACGATTGGGTACATCGTGGAAGCGTGAGCATTGGCGTGGCATTATTTAAAAGTGGAAAAACCAGCAGTGAAGAATTAATCAAAAATGCAGATATGGCGATGTACCAAGCCAAAAAGGCGGGACGGAATACGGTTTGTTTTTTTGATGAGCAGATTCAATCGGAAATGATGGAGTACAGCGCGTTAGAAGCGGCCTTGTGGACAGCGCAAAGTGACCAGCAGCTGCATGTGTATTATCAGTTACAGGTTGGTCCGCAGCGTCAAGCAATTGGGGCAGAAGCCTTGTTGCGTTGGTTGCACCCTGTGCGGGGTATGATTTATCCAAGCCAGTTTATTCAAATTGCTGAACAGAATGGACTGATTTTGCCGATAGGGTATTGGGTCATTAAATCAGTCTGTACTCAACTTGGCCGTTGGCAAAATGATCCACTGATGTCAGCAATCAGTGTCTCTGTGAATGTCAGTCCGAGGCAGTTACAAGATTATGAATTTGTTGATAAAGTCAAAAGTATGCTTCTTGAGAGTGCTATTAATCCAGCATACTTGAAATTAGAAATCACCGAAAGTATGGCATTGCACAATGTGGAGCATACGATTCTCACTTTGCAACAGCTTAAAAGTCTGGGTGTGAGTTTGTCTATGGATGATTTCGGTATTGGACATTCATCTTTGAGTCAACTCAAACGTTTACCGCTCGATCAGATCAAAATTGACCAATCTTTTGTCAATGATTTAGTGACAGACAGTAATGATAAAACTATTGTGCAAACGATTATTGCCATGGCAAAAAGTATGGATTTAGAAGTGATCGCTGAGGGCGTAGAAACCGAAGCACAATGCGTCATATTGCAGGAGATGGGTTGCGTGCTTTTTCAAGGCTATTTGTTTAGTCAACCTATTCCACTCGTTGAGTTTGAACGCTTACTTGCCGTTCGTACAATATGAGCATAAAGGGAGACGAGGAGGGATGTCTCGTGATTGCCCTCTCGTGAGCAGGAAATATGTCTAGTCCCTATAAGAACCCGACTGGGTGGGTGCATGTGCTATATGGTATTCGTCATGGCATGGCGGGTTTGCGCGCAGCTTGGCAATACGAAGATGCTTTTCGTCAGGAAATATTCGTTGCGTGTTGCGCTTTGCCCATCGTGTTTTTTTGTGCGGTAAGTTGGGTCGGAAAAGTAGTGATGGTGGCAAGTCTTTTCCTAGTGCTGATTGTTGAATTGTTAAATTCTGCGGTAGAAGCTGCGGTGGATCACACCTCTTTAGCGCGTCATCGATTGGCTAAACGAGCTAAAGACATAGCCAGTGCGGCAGTGTTACTCAGTATTGTGAATGCGGTGGTGGTATGGGGTATGTTGTTGTATGGAACGTAATGCAGTATTGATGGTCTCTGCTTTCGGTTTAGGGGTCGTTGTGTTGAGTGTGAGCTGAATACCTTGGGAAGGAATAATCATGTTTAAGAAAATACTTGTTTTATGGATTGCGATAGGATTGGGGGGCTGCGCAGCCAGTATGGAGGGAGATACTTATACGCGCGGGCAAGTGAGGCAGGTGGAAAACGTACAGATGGCGACCGTACAAAGCGTGCGCGATGTGACTATTGAAGGGACAAAGACGGCGATTGGTGCGGGTGCTGGGACGATTATTGGTAGCGTGGCGGGTGCAAATTCTAATCACGGATCTGCAGGCAGTGTGATTGCTTCTGTGGTCGGTGCTGTTGTGGGTGGTATGGCAGGTGCGGGGATTGAAGAAGGTATTACGCGTCAAGCAGGGTTGGAGATCACCATTAAATACGATGATGGCAAAATGGTTGCGGTCGTGCAGGGTGATAACGAGAAGTTCAAAGCGGGTGATCGAGTTCGCGTGATCTATGGTAGTGGCGTGACACGCATTACCCACGAGTAAGGCAATAAAGGAGTTGAAGCAATTTTGGTTGTTTGTCATTCAATTAAACTACTTGTTAGGAGAGTCGCAATGTTGAGCTTGATGGGTCGTAAATCTGTGGTGTGGACTTCACTGATGTTGGCTTTGGGGTGTGCAGGAGATGCACTCGCGGTGGATAAAGCTTTGATTGTCGGGGTGGGTAATTATCAGTTGCCATCTGCTAATTTGAAAGGCATTGATCTGGATGTCAAAATGGCTTCAGATATGGCTCTTTATATGGGCATTGCACCTGAAAATATCCATGTGGTCATGGATGAAAATGCGACATTGGGTCGGGTGAAAGAACAAATGACTTGGCTCTCCCAAAATGTCAGTGACAAAGATCGCGTGTTTTTCTATTTTTCGGGTCATGGTACACAAGTGCCAGATAAAAATAATGATGAAGGTGATGGATTAGACGAAGCGATGGTGTTGCATGACATTGACGGTAAGAGCTATAACGGCTTGTATGTTGATGATGATTTTGGCGCGGCATTAAAACGTATTCCGAGTCAAAACATGGTTGTGATGGTGGATGCCTGTCACAGTGGAACAGGGACAAAATCATGGGGTTCATCGGGCAATAGCTTTAATGTCAACGAAGGACAAATGAAGTTCCTGAACCTATTTAATGTAAAACCAAATGCCTCTCACACGCGAGATTATGGTGTGTCGGAAAAATCCACAGGTGAAGACAATTACCTCGCTATCGCTGCCGCTCAGGACAATCAACAATCTATTGCTACGCGCCGTGGTAGTCTGTTCACTGTCGCCTTTCGGGATGCGTTTGATGAAGAGCGTAGCAAGGGAAATTTCAGTTTGCAGAAAGTGTTTAAGTCCACTGAGGCGCGACTGGCAAACAGTGGCGTGAAGTTTCAGCCGAATCTGAGTGGCAATATGGCGATTGCCAATAACACGATGAAAGTAGCCAGCAATACAGGGGATAATATATCAGCTGAAACAGCAACCCCATCCACGCCTGCAGTATCAGCCACACCACGTAACGGCCCTTTGTGGAACAAGTTATCTAAATTATTGGTGGATATGCCTGTATTGGACATCACCGCACCGAGTGTTTTATTGAATGGTGAAAAAACTGAGTTCACCATTGATATTCCTGCCAAAGGTTACTTGAACGTGGTGATGGTGGGGCCAACAGATAATGGTACGGTACTATTTCCCAATTCTTTTGCAAAAGACAATCGTGTTGAAGCAGGGAAATTTACTTTCCCAACCGCAAAAATGGGCTTCAAAATCACAGCAATGCCACCTTACGGCAAAACCATGGTGGTTGCTTTCTTGAGTCAAGAGCCGCTGAATTTACTGGAAGAAGGCTTCGGTAATCGCGACAGTTCAGGAAAAACGATCAGACCTTTTGCGCATGTCACTGAAAGTGGCATTCAAGCCGTACACAAAACACGTGATCTGGGTGTGAGTGCCGATACCAGTGCACCCGCTGCAACCGCATCGAATGGAAATGGATTCTGGGGGGGGAAGAAAGAGATTGAAATTAAGGAAAAATAAATAAGTGCTATATACCAAGGGTGGCTAGAATATGGGTGTCCCTTGGTTTAATGTATATTTAAAATGCGTATTATCAACTGATAAAAGCCGTTTGAGTACGGCTTTTATTTTGCCTAGTTTTTAAGGAAACAGGCTCACAGACTCTAGCTTTTAGGTGGATACATCTGTATTGTGAGCACTGGTCTGAATGTGTAGGCCAAAGGTCTTATGCTGATCATAAATGCTTACACAATTTATGATGAGTGGGATGTGTTTTATTCACAAAATTAGGGGGCAGAGATGTCAAAAACAAATGATATAAATTGGGCTGCGATTGATGCAGATCCCCGTTTCCAAGCGTTGCACCGAAAAAAGACTCTGTTTTTGTGGGGGTTGATGATTTTCTCGACAATTTATTACTTCTTGTTGCCAATAGGGGCCGCATATTTCCAAGACTTATTTAAAGTTAAAGTGTGGGGAGTGGTCAATGTAGGGATACTGTTCGCGTTGTCAGAATTTGCTGTGGCATGGGGAATCGCAGTTTGGTATTCCATTAAAGCCAATGGTCAATTTGATGCCATGGCTCAGACTATTATCAACGATCAAAAATAGGAGCAAATATGCATAATTTAATGAAAAAATTCGCGCTCCTTTCGTTTCTACTGAGTAGTTCATCTGTGTTTGCTGCGGGTGGTGCTGTAGCAGATGAGTTCAAGTGGATGACCTTCGCCGTGTTTGGCTGCATTATCGCCATTACCATGGCGATTACTTTTTGGGCTGCACGCTCTACGCACAGCACCTCCGAGTTTTATGCAGCAGGTCGTTCGGTCAGTGGCATTCAAAATGGCTGGGCGATTGCAGGGGACTATCTGTCTGCAGCTTCGTTCTTGGGCATTGCAGGGCTGATTTCGCTGTACGGCTATGATGGCTTTATGTATTCCGTGGGTTGGTTGGTCGCGTATATCACCGTGCTGTTGGTGATTGCCGAACCTTGCCGCAATATCGGTAAGTACACCATGGGCGATATTTTGGCGTTCCGTAATGACCCTAAGAAAACCAAAGTGGTTGCGGCACTTTCAACGATCACCGTTTCCACGTTCTATCTGACTGCACAAATGGTCGGTGGTGGCGTGCTGATTAAAACGCTGATTGGTATTGATTACGAAATCTCCGTGATCGGTGTGGGTATCTTGATGCTGACCTATGTGGTTTTCGGTGGCATGAAAGCGACGACTTGGGTGCAAATTACCAAAGCGGTATTGTTGGTGATGGCTTCGTTGCTGCTGGTTGCGATGGTGTGGGCACCTTACGGTTTCAGTTTGCCTGACTATCTGCAAGCAGTTGTGGGCGATGCGGATGTGCAAAAGCAAGTGGCAAAATTGCTGGGCGACAAGTCTGCCAATATGACCCCTGCTGAATTGGGGCAACGCTTCCTTGAGCCTGGTTTGTTTCTGAAAAATCCAATTGACCAAATTTCTTTAGGGATGGCATTGGTGTTGGGTACCGCAGGGATGCCCCATATTCTGATGCGCTTCTTTACGGTACCAACAGCACAAGCTGCGCGCGTATCCGTCATCTGGGCAATGGGCATCATCGGTGGTTTTTATGTGCTGACTTTGTTCTTAGGTACTGGTGCAGCAATGTTGGTGGGGGCAGCTAAAATCTCATCAATTGATGCTGGTGGCAATATGGCGGGTCCTCTGTTAGCGCAGTTCTTAGGCGGTGGCGAAAATTCCATGATGGGGAACTTCATGTTGGCTTTCGTCGCAGCGGTGGCATTTGCAACGATTGTGGCGGTGGTTGCGGGTTTAGTATTAGCATCTGCATCTGCGATGGCACATGACATCTATGTCGGCGTGATTCGTGGCGAAAAAGCAACACCCAAAGAACAAGTGATTGCTGCGCGTGTTTCTTCTGTCATCGTCGGGATCATCGCGATTGTGGTTGGGATTATGGCGAAAGGTCAAAACGTGGCGCATTTGGTTGCGTTGGCGTTTGCGGTCGCGGCATCCTCCAACTTGCCAGCGGTATTTTTGACGCTGTATTGGAAGAAATGCAACACCACAGGCATTATCGGCGGGATGTTGGTTGGTTCATTGACTGCGATTGGGTTGGTGATGGTTTCGCCTAATATGACCTACCCCTTGGCTGTAGCGAAAGCGGCAAACAAGGTGTTAGATGGCGAGCCTGCAACGCTAGCCAAAGAAGCTGTTCCTGAGAAAATAAGCAGTGGCTTTATGTGTGAACTGTTTGCGATGGATGGTTGCCAAAAAGCGGAACCTGCTAAGGCAGCTGAAGCCGCAAAACCAGCTAAACCAGGTACGCGCGAGAAGTTGCTGGTGTTGAAAGCGAAGTTGGAAACGGTCGCGGATGCGACTGAAAAAGCTACGCTCACCGCCGAGATGGCTAAGGTTCAAACGGCAAATGATAAGGCAGAGGCTGATCTAAAGAAGGTGGAAGGACAAACGACCAGTATCATGGGGTTGGAAAAACCGTTCTTCTTGTTGAAAAACCCAGGCTTGATTTCAATTCCTTTGGGATTCCTGATGGTGATTTTGGGCTCTTTGTTTACGCGTGACAAACGTGCGGAAGATATGTGGGATGAGCTTTATGTACGTCAAAACACAGGTATTAATGCTGAACAAGCTTCGGTGCATTAAACGCATCATCTTGATTTTTTGATGGTGTTCAAAAACGCCTTGGAGATTTCCAAGGCGTTTTCATTGGGGGGCTAAATGTATTACTTAACCAGATGGTTGAATCGCAACATTCATTTGACTGAGTCACAAGTAAAACGTTTGAGGAGTTGGCAGGCATTGCCTAAGAGCGATACTCAACATCCCTTTGATGCGGCTCGTTTGGTCGTGCTGGATGTTGAAACTACGGGGCTGAATTTAGTCAAAGATAAACTGATTGCGATCGGTGCGGTCGCTGTTGTGCTGGGAAAAGTTGATTTAAGCGATAGTTTTGAAGTAGTGTTGCAACAAGATCAAGCCAGCAGCAAGTCGAATATACTGATACACGGTATCGGGGGCAGCGCGCAAACCAACGGAAAAATGCCAGCAGATGCACTGCTCGATTTTCTAGAATATCTTGGCAGCTCGCCTTTGGTCGCGTTTCATGTGACTTTTGACCAAACGATGTTGTGTCGCGCGCTGCGTCAGTTTCTGGGTTTGACATTTAAACGTGAATGGTTGGATTTGGCTTATGTTGCGCCAGGGCTACATCCAGAAAAGCGACTGCATGCCTTGGATGATTGGTTAAGTTTTATGCGGATTAGGAATAATGCGCGCCACAACGCATTGGCGGATGCCGTTTGTACTGCGCAATTGTTGATGGCACTGATTCACACCGCAAAACAGCAAAAAATCTTCACCTATTCTGACATGCAAAGCGTAGAGAAAAATCAACGCTGGGTGAGTTGGCAAGGATAAGGAATTGCTGTGTTCCGTTCCAAACGACAGGCAATAAAAAAGCCGCATCGCGGCAAGAAACACAGTGGAGCGGGTGAAGGGGATCGAACCCTCGTATGCAGCTTGGGAAGCTGCCGTTCTACCATTGAACTACACCCGCGTGTTAGGATTAGCATTTTACCGCAAGTGAGCTACTTTTGAAAACAATTACATTGAATGGCGATATTCGCCAATTTCCTGATGCCATTAATCTAGTTGAATTGATCGCCGAACTCGGCTTAACAGGTAAGCGTATCGCCCTTGAGCGCAATGGAGAGCTCGTGCCGCGTGGCCAGTTTCCTACGCAAGTATTGAATGAAGGTGATAAGTTAGAGATTGTGGTTGCTGTGGGCGGGGGTTAGGCGGGGGGGCTGAGTGCAAAATCGCTGTACTACCATACTCCGATTTGCATCATTATGCGGTATTAAGCGATAAATACTGCTTTTTGTGTGTGATTTAGGGTGTTTTTGTGAGTCTGTTGTCTTTTAAATGTAATATATAATCAATTGGTTGTCTGCTTTTAGGCTTGTTTTTTTTCGATAACCATCGTGTTGTATGTTTTGTTTTTCATGCTATTATTCTGTCGCACAAACAGCGAATCGTTGTGTATTGCAACTAGCTTTTTCTTAGGTTGAATATTGTCTAGGTATTATATTTTCTAAAGTGAGGGTATGAATATGTCCAGCAAGATTTTTCACGAAAGAAGTATTGAGTTCCAGTTAAAGATTGATACCGCTGTGGTATTGACTAAAACTGAGCCTACAGAAATTGATGCGCAGTTGTACGCCAAAGTACAAAAGGTCATTTCTCAAGTCGTCAAGAAGATAGCGGGTAAAACCAAGTTGAAGACGACTTTTCCCAAGCCTTGGATACGAGAGGGTATCCGTTACGATACCGCTGTACCGTCAAGCAACGGTTTATTTCGCAAGCATAATATGTCGCTCGCCATTGAAGCGACCGATGAGCTGACTAAGTTCAAATGCAAGCAACACAATTTCATTCCTGAATTGTTGTATCGCAAACCCAAATCTGCATTGTGCTACCCCAAGAATAAAGGAACCAGTGTCAAGCTAAAGCTGGAACAAGACATTCATTTCAATAATTGCAAATATTGTGCTTCAGGTTCGTTGTTTCTCAAAGGACGGCGAACCGACATCACGACAGTGGGCGATTTCACGCAACTCTTTCCTAAGATAGAGCAGATTTCGCCGTCTGAAACGTTGCTTTATCCTGTTTCACATTGGCAGGAAACCGTGTGTGGCAAAATGGTCACGACGTGGGGGGATATTACGCTTGAGTGGGATTTGGTGAATCGTTGGGATAATCAGACACGTACGTTGCTTGAATCTGAATTGTCTTACAAAATTTTTAAATCATTGAAAGCAGATTGGGATGATGCGCTATTAGCACTAGGTAATCAGTTGTATCTTGAACTGAGAACCGCTGGGATATTCCGCCAGCACCCACCTATTTTCTATTTCCACGATCCCGTGGCAAGTCTAGAACTTGCCGATATCGTCAATGATTCGTAATCGGACGATCATTGATTGCTTAATACCGTATCTATAAAATGAATTCACTATTTTTTAAACCGTTCGCTTTGGGCTTTTTGGGGCTATTGTGTTTGTTGTTTAGCCTAACTGTGATGGCAGAGTCGTTAATTTTGCATTTCGCCACCTATGCGAGCGAGCGTCCCTCAGAAGAATATAAAAAAATGGATCCCTTCCATTTGTATTTGGAAAAGCAGCTTGCTAAACAGGGGGTCAATGTGCAGATTAAAATGCGCATATTTCCTACTTACGAAGAGGCTATTGAAGCCGTGGTCAGCGGTAAGGCCGACTTTTCCCGACTTGGCCCTGTGAGTTATGTGATGGCTAAAATGAAAAATCAGGATATCCAGTTGATCGCGATGGAAAGCAGTCATGGTGAAAATTTTTTTAATGGTGTCATCTTCGTTGCGACCGATTCTGCTATTCGGAAATTATCCGATCTGAAAGGAAAACGTTTTGCCTTTGGTGAGGAAAACTCAACGACAGGACGTTATCTTGCTCAAGAGGTGCTATTACAGGCGGGTATTACCGCACGCGACTTGGCAGGATACGATTTCATTGGACGACATGATAAAGTCGCTTTCGCCGTTGCTGCAGGCAATTACGATGCGGGGGCGGCTAACGAAACGACATTGCAAAAATATGGACAAGCGAAAGGGCTGCGTCAGATCGTGACATTTCAGAGTCCCACACATGCTTGGGTAGGTAGGGCGGGGCTTGCTACAGGCATTGTTGAGCAGTTGCAAAAGGCGATGTTCAGGATGAAGGGGGATGATTTGGAGTACATTGGTCGGGATGGTTTTTTACCCGCTAAAGATACTGATTTCGATGGCGTACGTCGCAGTATGCTGAAGATTAAAGGTTTTGATGATTAACTAATTGACGACCATGCACCTCTCGACCCGAATTACGCTAAGTATCTTTCTTGTTCCTCCTTTGCTGATGGGGTTGTTCGGGGCTCTGACGGTGAATGATGAACGTCTTGCATTGAAATCCATTTTGCACGAACAAGGCAACGCCATTGCGCAGTCAATCGCGGCTTATAGTGTGGAAGTGTTGGTTTCAGAGGACTATCCCGCGTTAGAGATAGCATTAAAAACCATTGCACATGAGAGTGATAGCGTCAAGTTGGTCGAAGTGTCACAAAAGGGTCGTGTTGTTGCTCGTTATGGCAATGCGGTTCTAGGGAATGTGTTGGTCTCACGAGCCGATATCATGCTCTACAACACCTCAAGAGAAAAACAGAAATTAGGCGAGGTCAAGCTGCTGATATCAGAACAGGACAATGAGGTAATTATCGCTAAACGTATTAAATCAATGATTATCCATATGGGGATATTCGTTATTTTGTTTAGCTTGATATTGCATTACATACTCAGCCGAGTGGTTGTTAAACGTATTGAAAAGTTGAAATTGCTGACTGAAGAAGTTATTGCAACAGAACTGTCAGGACGAGTTGATTTGTCTTTTTTGCGTAAAGGATCGCAAGATGAAATTGACGTGTTGCACGAGCGTTTTTCCAGTATGTTGGATGGTTTGCAATCACGAGACCAAGCGCGCATTGCGATGCTGACCGAAATTGCGGCGGCACGCTCCTTATTGGTCGATGTAACCTGCGCCATGCCCTCCGCATTGATCGTAGTAACCCGCGAAGGTCTGATTTCATTCTGTAATTCAGCCGCGATTGGGGCAAGCGAAAACTCAGCGGAATCTATGATAGGTAGGCCGTTGCGTGCCGCATTTCCATACTCGGAAGATAACGTCAAAGTAATTCTCGATGCGGTTCGTAAACACAAGGCCATTAACCGATTACCCATGGTAAAACAAGAAGGGGGGCAGACCTATTTCTTTGAGGTTGCTGTTTACCCGCTTTCCTCTGCGGTTAAAGGTGGAGCTGTGATACATATTGTGGACGTGACTGAACGCGTACGTGTCGAAGAAGTAATGATGCAAACTAATAAGATGGTGTCGATTGGAGGGTTGGCAGCTGGCGTAGCCCATGAAATCAACAACCCGCTTGGTGTTATGGTGCAAGCCGCGCAAAACATCGAGCGTCGTGTATCAGAAAGCTTAGAAACTAACCATCAGGCGGCAATGGAATGTGGCATCACGGTTGAAGCGATTCGCTGTTATCTTGAGAAGCGCAACGTATTTGCATTTTTGAATGACATCAAGTTGGATGGTGAGCGTGCCGCTAAGATTGTGCGTAGTTTGCTCGAATTCAGTCGCAATAGTGAATCTAAATATACGCCAATACGACTTGAAACCTTATTTAATCAATCTATTGATTTGGCACAGAAAGACTATGACTTCAATAAAAACATTGATTTTCGTCAGATTAAAATTGTCATTGAAGTGGATCCTGACTTGCCCCCCGTGCCCATGGTGCGTAGCCAGATTGAACAGGTTTTGTTGAATTTGCTCAAAAATAGTGCGCAGGCATTGATGGATAAAATTGAAATGACCGCTGGTGGTGATTTCACGCCGCAGATCACTTTGCGTGCACGATTGCTCGCAGATCGTGTACGCATTGAAGTTCAAGATAACGGGGTTGGATTCAGTGAGGATGCACGGCGGCGCGCTTTTGAGCCCTTCTTTACCACTAAACCCATCGGTAGCGGTACGGGGTTGGGCTTGTGGATTGCATATGTCATTGTGGTCGATAAGCATGGTGGAGAAATGACATTAGAATCAATACCTAACAAGGGATGTACATTTGTGGTGACCTTGCCGTTAGCGTTAGGCGGTGCTAGATGATGTCGATACCCATGACCGTATTGTTGTTGGATGATCATGATAGTCATCGGCGTAACTTGAAGGTGCTCCTTGAGGATGAAGGTTTTCGAGTGTTTGAAGCTGAAAGTGGGGAAGCGGCACTGCAAGTAATGTATTCGGTTGCCATTGATGTGGTCATCGTTGATATTCGACTTCCGAGTATGAGTGGCGGCAAATTTGTCGAAATAGCCCATGCGTCTTATCCAGATTTGTGTTTTGTGATTTATACTGGTTCATCAAATTACTTGTTGTCTAATGAACTTCGCCACATTGGATTAACTGATGATGATGTTTTCATTAAGCCATTATCCGATCCAGCTGCACTATTCACCCGCTTGAGAGATTTGGGCGGGATTTAGTGGAGGTGGGATGCACACCAAACATTATACGGCTCCCTTTTCACTGCTCATCATCGACGACGACCAACGGTTTCGATCTAGCATTAGTGTCTATTTTGAAGATTCTGGCATCAAAGTGTTTGAAGCTGAGAATGGGGTGACAGGTCTTGAGATACTTCATCAACACCATCCAGACATAATACTGGTCGATTTAAGTATGCCCTTCATGGATGGATTTCAATTTATTGACCAGCTGCGGCGGGAAGCCCCTGGTCAGTCTGTTATTGTCATTTCTGGTACGGGAAATCTGGAACGTGCAGTAAACGCGATACACAAAGGGGTGTGGGATTTCGTAACCAAACCCATCCATAGTATGGCAGCACTGGAACACTTGATCCGTCGCTGTATTGAACGCGTCCGATTGAAACAAGAAAATGAACAGTATCGTTTACATTTAGAGAAGTTGGTTGAGCTCCGTACTGCTGAACTGACGAGCACTCGGCAGCAAGTCGTTGAGCGTCTATGCTGTGCTGCCGCATATCGGGACCATGGCACAGGGATGCATATTATGCGCATGAGTCGCTATGCAAGACTTCTTGCCTTAAAAGCCAATATGAGTCATGACGAAGCAGAGTTACTGTTATTGGCAGCTTCGATGCACGATATTGGCAAAATAGGCGTTCCTGATGAGATACTGCGCAAGCAAGATAATCTGACCCGCGAGGAGTGGCAGGTGATGATGTCCCATGTTGAGATGGGCGTACTAATTATTGGCGATGATTCATCCGCATTGATGCAAATGGCTCGAATGGTGGTATCAACCCATCATGAGCGATGGGATGGTTCTGGATACCCTAATGGCTTGGTGGGTGAAGAAATTCCGTTGGTTGGGCGCATCGTTGCGATTGTAGATGTTTTCGATGCATTGACCAGTGCGCGCCCTTATAAACAATCTTGGGGGTTGGACAAAGCTTTGGCTTATATGCAAGAGCAAGCAGGGAAGTGTTTTGACCCAAATCTTATTCCCTTGTTGATAGGCATCCTTCCCGATATGTTGGATATACAGAATCAATATCACGACTGATAGCACCTCGGTTGATAGGGCGTGCTTCGGTCTCCAGTCTTTTGCACTGTCTTGTGCGCGTAACTTTGCAGCCTTAGGATGTGCTACGCTTGCCTGCCTGGCGCCGTATTATTCCTTTACGTTCGCGCGTGAGGTATTTTTTAAACGAAAGAATACTATGAACGACAATCTTATTATCGCTGGTAAAAGTTATTCCTCCCGATTGCTCGTCGGCACGGGAAAGTATAAAGATTTTGCTGAAACCCAAGCTGCCATTGAAGCGAGCGGCGCAGAAATTATTACCATTGCTATTCGCCGCAGCAACATAGGGCAAAATCCCAATGAGCCGAGTTTGTTGGAAATTTTGCCTCCATCAAGATACACTTTACTACCCAACACCGCAGGCTGCTATACCGCAGACGATGCGGTGCGTACTTTGCGCTTAGCGCGTGAATTGTTGGATGACCATCGTTTGGTTAAGTTAGAGGTATTGGGCGATCCTCAATCGCTGTATCCTAATGTGATTGAAACGATTGCGGCGGCCAAAACGCTCGTGGCAGAGGGCTTTGATGTGATGGTTTATACTTCGGACGACCCCATTATTGCGCAGCAACTAGCAGACATTGGCTGCGTGGCAATTATGCCGCTGGCTTCATTGATAGGCTCAGGAATGGGAATTTTGAACCCATGGAATCTGCAATTGATTATGGAGCGCGTTAAAGTGCCCGTGATTGTGGATGCGGGCGTGGGTACGGCTTCTGATGCAGCCATTGCTATGGAATTGGGCTGCCAAGGCGTGTTGATGAATACCGCTATTGCGGCGGCTCAACAACCTGTATTGATGGCATCCGCGATGAAACAAGCGGTGTTGGCTGGACGATCTGCCTTTTTGGCGGGACGTATGCCTAAGAAATTTTACAGTGCCAGTCCCAGTTCGCCTGTGACGGGCATGATTAGCTCAGTGCGCGCTTAATCAGCTTAAGAGGGGGCAATTGCCCCCTCTCAAATGACGCGCGTTTAGTGCAATGTTTCTTCGCCGTCATGTACGTGACCGTGTGCTAATTCTTCAGCGGTCGCTGTGCGCACACCCGTGACGGTGCAATTGAAAGTCAGTGTTTTACCTGACAGAGGATGATTGCCATCGACGGTGACATTTTCACCATCAATAGACACCACGGTGTACAGGATAAAATCCTCATCTTCTGAGTCTTCTGGGCCGCCTTCAAACTGCATGCCAACCGTAATATCCTTGGGGAAGGAGCTGATGTTTTCTTCTTCTACGAGATCATGGTCGTATTCACCAAATGCGTCATCGGGTTGCAAAGTGACAGAGCAAGTGTCGCCCGTACTTTTGCCTTGCAGTGCCTCTTCAACCAAAGGAAAAATGCCGTCATAACCGCCGTGCAGGTAGCTAATGGGTTCTTCCATGGTTTCTAGTATTTCGTTGGTATTAGCATCCACTAAGGTATAGCGTAGCGAGACAACAGCGTCTTTAGTGATTTTCATTTTGATTCCTTTAGGTGGTTAAATTTTAAGTATGCCGCTTGAATAATGCTATGGTTTTGTTTCAGCTTGACGAAATATAAAGGTCAAAAGATACATGTGATAAATAACAGCACAACCATGCCATAAGACCTATGACGGACTTGGGGTGACATTTTAATTGTTTTTGTTTGAAGCGATAAGTTTATTTTTGCCATGCTGCCGAAGCCGCACACGGCTATAATTCGCACATGAAAAATCTAACTACCCTACTTGGCAACCTGAGCGTTGACGAATTCCTGCGTGATTATTGGCAAAAGAAACCGTTATTGATTCGTCAAGCGGTTCCCAATTTCACAGGATTATTAAATCCGCAACAATTAATTGATCTTGCATGCAGCGACGATGTACAAGCGCGCTTAGTGACGCAGCCAAAAGGTAAGTTTGCGCTCCAGCACTCTCCGTTTGATGTCGAGGATTTTAAGGGGTTTGGTAAAACCAAATGGACGGTATTAGTGCAGGGGGTGAATCATTATTTGCCTGAAGCAGCTGAGTTGCTGAAGGCATTTAGTTTTATTCCTCATGCGCGCTTGGATGATTTGATGGTCAGCTATGCGCCCAAGGGCGGTGGCGTTGGGCCACATTTTGATTCGTATGATGTGTTTCTGCTGCAAGGGTTAGGGCATCGACGTTGGCAGATTTCTACGCAGGCGGATAAAGAATTGATAGCAGGTGCGCCGCTACGTATTCTTAAGAATTTTCAGGTTGAGCAAGAATGGGTGTTGGAAGCGGGCGATATGTTGTATTTGCCGCCGCATTGCGGGCATAACGGTATCGCCGAAGATGATTGCATGACTTATTCCATTGGTTTTCGCACGCCAGCGTATCAGGAATTGGCGGAGCAATTTCTGGTTTATTTGCAAGACCGTATTACGGTGGAGGGGGTGTATGCCGACCCCGATTTAACCACTCAATCTCACCCTTCTGAAATTGGGGGTGCCATGTTAGACCAGGTCGCAAAGGCGATTGCTCAAGTGCGCTGGGATAAAGAAGATATTGCAAACTTCCTGGGATGTTATTTGAGTGAACCTAAGTCACATATCTTCTTTGATGCACCAGAGCGTCCTTTGGCCCAAGGAAAGTTTATTGCCGCCATTCAAAAGAAGGGCGTTGAGTTAGATTTAAAATCGCAAATGTTGTGTCAGGGTGGTAGCGTGTTTATCAATGGGGAAGCGCAACAGCTAAGCCACACTCTTTATGTGCGAGTGCGTGAGTTGGCGGATCAGCGTGTCTTAACCGAACTGGCAGATTGTCCAGAAGCGTTGGGGGTCTTGTTGTATGAATGGTATTTGGATGGTTATTTAGTCGTTGGGCAGATCAAAAGATAACGGAGAACAAAATGTCGGATAAATTATTGCAACATATTCAGTTGAACGGAATGGGTGAATACACGGCCGCTTTGGATACTTTGTGTGGTTTGGCCGAGCGCAATCTTTATCTTTTTGACAAGAGTTTTGATGGACTAGGATTTAATAGCGAGGCGCGTTATAGCATCCTGCATCGTTTTTTGTTAGATAGCCCTACCCATCGACTGTATGTGTTGGCACATGATATTCATTATTTGTCGAATTTTTGCCCGCGCATGATGATGCTTTTGCGCCAATTCTCTAGCAGAATGTTTATTCATCGGACCATTACGCATTTGCATCATATTTCCACGCCTTTTGCGGTGGCGGATGACAATCATTGCGTGCGACGTTTTCATTTTGATGATGCTCGTGGTGTTTTTGAACAAAATGATGCAGTTCAAGCCCGTGTTCTAAAGGGATTTTTTATGGAAATGTGGGGGGAGTCTCCACAGGCACTTTCGCCAGACAAGTTGGGTTTGTAATAAAACACAAAAATAGTTGAAAATAGACTAGATTTTCTGTGGCGCACTGGTAGAATGCCGCGTCTTTGATTTTGTGTGATTGCTTAGGCAGTTATTCGGGGTCAAGCGAAAATTTAAACTGTGTCGAAATTTAACTTAAGGAAATAAAATGAAACAATCCGCTCTTGTTGTTGCTTTGTTGGCGTTGGCTTTGACTGCTTGTGGTGATAAACCAGCTGAAGAACCAGCTGCTGCTCCAGCTCCTGCTGTAGTTGAAGCTCCAGCAGCTGTATCCGCTGTTGCTGCTCCAGCTGCTGACGCTTCTGCTGTTGTTGCTGCTGACGCTTCTGCTGTTGCTGCTTCTGCTGCTCCAGCTGCTCCAGCTGCACACTAATTCGTCCTTAACCGCGAATGTAGTAAAAAGCCGACGTAAGTCGGCTTTTTTCATTTATCGTTAGTTGTATCAGGTAATTTCTCGCCAATCAAACCCTGTCTGTTGATCGGCAATACCTATCCACGCCTCATTGCAATTGAGCACTTGGCTTAGGGCTTGTATTGCCAGTTGTGGCATATTATTTTGCTGGCTCAAATGCGCTGCGATGATATGTTGTAACTGACTCACCTCCAATTGAGCCAAGAGTTGCGCCGATTGTTGGTTATTTAAATGTCCCAGCCGTCCGCCCACGCGTTGTTTTAGGCTGTATGGATAGTTGCCATTTTCCAATAAGTCACGGTCATGATTGCACTCCAAAACTAAGGCGTGACAGCCCGTCAGCATGGCTTCAATATGGGGTGTGCTGCATCCTGTGTCGGTTAATACGCCTAAGCGTTTTGCGCCGTCGCTGAACACGAACTGTACGGGCTCGCCTGCGTCATGGGGCACAGGGTAGGGTTGAATGGCGACATCGCCGATGTGAAAGGCTTGGTGGGGATCAATTTCGTGGTACTGAGGTAGGTCAGCAAAGACCTTGGGTTGCGCGCGCCGCGTACCGTGCGTCAGCCATACGGGCAAGTTGTATTTGCGTGCCAGCTTAGCAATGCCGCCACTGTGATCGCCATGTTCGTGCGTGACGAGTATGCCCGTGAGCTGCTCGGCGGACATACCTAAGCGTGCCAAACGCATCAGACTGTCTTTTAATCCAAAACCACAATCCATCAGCAGATGCGTTTGGGCAACGGAAATCAATAATCCGTTGCCTTCACTCCCGCTGCCTAAAGAGGCAAAGCGCATGGCGCGTGAAATACCTATTGATTGATATGCTGGAAAATCGCGCTCAACAGTTTTTTGCTATCGTTGCTGCTTAAACCGTCGGCATTCGTAGCTGCGACTTCGCAGTTTGTGCCGCCATCTTTAACTGTTACGCGATAACGTGCATTTTCATCAGGGCTGTCTTTCCAGAATTGCAACTTATCGAGGAAGCCACGTTCGACTTTGACTGCACGTAGCAAGTAAATTCCTTTAGTGCGGTCTTTGTCTTCAATGGTCAATCCCGATTGCTCAATTGCAAGACCAGTACGCCGCCAGCTTTTATCAAAGGCATCCTGAATAATGATCACTTGGCTGCCATCATAAACTTCTTGAAGTGTGGCGGCTCCGCTGGTCGTGGTTGGTGTAGGGGGGGGCGTCGCAGCAACTTCAGCTGCAGGTGCGGATTTACCACCAAGCCGTACCAACAAGCGTTGCAACATAATGGCTTCTAATTCGGGATCATTGGGGCGCGCTTGCCATTTTGTCGAGGAGTTGTCTGAAGATGACACTTCTGCCATACCACGATGGGTGATGTAAATTTCGGTGCTGAGACCGTCTTTGCTGCGTTCCAGTCTCGTGCGATATTGATCTCGTTCGTTGGAAGAATAGAGTCCATCAAACACTTTGCCAATCAGATTACGCACGCCATCTTGTGGAATTTTGGCGCGATTTTCGGACCAATCGGTTTCGATGACACCTATGGCCTCTTCTTCGGACTTAATGGTCAAGCCATTTTCTTTCCAGAAAGCTTTGACGATGGGCCAAACGGCTTCCGCTTTGTCTTCGACCACTAACCAGCGTTGGCTATCATTGCGTTCTAAATGCGCGCCTTTGATTTCAGGGAGTAGATTGCCCACGGGGGTAGCGGTTGGGGTAGTAGGCGTTTCACCTGTGCGGCTGTAGTTAGAGTAAGTGGCTACACCATCACCTTGTGGAATCTTAAATCTATCATCGCTGGCAGGTGTAGTCATTTCAGGCGGGACTTCTAATGACGGGGCAACGGCTGCACCCGCTTGGTAGTCGACGCGCTTACCGCCCAGCCCTAGGCTACTACAGCCTGTCACTGAGATCAATGTGATGGCTGCCACGCCTATATGCAATTTTTTCATTTTTTCTCCCACAATTAGTTAATAACCCCAGCCGAACGCATCGCTTGTTCAACGACCATTTGGGCATTTGGGGACAGAGGAGTTAGCGGCAAACGCAACACATTTTGCATCAGCCCTAAGCGAGCCACCGCCCATTTAACAGGAATGGGGTTCGCTTCCACAAATAAATGACGATGTAAGCCTAGTAGTTGGAAGTTAATCAAGCGTGCTTCCGCAACACGTCCAGCCAAAGCCGCCGCACACATTTCAGCCATCAGTTTCGGGGCAACGTTGGCGGTCACCGAAATTGACCCATGTGCACCCAACAACATCAACGCCAACGTGCTGGCGTCGTCACCGCTGTAAATGGCAAAATCTTTAGGCGCACGGTGTAGTAAATCGCTGCCACGAGAAATATCGCCTGTGGCATCCTTAATGCCGATAATGTTAGGAATTTGTGCCAAGCGCAGCACGGTGTCATTGCTCATGTCCGCACCTGTGCGACTCGGCACATTGTACAAAATGTGAGGCATGTTGACGGCTTGCGCAATGGCTTTGAAGTGTTGATACAAACCCTCTTGCGTGGGCTTGTTGTAGTAGGGTACTACACTTAAAGAAGCATTAGCCCCCGCTCGATGCGCGAACTGTGCCAATTCAATCGCTTCTTGCGTTGAATTTGCACCCGTACCCGCAATGACGGGTACACGCTTGGCGACGTGCTGCACCGCGACTCGAATCAACGTTTCATGTTCGTGCACATTGACTGTGGGCGATTCGCCTGTCGTGCCGACTACGACAATCGCCTTGGTGCCTTCGGCGATATGAAAATCAATCAAAGACCGAAATGAAATGAGGTCTAAACTGCCATCCACCAACATCGGGGTGACGATTGCAACAATACTGCCCTTAATCATGATGGACTCACACATAAATCGAAAGCGCGCATTCTAACCTAATCGTTGTAAGCGCACCAAAGGCTTACGCGACAAAATTATGCTGCCTGTGGAATAATGCCGATATATGCCCATTTAACTCGTCATCATGCCCGCTTTGAACTTGAGTGATTTATCCGCAGGCAACCTTGCCACCATCGTTTCTATCCACGCCGAAGAAGCGTTGCACCAACGTTTATTGGCGTTGGGTTTTCGGAGTGGGAAATCGTTGGAGGTGATACGCAAAGCGCCCTTTTCTGGACCATTGCAAGTACGACTCGGTACAACCGATATTGTCTTAAGGCGCAGTGAAGCGGCTAAAATTATGGTGTGCTTAGCATGAAACGCATTGCATTATTGGGTATGCCCAACACAGGAAAATCGACCTTATTTAACCGCATGACGGGTGGTTCAGCGCGCGTAGGCAATTGGCCTGGCATCACAGTGGAATTGCTGACAGGCAAAATCTTACTGGGCGAGAATATGGTCGAGATCATCGACTTACCAGGGTTTTATGATCTGCACGGCTTTTCCGATGATGAACAAGTAGTGCGCCATTTTCTGCATGACAATGTGCCCGACTTGGCGTTGGTGGTGTTAAACGCCACCCAAATCGAACGCCAGATGAGCTTACTATTGCAACTCAAATCATTGAATTTAAACGTGGTCGTGCTGTTGAATATGGCGGATGAAGCCAAACAATTTGGCATCACCATAGATTGTAAAAAAATGTCTGAGCTGTTGGGAATGCCCATATTTTTGTTGAGTGGCAAATACGGCACAGGTTATGCGGAAGCCTTGCAGGCTGTCACCAAAGCCTTGCGCTACCCCACGCCTGGTATGGCGGAAGAATTACGTAGCCAGTTAGAACAAGACGAACACCTCGAAAGCGAAATGGCGCGGGTGTTAAAACAATCCGTTCAAATTCCCGCCCGCCTGCCCGAAAATATCACCGACAAAGTGGATCGCGTGATGTTGCACCCCGTGTTCGGCTTGCCGATTTTTTTCGCCATTATGTACGCGCTGTTTCAAGGCATTTTTTTCTTTGGTCAACCGCTACAAAGCGGCATCGCCACGGCGTTTACTTGGCTGCGCGACAGCCAGCTTGAACCGCTGTTGTCAGGATTGTCGCCCGTGTGGCAAGGCTTGTTGTTAGACGGGGTGTTTAACGGTTTAGCCACCGTCATGGCATTTGTGCCGATTATCGTGCTGTTCTTTTTATTTATGGCAACCGTCGAAGACAGCGGCTATTTGTCTCGTGCCGCGTTTTTAATGGACGCGCTGATGGCAAAGTTAGGACTAGATGGACGTGGTTTTGTCATGTTGCTCATGGGGTTTGGTTGCAACGTCCCCGCCCTCATGGGCACACGCGTGATGCGCTCGCGGGCGATGCGCTTGCTGACCATGTTGGTCATTCCATTTTCGCTGTGTTCAGCGCGCTTACAAGTTTTCGTGTTTATCACCGCCGCGTTGTTTAGCCCAACAGCCGCGCCGCTGGTGTTATTTAGTCTCTATTTCTTCAGTTTTGCCGCCGCCATTCTCACTGCCTTGTTATTTAAAGGAAAATTTCAAAGCACTGAACCTTTTGTGCTGGAGTTGCCGCCGTATCGCTTCCCCACTACCCGCCAATTGGTCATGCGCGGCTGGTTAGAAGTGCAACATTTTTTGCGTCGCGCTACCCAATTTATCATCGCAGGCGTGGTGTTGGTTTGGTTGCTCACGCACATTCCCTTTAGCGCAGTTCCCGCTGGTCCCGACACCCTCGCAGGTATGATCGGCAGCGCGCTGCATCCCTTTTTCGCCCCCATCGGCATCACCCCAGAATTGACCATCGCCCTGATTTTCGGCTTCGTGGCAAAAGAAATCGTCATCGGTTCCCTCGCGGTGATTTACGGACTGAGCGGCGGCGAGCTGGGTCATGCCCTTGCCCAACAACTAGACTGGGTACAAGCCTACAGCTTTATGCTCTTCACCCTGATTTACACCCCCTGCCTATCCGCCATCGCGACGCTAAAAACCGAATCCCAAAGCAAAGCCTATACCCTGTTTAGTCTGGCATGGTCATTAGCACTCGCGTGGGGCGTGAGTTTCGTGTTTTATCAAGCAGCGCGGGGGCTGGGGTATTAACTCATTGATTCTATGTGATTGATGGTGGGTAAAACAAGACTCCCTCCCCTTGAAGGGGAGGGAGATTGCTCACTGGTATCACAAGTTGAATGGGTGACGGGATGGCGTGTATGCTTGATTCCCCCTTGCCGCGCCGCAACATTATCTGATGAAGGAATTGTGTGACTGAAAAAATCGGGAATTATTCAAATTCGCTTTGCCTTGACTTGGAAACCGCCATTGGTGAAAAGCCAGCCATTTATAAAATCGCCGCGTGGCGAGGGGATATTCAGCAAGGCGAAGTGTTTCAAGGGAAATTTCGGGTTGATACCGTGCAACCTAAACTGGATAAGTTGACCGATGGTGCGCCTTTTGTGTTGGGACACAATGTGGTGCAACACGATCTACCCCTGTTAAAACGCGACTATCCTGATTTAACGTTGTTGTCTTTGCCCGTGGTTGATACCTTGGTATTGTCGCCCATCGCCTTTCCACAAAATCCCTATCATCGCTTGGTCAAGGACTACAAAATTGTTCGCGACTCCCTCAATGATCCTCTGAAAGATGCGCAACTTTCGTTGCAATTATTTGAAGAACAGCGCAAAGCCTTGGCTGATCTCGATACCACTTCTCCTGATGAGTTGCTGTGCTATCACTATTTGCTGACTACCGCCCAAGGAAATGGATGGTCTCGCTTATTTATCAGTGCGCGGCGGGCATTGCGCCCGCCTAGTTTAGACGAAGTAAAAACCGCACTTCATACCATTGTGCAAGATAAAGTCTGTCGCACGCGTTTGCACCAATTGTTGCAAGAAGACCTGCTCAATCCCAGTTTGCATCTGCCGATTGCTTACGCACTGGCATGGTTGCGCGTGTCGGGCGGGAATTCTGTGCTACCGCCTTGGGTGGGAATGCAATATCCCGCCACCCGCATGTTGCTTAAAGGATTGCGTGATCAACCCTGTAATCAGGCTGATTGTGTCTATTGCAACAAGACACACAATCCGCAGGCGGAATTGCAACGCTACTTTGGGTTTTCCGAGTTTCGTACCGAGCCAGTCAACTCTCAAGGAGGCTCTTTACAAGCGGATATTGTGGTCGCAGGCATGCGGGAGGAGCATTTGTTGGCAATTTTGCCGACTGGTGGCGGAAAATCGCTTTGCTATCAATTACCCGCGCTCAATCGTTATTGGCGAAATGGCAGCTTGACCATCATTATCTCGCCGCTGCAATCGCTAATGAAAGACCAAGTGGATAACTTGATTAAACAAGGCATATCTTGTTCTGCGGCATTGAATGGTTTGCTAAACGTGTTGGAACGGCGCGATGTTTTAGAAAAAATTAGATTAGGCGACATCGGCATTTTGTTGGTTTCGCCCGAACAATTGCGCAACAAAGGCTTTAGAGAAGCCATTCGTTACCGTCAAATTGGTGCGTGGGTATTTGATGAGGCACATTGTTTATCTAAATGGGGACAAGACTTCCGCCCTGATTACCTATATGCCTCTCGGTTCATCAAAGAACAGCGCAGCGGGGAACTGCCGCAAATCGCTTGTTTTACTGCGACCGCCAAAATCGAAGTCATTGCCGATTTGCGCAGCCATTTCAAAGAAAATTTGGACATCGAGCTGCAATTGTTCGAGGGCGGGCATGAAAGAAATAATCTTCAATATCAAGTGGTCAATACCACTAGCCAAACAAAATTTAGCCTGATTCATCAATTAGTTGAAAATGAATTGAAATCAACTGAAGGCGGTGCGATTGTTTTCGCCGCAAAACGAAAAAGTGCCGAGGACATTTCCGCTTTTCTGAAAGCCATGAATTGGCAGTGTGCTTACTTTCATGCAGGGCTGTCTTCGGAGGTCAAAAAACAGGTACAGCAAGATTTTATCAATGGCGATTTACGCGTGATTGTGGCGACCAATGCCTTTGGTATGGGGGTGGATAAGTCCAATGTGCGCGCCGTGATTCACGCTGAAATCCCTGGCTCATTGGAGAATTATTTACAAGAAGCAGGGCGGGCGGGGCGGGATCGTGACCATGCAAGCTGTATTTTGCTATATGACGAAAATGATGTGGAAGTGCAATTTGGTTTAGCGGCACGCTCGCAGCTCAGTCGCAAAGACATAGGCGAGATATTGCAGGTTTTACGCAAAAAAGCGAAAAAGGCCAAAGAAGGCGTTGTGGTAGTAACAGCAGGGGAAATTCTTGCCGATGACGATCAGGAATCCAGCATTGAGGCGGAAAGTCGAGATGCGGATACCCGCGTGAAAACGGCGATTTCATGGTTAGAACGTGCCAGACTGATACAGCGCAATGAGAATGAAACCCGCGTCTTTCCTGCTAGCTTGAAAGTCACCAATATGCAGATGGCAGCCGAAAAGCTTAAAGGCGCGGGTTTGTCGCAGCAAAAAAGCGAAGATTATTTGAAAATTATTCAGTTGCTGATAAATGCTGATGCCGCGGAAGGGATTAGTACCGATGAATTGATGTTGCAATCTGGACAATCCAGCGAAGAATGTGTGCGCGTCCTGCAACAGATGGAGAAGTTGGGAATTCTGAGCAATGACCTGGTGATTACGGCGCGCTTGCGCAAAGGTGTGGTGAATCCCTCGCAAGATATTTTTTCACAAACGGCGAGCGTTGAGCGGGCTTTGCTGGATTTGTTGCCCGAGCTCGCACCTGATGCTGACTCAACGCAGTGGCAAGAGTTAAATTTGCGCCATTTGTGTCAAGGTGTAAAGGATGGGTGCGATCAGGAAATTTTGATTGAAGATTTGTTGATGTTGTTGCGGGCAATGAGTCAGCCATTTGGCAACGACGAGGCCGATCGAGCCAGTCTGGAATTAAAGAAAATTACCCGCGAGCACTATCAGGTGAAATTGCGGCGCGCATGGTCAACCATCAAAGCCATTAGCGAAAAAAGACAGGTTGTGGCGCAAAGCTTGCTGCTCTGCTTTTTGGCTAAATTGCCCAGTGATGCTCGGGGTGCGGAGCTATTGGTGGAAAGCAAAGCGGGTGAGTTGTGTGAGCATTTGCGTACTGATTTCACCTTGGCGGGGCAATTGAAAGACGAGGCGAAAGCCTTAGAGCAAGGCTTGCTGTATTTGGATCGCATCAAAGCCATTCAATTGGATCGTGGGCGCACAGTGTTTCGATCCGCCATGACCATAGCGGTGATTGCCGATGAAAATAAGCGCGGATTTCGGCAAAGCGATTACCTCGGTTTGCAGGAATACTATCAAGAGCGCAATTTTCAGATTCATGTGATTCAGGAATATGCCAGCCTTGGATTGGAGAAAATGAATGTCGCGATGGCATTTATTGCCGCGTATTTTCGCGAACCCAAAGGCGGTTTTATCAAACGGTATTTTGCCACGCGCAAGGATTTACTGGAGTTGGCAACCACAGGGGAATCTTTGCACCGCATTGTGGATGACTTGAAACATCCTTTACAACAATCGTTGGTCGCAGACAAAACCGATACCAACAAACTGATTCTTGCAGGACCAGGTTCAGGCAAAACCCGTGTGATTGTGCATCGCGTGGCATATTTGCTGCGCGTCTTGCGCACCCCTGCTGATAGTATCATTGTGCTGACCTTTAATCGACTTGCCGCTTACGAAGTACGCCGTCGGCTTTATGATTTGGTTGGGAATGCCGCATATGGCGTGACGGTTTTAACTTATCACGCGATGGCGATGCGCTTGACGGGTACGACTTTCCGCAGTTTGGCAGAGCAAAATGTCGCGAAAGACGAAGACACATTCGGTGAAATTATTCAGAATGCCATCCAGCTATTGCAAGGTAAAAATCAAACAGATGACGATACGGCTGATGACTTAAGAGACCAATTGTTACGCGGTTATCGCTATATTTTGGTTGATGAATATCAAGATATTGATGCGGCGCAATACGAATTAGTCAGTGCCTTGTCTGGGCGTACTTTGTTGGATAAGGATGCCAAACTGACCATCATGGCAGTGGGCGATGATGACCAAAACATTTATGAATTCCGCCGCACCAGCAATGAATTTATTCAACGCTTTGAAGCCGATTATCAAGCGAAAACAGCCTACCTCGTGGAGAACTACCGCTCGACGGGACACATTATTGATGCCGCCAATCACATTATCAACGCCAACACCGAACGCCTAAAACAAGCCCATCCGATTCGCCTCAATTTTATGCGCCTAGGCAATCCATCTGGCGGTCAGTGGGAAAAACTGGACATGCTTGCAAAAGGACGAGTCCACCGTGCTTCTTGTCCCAATAATTCCAACATCCAAGCGCAAATGGCAATGGCGGAAGTGCTGCGTTTGTTCAAATTATCGCCCAATTCGGACTGGTCTGATTTTGCAATTTTGGCAAAAGAACACAAGTTATTGATGCCCATTCGCGCCTATTGTGAACTCAAGCACATCCCTGTAGCACATCTCGACCATGGATTAGCGTTTCATCAAGTTCGAGAAGGGCAGATGCTGATTCGTCTATTGCTCAAGCCTAAACATCAACTTGCGCGCCAAAAATCTTGGCTGTATTGGGCAAGCGCGTTGGTCGCCCTGCAACCAGACAACCCGTGGTTGCAAATGTTGCAGCAGTGCATTGCAGAATTTTGCTTGGCGTGGGATATAGAACGCATCCCCGCCAGTCAATTGCTCGATTGGGTGTTTGAGTTTGGCAAGGAACAACGCCATGCCGTGGCGGGCAAATTAACCCTTTCAACCGTGCATGGCGCAAAGGGGCGGGAATTTAAACACGTCATCCTGCTAGATGGCGGCTGGCAAGCCAAACCGAATCAAACCGAACGGCGTTTGTATTATGTCGGTATGACGCGTGCCGAACAGACCTTGACCTTGTTTGAATTTGATCGGGGCGCGAATCCGTATAGTCCAAGTTTGCAGGGACAACCCTGTGCTTTTTTAGCCCCGTATCTCTCGCCTCCCTCGCCAAATGTTGCACTGGATGTTACGTTTGTCGAGCCGCTTATGAATCTGGATTTTTCAGGTCGTCAACCTGCTGATAACAAAGTGCATCAGGCAATTCTGGAGTTGAAAATAGGCGATAAATTGAAGCTAGTCGGGCGCGAGATTCAAACGCCGAGGGGAGTCGCTGTTGGGGAATTGGCGAAAAAATTTAATCTCCCAAAGGGAAATGTACTTTCCGTCAAGGTGTGCGCGATCCTCGCTCGCAATAAAAAAATGACGAAAGTAGAGTACAAAAACAGTCTTAAAGTTGAAAACTGGGAAACAGTGATGTGCACCATTCAACTCAATCATTAACAAACGATTGGGCAATCATCATGTTTCTTGATGAAAACCATAATCACGCAAGGTTTTTGACATTGCAATTGCCCTATTCTGGGCGTAGCATTCGCCCGCGCCAGACTGTGTTTTCAACCCTTGTATTTGATGAGATCACTCGTGGGCATTTGGCACAGAATTTAAAGGGAGACCGTGATGCGTCGTATTTGGATGGTGTTGGGTTTGTTGGGGGTGACGCTAGTCGGTGCGGCAACGTTACGCCACGGTAGCAACTGGCAAGAATTTCATTATGTCGGTACACGTTTGATGGCGGATTTGAATCAGCCTGATGCTTTGATTCGCACAGCGAGTTTGTCAAAATTGCCTCATGATTTGTTGAAAGTGCCGCTGGTACGGGATGTGTTGACCGAAGATTTGGCGTTTTACTACGAACAGCAGGAAGATCGCATGGGCGTGGCAGGGGCGATAAAGCGCATTGCTTACGAACATAATTTGGATTGGACGGATAAGTTATTGGTCAGCGCACTGAATGAACCTGCCGAAGTGGCGTGGTGGCGCGATGGCAAAGGCGCGTTACGGCATTACGCGCTGGTGTTGCGGCGCAATATGTTGACCAAAATGTTACAACAAGCCGCCAATATCGCAATGAATGATGCCCAATTAAAACGGGCGGGTGAGCTGGATACGGGCAAAGGCAAGGCGACGATTTTGGCGTTGGAAGTCAATCCACGGCGCACGTTTTTGTTAATTAGTTTGGGTGACCGTTTGGTGGTGCTGTCGGATGCGGGGCTGTTGTTTGATGCGGATAATCAAATTGTGCCCACCTCCCGTGCTGCCGTGTCGGCATGGTTGACTGAAGACAAGGTGCTAGCCAAAAAATTTGCCTTGGACGATACGCCGCGCAGTCAGCATACCCTTGTGATGGGCGCACCGACCTTAACTTTAGGCTACACCGCTTTTCTTTCAGGATTCAAAGGCTTGCGCTTTGATTTTGGTGATGGTTGGTCAACTTCGGCGTGGATTAACGAAAAGGGCTTGCCCACCGCAGGGCTGGGTGATGCTGAGTTATGGCGCGCCGCACCAGCCAACCCCAGTGCCTGCGTGATGTTGCCCGTGGATTGGCGCACGGCCAAACGCGTGGTAACGCAAGCCGAGAAAAAACCCGTGCAATCCGCCGCGCTGTTGTCTTTGGACGGCAACGCGCTGGCATGTTGGTACAACGAATCGAATTTGTATTCCCCCGTGTTTATCGCTCGACTGGCAAAACAATTGCCTGATCGCGCAGCCGCGTTGCAATCGTTGGCGGATTGGGCGATGACGGCGGATGGCGCGCTGGATAAAAATCACAAAGGTGACACGTCGCTTTGGCGCAGCACGAAAGGCAAAGCCGCATTTGGGGCAACAGGGCAATATGTCGCATTTTCACCCGATGGCGCGCTGGTGGATAAAACCCTAGACACGCTGGTGCACACTCATCCGTCCATTGCCGACCAAACCCCCACCTCCAACACCACCTTGGCATTGATGATGCCCCGCCCCTTGTCCGCTATGGCGGAACGCGAAATGTTGCAAGCCTTGCGCTATGACAGCAATTTTTTAACGGTTGCACAAACCCATCTCCCTCCCCGTATTCAAGCCCTCGCCACCTATCCTGCTTATCGTTTAGAACTGACCAGCGCGGGTAAAAATGGCTGGCAAAGTGTGGAATGGCGCAGTGCGGAAGCGGTGAAATGAGGCGCGGTTTTTTATACATTCCCTCTCCCACAAGTGGGCGAGGGGAGCAGGTTGATTTACCTAGTATGCTGTCCGTTCCATCATGACACGCCGTGATTTTTTATTGAGCGCGTTATTTGCAGCTTTTTGTTCAAATGTGAGAGCGGCGGTTGAGCCTGTTTTGACTCCTGCGCAATCGCGCACGTTTCGGGCATGGATGGCGCAAATGATTGCGGCGCAATTTAAGACGCTGACCCCGCGCTGGCAGCAGCACGATTGTGCGGGATTGGTGCGGTTTGCGGTGGCGGAAGCCTTGCGCACCCATGATGCAAAATGGCGACACGCCAATGGCATGAGCCAAATGCCGTTGCCGCCCGACTTAGTGCTAACCGCCGAGCAACAAACTTTGCGCCACCATTGGAAATTGGCAGATGGTTCGTATTCAGCGTATGCCAGTGCTTTGGAAATGGTGCAGGGCAATGCGCGTTTTTTGCATAAAAATTGCAATCTCGCCGCGCTGGGCGATTTATTGTTTTTCGATCAAGGGGATGCGCAGCATTTGATGGTATGGATGGGATCGTATATTGCCTACCACACAGGCACAGTGCGCCCCGATGACAACGGGCTGCGCGCCGTGTCGTTGCGCGAATTGTTGCATTGGCAAGATACGCGTTGGCATCCTGTCGCGGAGAACCCTAACTTTGCGGGCGTGTATCGGTTGAATTTTTTGTCGGTGTGAAATTGGTCGTTAGCTCCTAGTTTTTAGCAACTAACGACTAGCAGCTAAAAATTTTTTAGGAGCATTTATTTATGAAAATCACTCGCTACTTGGCTTTGTTCACCGCGCTGTGTGCGTTGTTGCTCACCTATCCCACGCTGGCGGAGGATGGCGCGCCGTTTTTCTTATTGAGTGATGCGGCGTTTGGGTCAAATGACATCGCTACGGTGCGCTTGGAAATGCAGGATCTCGCGTCCGTGCCCGAATACGGCGGGGTGGATGTGTATGTGTATCGCGTCAGCCAGCCCATGGAATTTTTGAAATCACAAAAAAATCTGCATCGTATCAATGTCAAAGGCGACTACGTGGGGGAGGGGTTTTCTAATGCTTTGGCGCGTATTTGGGACAGTTGGTGGGTGAATTCCCGCGAGTCATGGCGCAAGGTGTTTTCGCTCGATGCGCGTACTGCCGTCACCGCCCAAGCATCAGGTGTGCGCACTCATCCGCTGGAATCCGTGCCCACGCCACTAACCCTTGATCCCAAATATCGTCCTTTGCAAGGGCATACTTTGGTGGATAGTTTTCGCTACCCGATTCATCAGGCTCAATCCATCATGCCGCCCAAAGGTTTGAAAATGGAAGGCAGTAGTAGCGAATTTATGCCCGCCGAACGCGGTAAAAATGTGATGATTCCCTTGGGGAAACGTAAACCTGGGTTGTATTTAGTCGAAGTCATGGCGGGCGATCATCGTGCCGTTACCTTGGTATTTGTCTCCAACTCGATTGCCGTCACCAAAGTATCGGGCAAACAAATGTTGGTGTGGGTGGCGAATCGTACCAACGGTAGCCCAGTTGCCAATGCTAAAACCGTGTGGACGGACGGAGTGGGTGTGTTGGGTGACGGTAAAACCGACAAAAATGGTTTGGTTTCTTTTCCCCGCAGCGCGCCTGAAAAAACCTATTTGTATGGCGAAGACCCGCAAGGCGGGGTGTATGTCGCCGAGAATTTTTACTACGACAGCGAAATTTACAACACCAAACTTTATGCCGTCACTGACCGCCCTTTGTACCGCGCGGGCGAAACGGTTTTTGTGAAGTTTATGGGGCGCACCTTTACTTCTGCCCGCGATTCCACGCCCATCACGGCGGGCGAATTAAAGTTGCAAGTGTTTGATGCCAATGGTTTCCCTGTGGCGGGAAAAACGCTGAAAATGACACCGCAAAGCGGCGGTGATACCAGTTTTCAATTACCTGATAATGCCGTGGCAGGCGGGTATGAGTTGCGCTTTGCATACAAAGGCAACACCTATGGTGCTGCGTTCCGCGTGGCGGAATACCAAAAACCTCATTTTGAAATCAAAGTGTTACCTGAAAAACGTGATTTCAAAACCAATGAGCCTGTGAAAGGCAAAATGCAATTGTTCTACCCCGATGGCAAACCTGTGGTGAAAGCCAAAGTAGAGCTCACCGCACGTTCGCAACGCATTTCCATGATTGAAGGTGACTTGGGTTATGCGGGGCAATTCCCCGTGCAACTCACTACCGAAAGCCTCGTGACGGATGCAAAAGGCGTGGCGAATTTTGTCTTGCCCCCCGCAAGCGATCCCAGCCGCTATGTGTTGTCCGCGTTGGCAACCGACGGCGCGTCGTATCGCGTGCGTGTCACAAAAGAAATTTTAGTCGAGCGCGGCATCAATACTTACGCGCTGAAAAGTGAGCGCGCTTTCTCGGCGGTGGGGGAAAAAGTCGATTTCGCCATCCAAGTCGTTGCCACTGCCGATGCCATCACCTCCGCGCCCGTGGCGTGGGAATGGGTGCGCTTGGAAAATCGCCAACGCGCCAGTGGTAAATTGGCAAATTCCAATCAATTTTCGTTGAACTTCGCCGAATCAGGCACGTACACCGTGTCGCTGCGCGATGCGACGGGCAATTTGGTGGGCGCGACTTCGCATTACGTCAGCGGTGCGGGCTTGAGTGCGCCGCAAGGTTCGATAGACATGGTGTTCGATAAACGCAGTTATCGGGCGGGTGAAACGGCGCACGCGCTGGTGACGTTCCCGCAAAAAGTGGAACAAGCTTTGTTTACATTGGAACGCGATAAAGTCGAGAAAACCGCGCTGCTGACCAGCGGGGCAGATTGGGTACACGCTACGCGACTCACGCCGACACAGTGGAAGGTGGATATGCCTGTGCGGGCGGATTACGGGCCGAATATCACCTTATCGGTAGTCTATGTGCAAGGCGGAGAATATGTGTTTCAAAACTTGGGGTTGAAGGTGGAAATTCCACGCATCGAAGTGACTGTGCAAGCCGATAAAGCTGTGTATGCGCCAGGTGAAAAAGTGACACTGGATTTATCCGCCTTGGTGGGCGGCAAAGTGGCGGCGGGGACGCAACTCACCGTCGGCGTGGTGGATGAAATGATTTACGTGCTGCAACCTGAAATTGCGCCTGACATTGCCGATTTCTTTTATCACCCCCGCCGCAACAATGTGCGCACCTCCGCCAGTTTGAGCTTTATCGCGTATGACTTGGCAAAACCGCCTTCGTCTTTGACCATGCCATCGCGCAGCCAAACCCCGCAACGGGCGATTAAAGTGTTGGAACGTCCACGGCGCGAAGATAAAGACACCGCGTTTTGGCAACCCAGTGTGGCCGTGGATAAACAAGGTCACGCCAAGGTTTCCTTTGTGATGCCTGACTCGCTGACCCGTTGGCGCGTGACCGTGCGCGCCACTGCACCCGCAGGGACGGTGGGGCAAGGCGTGTCGTACTTGCGTTCCGACAAAGATTTTTACGTTAAATGGACAAGTCCGAATTGGATGCGCAGCCAAGACGCGCCCAATGCCAGCGTGGCGATTTTTAACCAAGGCAATCAGGCGGCGACCGCTGAACTCAGCACCAGCGGCGGCAATTTAAAACGCCGCGATAGCGTGAATTTAAAGCCAGGAGCGAATTTTGTCAGTCTGCCCTTGAGCGCGGCAGCGAATGCGATGCAGCTTAATTTGGCGTTGGCCGTCAATAAAAAGACCGTGGACGCGCTGACCGTGCCGCTGAAAGTCGTGCCTTTGGCTTGGCAAAGCCCGCGCTCGCTCAGTGTGCCGCTGACGAGCAAAGACAACGCGCTGAAATTGCCACCCGATGCCAGTAACATTCGGCTGCAATTGACCGACAGCGCGAATGCCCAACTGCGCCGCGTGATGGAAGATTTGATAACGTACCCTTACGGCTGCGTGGAACAAACCGCCAGTCGCTTGATTCCCTACAGTTTAGCCTTGCAATCGCTGTTGCCCACGGAAGCGGGGCTGGCGGATCAATTGGCGCAACGGCTACACAGTTATCGTTTCCGTTTGGCACAAATGGCGGGCGATCAAGCGACGTTTGGTTGGTGGCGTGCGCCTGACCGCGAGGAAAATGACCCGTTGTTGACCACTTACGCCTATTACGCCGATTGGCACGCCAGCCGCGCCTTGAAGCTGAGTTTGCCGAATGGACATTTTGAGCGTTTATTGGAAGTGTATCGCAGCAGCGGGGCGCAACGTTCACCGTGGCATCGGGCATTGATGTTGCATTGGATGCAGGAAATCGGTTTGCCTGTGCGTTCGATGGCAGAAGCCTTGTTGCAAGAGCAACTCGCGGTGCGTCTCAACGCCCCCACCGCCGTGCCTTCTGCGCAAAATAGTCTGGTGTTGGGCACTGATGAACGTGATTCGGTACAAGCTATGACCTTGTTATTAACGGGTTATGTGGTGCAACAAAGTAAAGGAACATTGCCGCCCAAAGCCGCGCTGGCATTGAGTCTTGCTGCGCAACAAGTGGAAAAGCTGGACTTGCCATTGGGCGACGCGCTGTTGTTATTGACAGGCAAATTGCCCGTGACGGACGCGGGCAAAGTGTTGGAACAAGTACGCGCCGAGTCCCCCACCATAGACCGCGCGTTGACTTTGATCTGGACATACCGCGCCTTGGGCGGCGGACGGGATTTGCGCAGTCCGCGCATCGACCTCGCCGCGCCGTGGCAAGCCGTCGAAACGTCATCGGGACAACGCGTTTATCGCTGGAATACGGGCGTGCCGAACAGCATCAACCTCGCCGCCGCACCGACAGCGGGACTCACCGCGATGGTGCAGTTTGACAGCCGCGAAGCCGAAACCAGCCAATTAGCGGTGAAAGTGGAACGGCATATTTACCGCATGGTGCAACAGTCTGCGGCTGCTCAAAAAACCAGCGGGGAATCTGAGCTAGGCATGAATTACACCTTGGAATTATTGCCGAGCAATGCCGTGCTGAAAACCGACGAACTCTATCTGGATGAAATCATGCTGGTAAACACCAAAGGCTCACCGCTTCGTTTTGGCATCCTCGAAGTGCCGCTCCCGCCTGGGGCAACAGCGGATCGTTCCACTTGGGGGATTAACATCCAATCACAAGGCAAACCCGCCTCGCCGTTGGAACGTGCGCAGTACGAACTCACACCCCAAGGTTACGCGGTGCCTGTAGAAGTGCTGCACCAAGAAATGGTGATACGTCATTTAGTGCGCGCCGCCCAAACAGGTAAATTTACCCTGCCGCCCGTGCGTTATTACCCCATGTACCAACCCACCCAAAAAGCCTTTGAGGCGCATCCGCGTGGGCAGATTGAGATACGCTAAATTCGTGCGGAGTGATTTTCCCGTTCGTGGTGAGTCGTGAGCTTGTCGAACGGTCGAACCATGAACGAAAAACATCACGCCTTGCTGAAAAACCGTTCTTCCTTCGACACGCTCAGGATGAACGGTTTTTGGGGCGTGCTGCTTGTTTTACTGGCGGGCAATGTTTGGGCGGATGCGCAGGTAGCGTGGTTGCGCGATGGGCGGGTGGAAATGCGGGCATTGAGCGGCAACGCGGCTTTGCCGAGTCATGTACCGTTGGGCAGTCTATGGAAATTATTTGTCTATGCCTATCTCGCCGACACGCACGCGCACGAGCCTGATTACCTCGTTCCCGCTGTGTTGAGCGAGGCAGATCGTTATTGCGGCGAACCCAATGAATCTATTTCCCGCGACATCGCCTTAGCCCGTTCTTGCGCGCCGTATTTTTTACCTGCCCGTTTGTCTATTACGCCCGACGCGTGGCAACGGTATTGGCAAACGCGCACCGCCGCCGCGTGGTTGCAAAATATCAACCAACTTCAGCCCGACACCCGCGTGCCATTGGCGAGTTTGCTGCAAGCACTGGCAGACATTTCGCCCCTCGCCCAAGCCGAAGCGCGGCAAGCATTATTGGCAACCAGTGTGCAAGGTTATGGGCGGGAAGCGTGGACCCGATTAGGCACGGGCATACGCTACAAAACCTATTCGTGGCACGATGTGGCGGGCAATAACATCGGCGGCGGTGCGGGTTGGTTGGTGGATGGCACGCCGTTTTGGTTTGGCGCGGCGGGCGCAAGTCGTAGCGCGCTGACCACTTGGGCAACGACGTTGGCAGCAACTTTGCCATCCCCCCGTTGGCAAAACACCCACGAAACCCGCTGTGTCGATGTCGATTTTTTTGCCCGCTACCCGTTGCAAAGTGTGTGGCGAGGCACTGCCCCCGCGCCAGCGGGTCATCTAAGAGGCGCGTATCGGCTGCAATTTGCCAATGGCAATCACCTCAATATCGTCGCGCAAGGCGAAATGCGCTTGAGTTCAGATCAACCGCCCGTCATCACAGGGCGATTTGGTTTAAACGATTACCTCGCCCGCGTGATTGACCGCGAAGGCAATGCGCAACCAGCCCAAGCCGCCCGCGCTTTGGCGATTGCCGCCCGCAGTTATGTGTTGCAAAACGCAGCTTTTACAGGCGGTTGTTGGCACATTGCCGATGCCAGCCAAACCCAGCGCGTCAGCCCCAATCCGCCCACGGACGGCGCGCTGGCGGCGGCATGGTTTACCGATGAGCTGGTATTGCAAGGGGTGGCAGTGCGCTATCACCAAACGCTGGCGGGCGAAAATCAATTGTCATGGCAAGCTGCCGTGTCACAAGCGGGCGAAGGTTGGGACTTTGAACGCATGTTGTCGCACAGTTATCCGCAAGCAACGCTGACCACCTTGAATGCGCAAACCGAATGCCACCGCCTAATCGCCGCCGAAACATGGCTGACCAATGCCGCTGCAAAATGGTCGCCCAAGCTACAACGTGAAGCAGGATTTGAGCCGCTAGACACCCCGCCCAAAATTTGCGCGCTCAACAACGGAAATCCGTATTCCGACCAACAACGCTTGCGCATCTACATTCGAGGCTGGCGCAGCCTAAACGAACGCATCACCCTCGCACACGAGTATTTGCATCTGGCATTGCGCTATCATCCCAATGGGGCGGATGAAAACTATATCGAGCGATTGGCTCGGCGATTGGTTGAGTTTGGTCGTTAGTCGATAGTCTCTAGTCGTTAGTTGCCAGATTGGAAAACTGGCTGGTATTTTTCATCATCTAATTGAATATATGTGAAAATATATAAGCGAGCGCCTTTCACCCTAGCAACTAACGACTAACGACCAACTTACTTGGAGCGACTTAAATCATGTTAAACACTTTGAAATGGCTATGTTTATTAACCCTATCCAGCCACGTTTACGCGGAGGCGACTTTGGAGTTGCCGCGTGGGGGGTGGCGCGACAGTGCGGGTGCGGCGGCGGGTTTTCGGCAGGAAGTGAACTATCCCGCTGCGTCGGTGAATACCGCAGGACATAGCGACATGGCGTTGATTCGAGGACACATCGCCCGTCATCCCAAAAACCGCCCCGCCAAACTTATCGTCAACGGCGCGCCTATGCCCATTTCCGTGGATGAAAACGGCAACTTCTCCCGCCCCTACAGCTTCGGTTCAGGCTCAAACAATGTGGAAATTCGCAGCGCGGACGGCAAACAAGTCCAGCGCGTGCAGTTTTATGACCGCAATCCCGACAAAGCCCCCGCACGGCTGCGCGTGATTTTGTCGTGGGACAGCGACAGCACCGATTTGGATTTACACGTGGTTTCACCTGATGGCGCGCACGTTTTTTACGGTAATCGCGTGGCAGAAAATGGCGGGGCGTTGGATGTCGATGTCACCACAGGCTACGGCCCCGAAATCTACGCCAACCCCAGCCCCCCCAATGGCGTGTACCACGTTTTCGTCAACTACTTCGGCGGCGGCGATATGCAAGACGCACACGTCACCCTCGTGCAAGTGACCATTGTTTCCCAAGAAGGCACCTTGTCCGAAAAACGCCAAACCTTCCAAGCCCCCCTACGCAACCCTGGGGAATTAACCTTGATTAAATCGTTTAGCTATCCGTGAAAGGCGGGGTGGGCTTGGTAATGGGGAAAACGCGGCTTGCGACAGAACGAAATAAAGCGTCTAATTCCGCCCGCGATTCAGTCGCAAAATGAAATTTTAGGGTGGTGTTTTTGTCGGAAAATTGGGCGTGTTATTGTTTTAACCTCCAATATAAACAATGCACTATAAAATAATTTCCAGTTTACACACCTTCAAGGTGTATTTCACGGCACTTTTTAGGGTGTCTATTTAACGTTAGGCAATTGCATAGATCGTTATCTTGAAAGGAAGTACGTTGAATAAAATTTCGTTTAAAGGCGTTGTTCTTGGCTCAATCACAGATATTGTTGCGACCAATATCCTTGTCATTCCGCTAATTCTCTACATCACAGCCACTCGGCATCTTGATTCAATTCCCAAAGAACAGTTCTCCGAGGTACTTTTACAGACTCTGAAAGACGATCCTCTCTTGCATACAACGCAATTGTTAATAGGTTCGTTCTGCTCAATACTTGGCGGCTACGTTGCAGCTCGAGTTGCCAAACATGATGAAATTTTGAATGGCACTCTCGCTGCTTTTCTTTGTGTCGGCAGCGGGCTGTATGCCCTTATATTTACGTCATCACATGTCCCAGTCTGGCAACATTTGGTAGCTTTTGTTGCGAGCCCCGCTTTATCAGCCTTTGGTGGGTTTCTTTGTCTTAGAGCCATGCGGGTAAAATCAATTGCCTAACCCTGCGCTCAAGCTCGCTCCCTCCCATCGCAGGGACGCGCCTTCTAAAGTGGCCCCCTCGGTCAAGACAATAATGTGTCTAGTTTAAGAGGGTCGCCTATTTCATGCAGCTGGTCGGCGCTGCCCCGTGTTTTTGTTTCTATTTCTATAGATACGGCCAGATTATGTTTGAACTTTTTCG
>JAQTYN010000008.1 GCA_028688275.1 Gallionella sp. | reverse complement strand
TCTCGCCGTGTTTGCCGTTTCTTGGCCGCATACTCCAGTTCTGAAAAACTCGTTTGCATCGCTTCCTCCTATTTGTCGAACTCTCATTTTACCAAGTCTTAAGGCGGATGAATAAATCAGCGTTTCCTTCGGCTTCCCTTTCCAAACTGGCTTTGGCTCGGTTTCGCAATGCCCGTTTACCGCGCTTGGCTTTTTCTTCACCATTCAATATCCGCGCAAACTGCGTCCGCATCGTGCAGGTCACCCCCACTGAGCGACCAATCGCCTCCGCTGTTTGCGCCAAGCTTAACCCTAACGCCAATGGCAGCACAATCGCTTGCGCTGCGCGCAGCTCGTCCGCCGTTTTAGCTTTCTTCAGCAGTTGTTTGGCCGCTTCCAACTGATCTGCTCCACCCGCTTTTCGTGCCATGATCGCCCCCTTATGTTGAGGGTTATATTATTGCTGTTTTTATATGCAATTGGAATTAGATGCCCGTTTGCAGGTGCTGCTGGTGAAACGCCCAGACGATGTGCACGAGCCTTTTCCGAACGAATGGGCTTTGCCAGGGGGATTTGTGAATATCGAAAAAGACCTAGACCTTGAAAGCTGCGCGTTGCGTAAGTTGAAGCAAAAAACGGGAGTGCAATCGCCCTATTTAGAGCAAGTGGGAAGCTGGGGCGGCATCCAGCGTGACCCACGCGGTTGGTCGGCCACCCATGTCTATTTCGCCTTGATTCGCGCCAGCTGAATTGCGACAAAGCGCAGGGGCAGCCTAGTTTCCGATAGCCGCACAGCAAGTCAGCGTGACATTGGCATTCGATCACACTCAGTTGTTGGCGGCCGCCGTGCAGCGATTGCGCAACAAAGTCGAATACACCTCGCTGCCCGCATTTTTACTACCCGAAGAATTTACCTTGAGTGATTTACAGCGCATGTATGAAGTGGTGCTGGAACGCCCACTAGAAAAAAGTGCGTTCCGTACCCGTGTCCTTGCCGCTGATTTAGTCCAATCCATCGAAAAAGTCCGCACGGGCGCGAACCGCCCCGCCCAACTTTATCGACTGACCCATCCGCAACAAATTGTGTATTTCCCACGAACATTGAGTCCGAGGAAGTGAGCGTTAAGCGGATGGCGACGAACAGACGTAGGGTGCATTTTATGCACCAAGGTGCGCACGGCGCACCCTACAATATGTTCAACTGCGTTGTGTTAGGTTAGATTTTTTTCTGAATAAACTCAATCATATAACCGTCTGGATCGCGTAAAAAGGCAATCACGGTTGTGCCGTGTTTCATCGGGCCTGCCTCGCGCACGACTTCGCCGCCGCGTTGTTTGACCGCATCGCAATAGGCTGCCGCATCTTCCACTTCCAGCGCGATATGCCCAAAGCCTGTGCCGAGTTCGTAGTGATCGGTGTCCCAATTGTGGGTCAGTTCAATGGCAGCTTCCTCGCGCTCATCGCCATAGCCGACAAATGCCAAGGTAAATCGCCCGCTGGGGTAATCTTGTTGCCGCAATAATTTCATACCCAATACGTCGGTATAAAACGCCAAGGCGCGTTCTAAATTGCCCACGCGCAACATCGTATGCAAAATTCTCATGTTTTTTCCTGATTAAAAAGGGAAGCGGCATTATCGGGCAATTCTGTGCGCAGAACAGATGCGAACTAGAAAAACAGCCATCGCGAGGATACGAATTGAAGGGGAGGAGCACAATCAAGGTTGGACTGACTTCTTTCAGACGCACAACAATTTGGCTGATCCCTGTCTCATCGTAAGCGACATGCAACGTTTGTACAGCAGGCTCGATGCATACGTCCAATGTGGATTTGGACACATCAATACCAACAAATTTTTCCACAATAATTTCATTCATGGCACCCATCCTTGCAAAAATGCGGGCTTATTTGCCCAAGCAACCGTTCGGGTTATCAGTGAAAAATCGGTACGACGCTCCTTGCTCTCCCACGGGCTTGATGTCCCAGAGGGGTATCGAACTGCCGTACCGAACCAGATAAGATTAACTAACAAAAAACTAACCTTGTCTAGCAAACTAAGCATACAAGGGGGGCGGCGGTGATTGCCGCCCGTACTAGCAGGTGAGGTGGGCATTCAACAAACCGAATGCCTAACCTTGTTTAGGGCAGTTCAAATTCCTGCGCATCTTCTGGCAGCCCAGCGCGGGTGAAAAACGCCTCACCCATCTCTGAGACAGGCACATCTTTGCAGTCAAAATGCGCGATGGTTTTACCTTTTCGTTCAACCGCAACGCCGTCTTTTGTACCCCAACCTTTGCCAATGGCGGTATAGACGACATACGAAATTACGCCACGGTTAAAGCGCAAATACGCCCCGCCGCCGCCCGAAAACATCAGTGTTCGGGCTTGAACCACACTTTTCGGCGAAACATCGGTTTTGGGAAACATCAGTTCAGATTTACCGAGTGCACCAAAGCGATATTGCAAATAGCCACTTTGTGCGTCTAAGGCTTTGGAAGCGCAAACCGATACGACTTTGCGCCCCAGATGACAGGAAAATACGGTTTCTTCCGCCTCGCTGCAATGTGAACCCGCAGCAAAAAGTGGCGTACTTACCGCCATCAACATGCCGCCGATTAAGAGGATGCGCCTGCTCATGTCAGTAATTGATAGAATGTTTTGAAATAGTCCGTACGCTCTTTCAACCCGTTGTATCCGCCGTTTACGATGCGCGTCACACCGACCACCGCGTTTTCATTTGTGCCGCTGAAATCTATTTTATTCAACGAATTGCTGTTCCAGAACCAAGCGGCGGACAACAGAGCGTAGGTTGTCGCCACGCTGTCTGGGTCATTGACACAATCAACGCCAGCGTCTTTGGAAAACTTGGTGTAGTTATCCTTGCCAGTCAACTGAATATAGCCGCGACCATGGTATTTCCAACCATCTCCACTGGCTTCATCGCCATTCCCCATGCGACCACCATAAATCCGCGCCGCAATTTTTTGAGGTTGATTGGCATAGGCGTTTGCAGTGGCATCGTCGGCGAAGTATTGACCAAAAACTTTTCTCAAGCCGCCCGCAGAATAATTGAGGTTTTCTTGCGTCACCGTGAACCCACCGCTCTCGTGTGCACACTGCGCAAGGAAGTGCGCCACACGCAAGGGAGTATTGATTTCAAATTTACTCAAACAATCAGCCAGTTGATTAAAAATGGCATCAGGAATTTTCCCCTGTAACTTAGATAAATCCAAGCTGGCGGGATCATTTGCGGATGCGGGACTCGCTGGGGTACTCGTCAATATAAACCAAGCTGCATCATTGACCGTTCCATCAAAAACTTTTACATCATTTACAACGCTGGTGTACAAATCGTTGATTTCTTTCCAAGCCTTAACGGCTGCTTTCGTGCCGTCTCCAAAAACACCATCCGCTACCAAGCCGAGTTGTTTTTGCAATTGTTTAACATCATCCCCCGTTGAACCTGATTCCAATAACATGATAAACCCCTAATGTATGTTGACACAAAGTTTGCCCGCAGCGATGGCGAGACAGGGCAATTATACAAGCGACACAGCCCAATACACGCCCATCATTTACACCACTATTGATTCAGCCAAGTGAAGTTTGAAACATATGTGAAATTTTAGCTATATTTCACATAGAGTTATCTGAAAAAAAGTTCAAACATAATCTGGCCGTATCTATAAGCAACAAAGTTTTCGGACTTCTCACTTGCAAAACCAACGCCCAGCAAGTAATTCCACCCCGCGCCAAAAAACAGCCCCCGCATATTAGGTATAATCCACGCTCTTTTCTGACCGTTCAATGACCATGCACAACCTGCTCCACACCCTCGCCACCGCGCCCGACCGCGTGAATTTTGCCGACACCATTGCCGTGATCGACGCGCATTATGATTTCACCCCCACCGCCTTCCGCAATGGCGAACTCGACAACGCCGCAGGGCAAAACAACGGTTCTTGCAAAGTATTCTCCTTTGCGAAATTGCACCAACTCACCCCGCAACAAACCCTGCACTGCTTCGGCAGCTACTACCGCGACGACGTGTTACAACACCCCGAAGCCACCGACCACCAAAACATTCGCAACTTTATAAAGTTTGGTTGGGATGGCGTGGTGTTTCAGGGCGCAGCTTTAAGCGCAAAATAAGCGCGCTTCACCAACCAATATACACAACCAATAGAAAGCAAAACCATGAGCAATTTACCTAAATGCCCTAAATGCAGTTCCGAATACACCTACGAAGACGGCGACAACTTAGTCTGCCCAGAATGCGCCCACGAATGGTCAAAAACCGCCGCCGACACCAGCGAACAAGCCAAAGTCTTTAAAGACGCATTCGGCAATGTGCTGGTTGATGGCGATACGGTGACGGTGATTAAAGACTTAAAAATCAAAGGCTCATCCTCCGTGGTCAAAGTCGGCACAAAAGTCAAAAACATCCGACTGGTCGATGGTGACCACGACATTGATTGCAAAATCGACGGTATAGGTGCGATGCAGCTCAAAACGGAGTTTGTGAAGAAGGCGTAGTGGGTGCGGATTTATCCGCACGAGTTTGGCGGCTGTGGCAGAGCGGTTTTGCGCAGCACCGATTTTGGGTAATGGCGGATTGCCTTGCGGCGAATTCGCCTGACAAGTTTCAGCCAGAAAATTAGACACCAGACCGCCGCAATTGCTGAAACGCTGCAATGCTGATTGGCAAAAATAACATAAATGCTACAATCCTACGATGAGCTACACCATCCTTTATTACAGCCAAGCCGTCGAACAAGCTGTACTTGAGCTGCCTGCGGGTTTGTTGGCGCGCTATTTTAGTTTGACTGACCGCATGATTTCTAGCGGCGCGAATTGTAGGCGACCCACACACGGAAGCCTTTGGCGGCGGCTTGTTTGAATTGCGTTTGAAAGGCGCGGAAGGCATTGCCCGCGTGTTTTATTGCACCCAAGTCGGCCGCCGTATTGTGATGCTGCATAGTTTTGTCAAGAAAACCCAGAAAACGCCGCCCAATGAGCGACGGATTGCTGAAGCTCGTTTGAAGGAGATTAAAAATGCGCACCCATGAAGAATTAAAAGCCATCGCACTGTCCAACCCCGCCGTTCGGACCGAATACGACCGCATCGAACGCGAAGAAATGCCGATGTTAGACGCGATTTTAACGGCGCGAAAAGCAGCGGGATTGACCCAAGCACAAGTCGCCGAACGCATGGGCACCAAAGCCCCCGCCGTCGCACGTTTGGAAAATGCCCTCGTGACAGGCAAACCCTCGCCATCGTTGACAACCTTACGCAAATACGCAGCCGCATTGGGCAAAAAGTTAGAAGTGCGGTTTGTGTAAGTGTTAAAAAGGCAACTTGCATTCGCCTGTATATCCTCATAATATACATATCATGATAAATCTAAGCAAAATCACGGGCTTTGACTGGGATGATGGCAATGCCCGCAAGAACGAAAAGCACGGCGTGACGATGGCAGAAGCCGAGCAGGTTTTCTTCAACAACCCCTTGTTGTTACTGGAAGACCTCAAGCACCAGCAGGTCGAAGTTCGCCTCCACGCACTCGGCAAAACAGACGAAGAACGACGGCTGCATATCACCTTCACTTTGCGACAAGCGGGCGAAATGATACGCATGATTTCAGCGAGAGATATGCACAAAAAGGAGCGCGCAACTTATGAACAAAGCACTTAAACCCATTCCCACCTTCGCCAGTGAAGCGGAAGAACGTACCTTTTGGGAAAACAATGATTCCGCTGATTATGTGGATTGGACAAAAGCCAAGCTGGTCGTGCTGCCCAATTTAAAACCCACGACCAAAACCATCTCGCTGCGCCTGCCCCAGCATCTGCTGGACTCCATCAAAGCCGCTGCCAATTCCCGCGACGTGCCGTATCAATCGTTGATTAAGGTTTGGTTGCAAGAAAAAGTGCATAGCCATTGAGGCGAGGACGCTCTGCTCCAACGCCCAACGCGATTTGCTTAATTGAACGCTATTCCGATACCGTCGAACGCTTGGCAATGATTTGATGTGGAGCGGATTGATCCACAGGGGTTTGGTGGTCGGGTGACTTCGCGCAGCAACCCGCCGATTTTGGAAACGAACCCGCCAGAGTATTTTGCCAATTAGTATCTTTTAAGCTACACTCAAAACATGATTGAACTTTTACGATACCAAACTACTGAGGGCGCAGAGCCACTAACCGATTGGCTGCACACGTTGAAAGACAAACAAGCGCAAGCCAAGGTGCGCATTCGCCTGAAACGCTTGGAATTAGGCATGTTTGGTGATTGTGAATCGGTGGGCGACGGCGTGTTGGAACTGCGCGAACATCTGGGCGCGGGCTATCGGGTGTATTTCGCCCGACAAGGCAATACCTTGGTGATTTTGTTATGCGGCGGTGCGAAAAAATCGCAAGCGGCAGACATTCAAACCGCCAAAACCTATTGGGCAGACTGGAAACGGAGACAAAAATGAGCAAAAAATTAGTCGGCGCGGTATCGCACCACGCGCAAGAATTGGCAGAACTGCGCGCAGACCGCGAACTGGCGGTAGCATATTTAAAAGAAGCAATGGAATCGTTGGACAACCCCGATGACCGCGCAGCGGGGCTTTTGGCATTACGCACCTTAGTCGAAGCCTACGGCGGACTGGGTGCTGTCGCCGCCGAAGCGGGCATTAGCCGCGAATCACTCTACCGCACCCTGTCGCCCAAAGGCAATCCAACTTTAAAAACGCTGTTAGCGGTGTTAAAAGCAGTGGGGATGAAATTGTCGGTTGAACCTGTGATGGCTTGAAAAGCGGGTTAAAATCACGACGTAACTTCCATTTTGAGGAGTAGGAGGCTGTTATGCGCACAACCTATTTTGACGAAGACGATATTTTAGTCATTCGCCTATCCGACAAACCCATCGTCCGCGAAGTCTCACAAAATTGGAACACCCACATCAGCTACGCCGAAGACGGCAGCGCGGTAGAAATTGTGCTGTTAGAAGCGCGGGCAAATGGCGTGTATCCGATGCAAATTGAATATGCGCGGGCGGCGTGATTGCGTATCAAGTGGCTCAAGCGATGATTGACGTAGGTGCGGATTTATCCGCACGGGTTTGGTGGTAGGGCGATTTCGCGCAGCAACCCGCCGAATGAGGTGAAAAATAGCGGATTGCCTTGCGTCGATCCGCCTTACGGGTTGGTGGTCAAAATGCTGCCTCCGTGAAGTTTATTGCATGCTTAACCCATTGCCGTAATTGGTTGCACGGGATGTGGTGGAGAGGCGGTGTATGATGCTGGCACAAAGATATGTAACTACTTAATCGAGTATAAAACATGGAGCTGATCGCTGGATTTTTGGGATACATTACAATATTCCCCATTATTGCTTATTTACTTGCAATGGTCTTTGTGTGGGTAACGGTCATCAATACTCAACAACGACATATGGTATTGTTCCTGATGACATTGTTACCCGCATGGCAAATATTTGAAGTGGTCTCACAACTGTATGAGGCTGAACAAGCACAACAAGCATTTGAGGTGCAGTGTAAAAGCGGTACAACTAAGAAAATTGACTCAACTGCGCAAAATGTTGTTGCCGTTCGCCAATATATCGATCCTTATCCTGCTCCCCACCTATCTGGTAAGGGCTTGTACCCATTTTTGGTTGGGGTAGATCGTGTAGACGGGTATGCCCAAGCTGAATTCATTAGTGATCGAAAAAATGGGTTTGGTGTCAGGAAAACACGAGATGCCGACAATCACCCTGTGGAAGATCATCATGTCTGGGCTGAAACCAATCATGGCTATGGTTTGGAATGGGATGCCTTTAAACCCGTTGCTCCCTATACATATCTGTCTAGTGCCACCTTTGTGATAAAAAACTACGAAACCAAGCAAATACTGGCGCGACAAAATACGTTTGCGCTGCATGTACCTGATATTTTCTTGTATCGGAATCGGACTTCCTTGTTGGGTGGCGGTGGTATTGTCCTCAAGCCACAACGCTATTTGACTTGCCCCAGTGCAATGGAGTTGCATGAGTTTGTTTACACGGTTTTAAAGCCAAAATGGTAATCATACCCATTATCATTATTGTAATAATTAGCGCGGCATTAATGCTACTTTCATTATGGTTCTGATTTCGCTTTATTCCAAAAAATGCAAGGGAAAATTCCATGTCATTTATGGGGTTGCCCGTTGTTATTCTTGGTATCGTGTTCGCGCTGTTCTATTTCCCTGCCCAGCAAAAACAAAAAGTACAGGATGTTGCACAAATTCAACGCAACCACCTAGAACAACAGGCAGGGTTAAAAATTTATCGGACAGCCGAAAATATTGAGGGTGTCATGATCGAAGATGAGTGGGGACGTAATCGCTACCTCCCTTGGAATCGTGCTGGTTCCTGTTGTATTTTGCCCAATGAGGCGGAGCCAGTTTATGCAATTCGGGTTGAAACCTTGACTGCTCATGAACCATATTTGGAGCTGTTACCAACCCTGCACATTTCCATGTGCAGGGAAACAGTTTACAACCGCAAAACTGGTGAGGTTTTAGCGCGGCTATTTGAATATCCAGAACATTATTGTCGGTATATAGAATTATTTACAGATGAAGAAAAAAAGGTGTTTCAGGCAGTACTAAAGCCAGCCGTTCTTACGCCTCCAGCAGTTGCGAAGACTTATCATCTTTCGGTAGGTAGTGGCAAAGACAAGGAGGTCGCTGATTGCGACCGAAAGGGTAGAGTGACTGTCGCCGAAGGTTTTTCACAGGCAGACATTTTGCTGGAGAAACGCGATTCTTCATTGGTTATTTCACTAAAAGATACTGGTGACAGTGTGATTTGCAAGAATTATTTTTTGGATTTGGGATCCCCAGGAATTCCACAATATCCAGTCCCAATTATTCGATTTGCAGATGGAAAGCAGCTATACAACGTAGAAGTGAATCCACTGGTGGGTATGCCTGCACCTCCGCCCCCTCTAACTCCAGAACAAGAGAAGAAACTCATTGAGAGCATCCGTCGTATACAGCAGGAAGAGAATTAACGTACAAGGTGGATCGCCGCAAGGCAAGCTGCTATTGTCTCACCCCAGCCTGCTTAGGGCGCAATCGTTATTGTGCCGTATGTGAAATTTAAATCGAATAATTGGCGCAATGCGCTTCGCTTATTGTCGCCCTACAGCATTTTGCATAATTAATAAACTCACCATGACCCGCACCGAAACCCTAAAACTGCTACACCAACACAAAGCGCACCTACCTGCATATTCATAAAGCCCCACCTAACACCCGCCGCATCAACAACGTCTGCATATCTCGCCGTCCATCGACAATCAAATAAATCAGCACTTGCTTGCCGATTACCCGATAAATCAACCGATAGGGTTTGAAATGGACTTGGCGATATTCGCGTATGCCTAGGGCGAGGAGTTCTTGGGGATATGCGCCGCGTTCGGGGAAGTCCTCTAACGAAATAGCGACTGCCGTCAGTTTATCCAACAAATAATTGGCATTTGCCTGCGTGTCATTTTCGGCAATGTAATCATAAATCGCCTCTAAATCACGCTCGGCACTGTGCGTGAGCAAAACTTCGTAGCTCATGTGTATGACTTGGCGCGTAGGCGATTGGCGACGGCGGCGAGGGGCGTGGTTTTGCCTGCGGTGATTTCTTGGTTGCCCAGTGCCAGAATTTTCAGTAATGCCAAGGTTTCTTGGGTGTTTTCATAGCTGGCGATGTCTTGCAACACCGCTCTCGCTTCGCCGTTTTGGGTGATTAAAAAAGGTTCGCGGCTGTCGGCTAGGTTTTTAAGCACCTCGGCGGCATTGGCTTTGAGGTAGCTAATGGGTTTGATATTGGCAGCAAGCATGGTGAGTTCCTTAAAATTATTCGGACTGAATATAGTCTTTTAAGAGACTCATGACAAGTTTTCTATATGCGCTGATGCTTGGGTTAAAATCGCAGCCCTTGCTACTGATTGCCTAACCGTTTTGACTGCTCCCATGCGTATTTCCCACCTCCGCCAACAGCTCCGTGACCTTGGGGCGAAGCCTTGCCATGAAGACCGTGTGTTGCGCGGGTGGAGTCAGGTGATTACTTACGATACGGTTCACAGCCCTGCGGATAATTTTTTCCCGTTGCGGTTGCGCGAGGGGTTGCCTGCGCTGGAAGCGGAGTTGGCGAATTTGGCGCGGCTGGAGGGGGAATATCCCGCCGATGGTCATGCAATCCATGACCGATCCCCCTCTCCTCAATCCTCTCCCGCAAGCGGACGAGGAGGCGAAAGAGAAAGTCTAGCTATCAATTTGGGCGAAGTCGCCCGCTTGTTGGTGAGGTTGGCAGATGGGCAATTGACGGAAAGCGTGTTGTTGCCGCGAGGTGGCTTGTGCGTTTCGACTCAGGTCGGTTGCGCGGTGGGTTGCGTGTTTTGCATGAGTGGGCGCAACGGGCTGATTCGGCAACTGGGCAGCGCGGAAATCGTGGCGCAGGTGGTGTTGGCGCGGCAACGTCGGGCGGTGAGCAAGGTGGTGTTTATGGGCATGGGCGAACCCGCGCACAATCTGGACAATGTGCTGGAAGCGATTGAGCTCTTGGGCACACAGGGGAATATCGGGCATAAGAATCTGGTGTTATCGACGGTGGGCGATGTGCGGGTGTTTGAGCGGTTGATGGAGGGGTTGGGGGAAATACGCCCTCTCCCCAGCCCTCTCCCGCACGCGGGCGAGGGAGTGAAGGCTGCGCGGCGCAAAGTAGCGGTCAAGCCCGCGCTGGCATTGTCGTTGCACAGTACCGATGCGGCGTTGCGCGCTGAATTATTGCCCAACGCGCCGCAGATTGCGGTGGAAGAATTGGTGGCACGCGCCGAGGAATATGCCCGCGCCACGGGCTATCCGATTCAATATCAATGGACGTTGCTGGAGGGGGTCAACGACAGCGATGCCGAATTGGCGCGCATCGTGCAGTTGTTGGCGGGAAAATATGCGGTGATGAATTTCATCCCGTTTAACGAAGTCGATGGCTTAGCTTGTCGACGCCCGTCGGCAGAACGCATCGCTGCGATGGCGTACACCTTGAGTCAGCAGGGAATTTACACCCGTGTGCGCGATTCGGCAGGACAGGAAATCGAAGGCGCGTGTGGACAGTTAAGAGCCAGAGCGGAGAAGGCAAGCAACAAATCTCTTGGCTCGCCTGCGGGTGAGGTGTAGGGGATTTTGGGGGTTTGGGAGTGAGTTTCCCTCTCCCACAAGTGGGCGAGGGGAGTTCACGCGATGGTTTGCAACGAGCTAATTAACCCGCTCATCCTGCGTGCGCACCACGCGTATCACTTCACCTTCAATTACTTCTCCCGACCCGCCGAGGTCATCCATCACGGGGGCTGGCGGTGAAAACTCGCGCATTTGTTGGCGTATCTGGCGGGTTTTCCACCAGAAAATACCGCCCGCAATGATGCCGATGACTAATAGGATAATCAGCACGGCTGCCGAAAACATCAGCAAGGGGACGAACAGCGCGATGGCAATGACCCCAGCCAGCAGTTTGCGCCACGGGCTGGAGGATTGAGGCGGGGCGGCGAGTCTGAATTTAATGGGCATGTCGTGGATTAACCTTTATCGAATTTCATTACGCCACCTTTGCAATTGACCTGAATGGTGTCTTTTGGATCGAACTTCCCTTCCAAAATCAATTTCGCCAGCGGGTTTTCCAATTGCGCTTGAATCGCCCGTTTCAGTGGACGTGCACCGTAAATCGGGTCAAAACCTGCATTGGCAATCTCGGCGAGGGCGGCTTCGCTGATGGAGAGCTGCATTTCCATCGCGGCGAGGCGTTTTTCCAAGTATTGCAATTGGATGCGGGCGATGGATTGGATGTTTTTCTCGTCCAGCGAATGGAACACCACGACTTCGTCAATGCGGTTGATAAATTCGGGGCGGAAGTAGGTTTTGACTTCGCCCATCACCGCCAATTTGATGACTTGGTAATCGTCGTCCGCCATTTGTTGAATCATTTGGCTGCCGAGGTTGGAGGTCATCACAATCACGGTGTTTTTGAAATCCACGGTGCGCCCTTGCCCATCGGTCATGCGTCCGTCGTCTAAGGCTTGCAACAACACGTTGAACACATCGGGATGCGCTTTTTCCACTTCGTCCAGCAAAATCACGGAATACGGTTTTCGGCGCACGGCTTCGGTCAAGCCGCCGCCTTCGTCATAGCCGACATAGCCAGGGGGCGCGCCGATCAAGCGCGACACGGAATGTTTTTCCATGTACTCAGACATGTCGATGCGGATCAGATGGTCTTCCGAATCGAACATAAAGCCCGCCAAGGCTTTGCACAATTCGGTTTTGCCCACACCCGTTGGCCCTAAGAACAAGAACGAACCGTAAGGACGATTCGGATCAGACAAGCCAGAGCGCGAACGGCGAATCGCGTCCGATACCAAGCGCACGGCTTCGTCTTGCCCCACCACGCGCTCGTGCAGTTTTTCTTCCATTTTCAACAACTTGTCGCGTTCTCCCGTCATCATTTTAGACACAGGGATGCCTGTGGCGCGGCTGACCACTTCGGCGATTTCTTCCGCGCCGACTTGGGTGCGCAGCAAGCGGTTTTTGGGCTTGTCGCTGCTGGTTTCGGCGTGGGCGGCTTCTTTCAAGCGCGCTTCCAATTGCGGCAATTTGCCGTATTGCAACTCCGCCACTTTGTCCAATTTGCCTGCGCGTTGCAGTTGCACGATTTCGGCGCGCACTTGGTCGATTTCTTCCTTCAAATTCGCTGTGCCTTGCGCCGCGCCTTTTTCGGCTTTCCAGATTTCGTCCAAATCCGCGTATTCGCGTTGCAACTTGGTGATTTCTTCTTCGATTAAGCCTAAGCGTTTTTGCGAGGCTTCGTCTTTTTCGCGCTTCACCGCTTCGCGTTCAATTTTCAATTGAATCAAGCGTCTGTCCAATTTATCCATCACTTCGGGTTTGGAATCAATTTCCATTTTCACCCGCGCCGCCGCTTCGTCGATCAGGTCAATCGCCTTGTCGGGTAAAAAGCGGTCGGTGATATAGCGATGAGACAGTTCCGCCGCCGCGACGATGGCGGGGTCGGTAATTTCCACGCCGTGATGCAGTTCGTAGCGTTCTTGTAAGCCGCGCAAAATCGCGATGGTGGATTCCACAGACGGCTCATCTACCAACACTTTTTGGAAACGGCGTTCCAGCGCAGCATCTTTTTCGATGTATTTGCGGTATTCGTCCAAGGTGGTCGCGCCGACGCAATGCAGCTCGCCGCGTGCCAGCGCAGGTTTCAACATATTGCCCGCATCCATCGCGCCTTCGGCTTTGCCCGCGCCGACCATGGTGTGCAATTCATCAATAAAGACGATCGTTTGCCCTTCATCTTGCGCCAATTCTTTCAGCACATTTTTCAGGCGTTCTTCAAACTCGCCGCGATATTTCGCGCCCGCCAACAACGCCGCCATATCCAAGCTCAGAACCTTTTTGCCTTTCAAGGATTCAGGCACTTCGCCATTCACAATGCGCTGTGCTAAGCCTTCCACGATGGCAGTTTTACCCACGCCAGGTTCGCCAATCAGCACGGGATTGTTTTTGGTACGGCGTTGTAACACCTGAATCGCACGGCGAATTTCGTCATCGCGCCCAATCACAGGATCGAGCTTGCCCATGCGCGCCCGTTCGGTTAAGTCCAAGGTGTATTTTTTCAACGCTTCGCGCTGTCCTTCGGCTTCTTGTGAACCCACCGATTCGCCGCCGCGCACCGCGTTAATGGCCTGTTCTAACGGGGCTTTTGTCACACCGTGTTGTTTCAACAAGCGTCCTGCCTCACCTTTGTCGTCGCACGCCGCCAATAAAAACAATTCGGACGCGATAAATTGGTCGCCACGTTTTTGTGCTGCTTTGTCGGTCAAGTTAAACAAATTGCCCAATTCGCGCCCAACTTGCACCTCGCCGCCATGTCCTTCCACCTTGGACAATCGTTCAATGGCTTGAGCCAATGCGGTTTTCAACGCAGCCACTTTGCCGCCCGCCCGTGCCAACAACGATGTCGCGCCGCCTTCGGCATCGTTCAACATCGCCAACAATAAATGAATCGGCTCAATAAATTGGTTATCCGCACCGACTGCCAAACTTTGAGCTTCGGACAACGCTTGTTGCAACTGAGTCGTAAATTTGTCAAAACGCATGATGCTCTCCTAAGTTAAAGAATCGTAATTCCTCATAAGTGGGGTAAAAAAATCGTATTTACAAGGGGCTAGCGAATTTTTTTCGTGAAGTGAGGAGAATCGGTGTGAGGGTGCATAAATAAGTCGAGAGAAAGCCCTGCCCCCTGACCTCAGACGTGTTTTTGAAAACTGACCACCAAGCGATAAATTTCCTCTTCTTCATCTGCGGGCAGACACAGAATCGGTTTAGTATCGGCGCGATGTAAACGGGTGAAGTTTCGCTGATTCGCGACATCATCCAACTGAAACCCCAAGCACGCTAAAGGCTGGCAAATCATCTCCCGCACGATAGCCGCGTGTTCACCTATGCCTGCGGTGAACACCAGCGCATCTATGCCACCAACTTTGGCGGCAAATGCACCGATGGCAGCGCGGACTTGTTGGCAGAAATATTGAACAGCAAATTGGGCTTGGGGCGTATCGCTGGCGAGCAGATCGGACATCTCGTTGCTTTCACCATCGGACAGGGCAATTAAGCCCATTTTGTGATACGTCCAGTCGAATACGGTGGCATAGCCGTAGCGTTCGACCAGCGCGAGTAACGCCCCAGGGTCAAGGTCGCCGCTGCGCGTCCCCATGACAATCCCACCTGCTGGCGTGTAGCCCATGGTGGTATCAATGGATTTTAAATTATCGAATAAACAAAGGCTTGCGCCACTCCCCAGATGCGCCACCACAATACGTCCGCGTGCGGCATCGCCCAACAAATCGGGCAGGCGACGGGCGATGTGCGCGTAATTCAACCCGTGAAAACCATAGCGGCGCAAACCTGTTTCACGCGGAATCGGCAACCGCCACGCCGATTCGGGCAAAGTGGCGTGAAAAGCAGTGTCGAAACAGGCGATTTGTGGGACGGGGAAGTGGGCGCGACATAATTCCACGCCCAATAAATTACTGGGCAAATGCAGCGGCGCGAGCGGAATCAGCGCGGTTAAGCGCGCAAATTCGACCTCATCAACTAAGCGCGCCGCATCGACCATTTCACCACCATGTACAAACCGATGTCCGACCAGCGCGGGATGAACCTCGCCCAAGTCGTGCATTAACGCGGCAAACGCATGGGCATGATCGTCAAACCCGCCGCGCCCAATATGGTCATACCGAAAAGCACGGCGTGTGCCGTCGGGTTGAAATAACTCCGCTTTCAGGCTGGACGAGCCGCTGTTGATGACCAGCACGGAAGAATGCTTCAAGACGACCCCAGCACTGTGTGCAAAAGAGCCAAGCCGCGTTCTGTTTTGCCGCGACCACGCTCTGCCCGCAAGCGAAAGCGCGTTTCCGCATCAAAATCAACCAAGATCAGCGTCGCCATTTCATTCAACAGTTGATTGATACTTATCCCTTGCTGCGCCGCCAGCGTTTTCAAGCGTTGGTGTTTATCGTCGGGTAAACGTAAGGTAATCGCGCTCATGGTTGCACCTCTGCAAAAAATTGTTCTGGAGTGCCACTGTCTCCGCACAGTTCGTGTTATGCACCCAGATACCTGGTTGCCCAACGTAATAGGTGTGAAAATCTTCCACTTCAATATTGAAGACCTAGTGCTTAAATCTTCTTCCTGGTTCTTTATCATCGACAAAACACCATATTGATTCTCCCCCGTCCTCACATTCAATTTCGAAGATACCGTTTGAAAAGTCGACGCGACTACCGAAATGCTCATCGCTATAACTCCAACACCTGAAACCAATATGCTCTTCCGTCGTAGCCCAAACTGGCTGAGCGTTAGCAACTACACCTTCTCTACCATCTTCAGTCACTATTCTGTTGCCAGGCCGCAATGAATCAATGCTCGTCCACCCTTTGCCATCGACCCAGACTGGATGGTTGGCTGTTCCATATACCACTGTTTCAGCCATAGTATAGTCATGAATATAGTGGAAGAACCAGATCTCCTTGTCCTCATGGACAAAGGTATTCACCACCGTTTTATAAGTCTGTTCTCCGCTGCCATTTTCTGGCTTGGACAGCACCCTGTCTCCGACCTTGATCTGCTCGATGGGGACCTGGCCTTTGTCTGTCCAGACCAGCGTGCCCGCGACGAAGCAGCCATTTTTCATCTCAGGGTAGCGCGGATCCGTCAACTCGCTGCAAACCCTGAGTTCCTTCTTATACATTTCGCTACCCGAATAGTTGTTTAGTCCCACAATTAACTGGTCTGGTTTGATATAAAAAATATCAGGTATTTTTTGATAGGCGTTGAGTACAGCTTCAAAGGGCGGAATACGCCCAATGGTGCGCAGCTTTAGGTTGAAGTTGTAGTTCAACATAATAGGCATACAGGTGCTCCTTAAGCTCAGTGACATTATCGTAATGAAAGTGCGTAGGGTGAATAAGCGCGGTAGGATGTGCCGATAGGCGCATCAATTTCTTTAAAATTCAAAAAGATGCGCCTGTCGGCACATCCTACGTCTTGAAAAATGAGCAGGATAAGGAAAAGCGAGAAGTGTAGCGCGTGACGGGTTTGTCCCTCACCCCTCGCGGGCTACATATCATCGTCGGCATGACGGAGTTTGGAAGCGGTTCTCAACACCTTTCACCTTTCCTGTTTCACTTCCCCCACTCAAATCGCCCACTTCCATCCCGCCGCTTCGGGCAAATCCACGCCATGTTCATACGCATATTGGCGACATTCGAGTTGTTTGTCGCGTAGGCGTTCTTTGACGTGCGCGCCTGCGATGTGCAGGGAGGGGATGCGGTCGATTGCGTCGATGGCTAAACTGAAGCGGTCGATTTGGTTTTGGATGGCTAATTCCAGCGGGGTGTTGATGCTGCCTTTTTCTTTGTAGCCGCGCACATGGAAATTTTTGTGGTTGGTGCGGCGATAGGCGAGGCGGTGAATCAGCCACGGGTAGCCGTGGAAGTTGAAAATCACGGGTTTATCGATCGTAAACAGGCTGTCAAAATCCCGATCCGATAAACCGTGTGGATGCTCGCCTTCAGGCGTGAGTTTGTATAAATCGACCACGTTGATAAAGCGCACTTTCAATGTAGGGAACGCGTCGCGCAGCAACATTACCGCCGCCAGTGCTTCTTTGGTGGGAATATCGCCCGCGCTGGCAATGACTAAATCAGGTTCACTGCCCGCGTCGTTGCTTGCCCATTCCCAAATCCCGATGCCTTTGGTGCAATGCTTAATCGCCGCGTCCATGTCCAAAAATTGCAGATGCTTTTGTTTATCACAGACGATGACGTTGATGTAGTTGGTGCTTTTTAGGCAATGATTTGCAACCGATAACAAGCAGTTCACATCAGGCGGCAAATAAATCCGTGTAACTTCCGCGCTCTTGTTGACCACTAAATCCAAAAAGCCAGGGTCTTGGTGGGTAAAACCGTTGTGATCTTGCCGCCACACGGTGGAGGTAATCAATAAATTCAAAGACGACACGGCGGCGCGCCACGGCACGGCATTTGCCATCGCCAACCATTTGGCGTGCTGGTTGAACATGGAGTCAATCACATGCACGAAGGCTTCATAAGTGGAGAAAAAGCCGTGCCGACCTGTCAGCAAATATCCTTCCAACCAGCCTTCCAGCGTATGCTCAGACAACATTTCCATCACCCGCCCATCGGTCGCCAATTCGCCACCGTCGGCATCTTCGGGCAAAAATTCTGCCATCCACGTTTTTTTACTGACTTGGTAAATGTCGTCTAATTTATTGGAACTGTTCTCATCAGGGCCGAATACGCGGAAATTGTGCATATTGGCTTGCATAATGTCGCGCAGCAATTTGCCCAGTGGACGGGTATTTTCTGCCGATGCAGTCCCTGGGAACGGCACGGCGATGGCGTAATCGTGGAAGTTAGGCATCCGCAAGGCACGGCGCAACAGCCCGCCATTGGCGTGCGGATTAGCACTCATGCGACGATTGCCTTTGGGGGCGAGGGCTTTGAGTTCGGGCAATAATTTGCCTTGTGCGTCGAATAGCTCTTCGGGTTTATAGCTGCGCAGCCATGCTTCCAATTGTGCCAAATGTTCAGGCTTGCCTTGCACATCGCCCAGCGGCACTTGGTGAGAACGCCAAAATCCTGCCACTTTATGACCATCCACTTCAGCGGGGCCCGTCCAACCTTTGGGTGAACGCAGCACAATCATTGGCCAGCGTGGACGAACGGCAATCCCCGAACTGCGCGCTTCGGTTTGAATGCGGCGGATGTCGGTCATGCACGTTTCCAAGGTTTCCGCCATGGCACGGTGCATGGTAGCGGGGTCGCTGCCTTCGACAAAGTGCGGAGTCCAGCCGTAGCCTTTGAATAAATTTTCTAATTCTTCGTGCGAAATGCGCGACAGAATGGTCGGGTTGTTAATTTTGTAGCCGTTCAAATGCAGAATCGGCAACACCGCGCCGTCGCGGATGGGATTTAAAAATTTATTGGAATGCCACGAGGTTGCCAACGGCGCAGTTTCCGCCTCGCCATCGCCGACCATCACCGCCACCAACAAATCGGGGTTGTCGTAGGCTGCGCCAAAGGCGTGGGAAATGCTGTAGCCCAATTCGCCACCTTCGTGGATTGAGCCTGGGGTTTCGGGGGTGCAATGACTACCGATGCCACCAGGAAAAGAAAAATCTTTGAAAAACTGGCGCAAACCATCTTCATCTTCGCTTTTATTGGGATAAATTTCGCTGTAAGTGCCTTCCAAATACACAGGTGCCAGCACCCCTGGCGCGCCATGCCCAGGTCCTGCTAAGAAAATCGCGTTTTGGTCGTATTGCTGAATCAGGCGATTCAGATGAATATAGGCAAAACTCAAGCCTGGGCTAGACCCCCAGTGTCCCAACAACCGACTTTTAATATGCGCCGCTTGCAACGGTTCGCGCAACAAAGGGTTATCGCGCAGATAAATCATGCCCGCAGCAAGGTAATTACAAGCGCGCCAATAGGCATCGAGCTGATGCAGCTCTTGTTCGGAAATAGCGGTAGGGTTCATGGTTTACTCACGGTTGGACAATGCAAAGGAGATTAAACGAGGGAGGTTTAAGTAATGTGACGATAAAATAAAGACGCGATGAATTCGGCTATTTTTCGAGAGGCGTGCAAATTGGTCGCAGCCATAAAAAGGTGAAGCTAGCCGATAAGCCGGGTTCTGTCGTGGACAGTCATTCCTCTAGGCGTTTCGTCACCTGACGCTCAAGCGATCTACCCGCTGACGACGCGAGCCACGCCAATGTCAGCCTATTTGATCTTGCTCCGAATGGGGTTTGCCCTGCCAACCCTGTTACCAAAGTCGCGGTGAGCTCTTACCTCGCCGTTTCGCCCTTACCTGATCCAGCTCAACTTTCTTGCGAAAATCAATCTGGCCATCGGCGGTTTATTTTCTGTGGCACTTTCCATCACCTCACGGTGTCCAGTCATTAACTGGCATTCTGCTCTATGGAGCCCGGACTTTCCTCCCCGTATTTGCATACGCGGCGACTGTCTAGCCAGCTTCGGCGCGAAGTTTAACACGATGCAACCAAACGCCCATGCCCTTAATACGGCAGAGTACGTATATGCAACGCTCTACCTTGTCTTTTTCGTTCACCGAAGATATGTTTGAGAGCAATCGTATTGGGTTGACAACAAGCGTATTTCAAGCGAACATTATCCGAGTGATTTTATAGGGGTAATAGAATGAAAGGGGAACAGCCACAGGAGGTGATTACGTTACCAATGCGCGTTTTTATTGTCGATGATGAACAACCTGCTCGTAGTCGATTGCGCGATTTGCTAAATGACTGCGCCGCTCAGTTATATCTGGAAATTGTAGGTGAGGCTGGCAATGGTCAAACAGCGTTAGATAAGCTTAACGATACACCTGCGGATGTAGTACTGCTTGATATTCGGATGCCTCAAATGGATGGTATTGAACTCGCCCACCATCTTCACAAGCTTGTTCCACCCCCCGTGATTATTTTCACAACAGCCTATGATGCCTATGCGATCAAGGCATTTGAAGTTCGCGCCATTGATTATTTACTCAAACCCATACGCCTCAGACGATTGTTTGAAGCACTGAGTCGCGCTCGCGAGGCCGTTCCCATAAAAACGGAAATATTGCATGAGCTCTTGCCTGAACCCCGTCAATTTCTTTCTGCGTATGAACGTGGTAAAATCCACCTGATTCCAATTGAGGGTGTGTTGTTTTTACGCGCAGAATCGAAATATATCACCGTTCATACCGCCGAGCGGGAATATCTGATTGAAGAGTCACTCACCAATTTAGAAAAAGAGTACGCCTTACGTTTCGTACGCATCCATCGCAATTGCTTAGTCGCAAAAGCAGCCGTTATTGGTTTTGAGAAAAATCTCAAAGAGGAAGGTGGATGGTTGGTCAAGTTAGCCAACTATGACGAAATGCTGCCTGTCAGTCGCCGACAACAATATCTGATAAAACAACTCAACTAATTTACAACAAAGTACACTAGCAAAGCATCATCGAACCTTCTTAACAGAAACAGGACGATGTTATGCCATAAGAACTGCCCAAATAAAAATATCAACGACTGGCGTAATTCTTGCTTTTTACACTCAGCCATTATTTCTGAAAGCAAAAAATGAAATCCTCAATACAAAACGGGTTCACACTGATCGAACTCATGATAGTTGTGGCGATTATTGGCGTTTTAGCCGCCGTCGCAATTCCCATGTATGGTGATTATGTCGCACGCGCTCAAGCTTCCGAAGCGATGTCACTGGTAGCAGGATTGAGAACCCCGCTGGTTGAAGCCTATACCAATAACCAAAGTTGGGATATTGCTTCACTTAGTGCAGTCACTTCAGGCAAATATGTTTCGTCTATTATGGATTGCAACGCGTCTGGCTTGGCGGGCTGCGTCGCAGGCGTTCGCCCTGTTCCTGCTCAAAATGGCACAACTTTAATTGAGGCCACCTTTAGAACCACGGGGGTGAGCAGCCTCATAGCAGGCAAAAGCCTGCATATGCTGTACAACACGTTTACAGGAGCATGGTCTTGCGCCAACGGTGATGGCTATAACAATCTAGGACAAATTCCGACTGTCACCTCTGTTGCGCTTATTGGTCGCCCCGCTAGCAAACTACCCGACAATGTCATCCCCAAAACGTGCATCAATATGTAGCACAGATCAATATATCACCTCTTTGCCGCATGGATATGCACGGCAAAGCACCCAAAATAACTTAAAAAACCTCAGATTAGAATCACATTCGCACGCACTTTCTACTAGAATGTACCTCAACGCCGAATGTGGCGTTTTTTGTCCACTTTTTACTTAAATTAGGAGATTAGCCATGAAGTCGATTCCAAAAATACTGTTTGGTTTGCTCGGTCTGGGCTTGTTCGTCTTACTGAACAATACCGCGCTTGCAGAAGAAAATTCATCCCACTTTCAACGCACGGCTTCTAATGATGACAGTCGTCGCGAGGAAATTCGCCAACGCCGTCGCGAAGCTTCTTTGCGGGAAATGGCTGGATTGCGTCAACGGCGCGATGCGCAGGCTCAGCCTGCACCCAGCCAGCCGCGCAACGCAGAGCCACGCCCGCCCGCCCCAAAACCTGAACGCACGAATAAACCAGTACGTGGTAAGCGCGGGAACGCAGCAAACTAGTGTCTTTACGCGGGGTGCATCCGCGCCCCGTGCTCCCACCCGTTTTTAGGAGAAATCATGCATACTTTTTGGATTCGCTGGTTCATCATCGTTCTGGTTGGGTTATCACTACCCTCATATGCCAACGAGTTACTCGAAATGAAAGTGATTAACCAAGACACGGGACGCGCGCTGCAAACATACCCTTATCACGGCAAAACCTATGTCGCAGGACAACCCGACCAACGTTATGCAATTCGCCTAACTAATCGCACCCAAAATCGCATTCTTGCCATTGTTTCAGTCGATGGGATCAATGCCATCAGTGGTGAAACCGCCTCGCCTAAACAAGCGGGCTATGTACTCAGTCCCTACCAACAAATGGAAGTCGCGGGCTGGCGCAAGAGCGACACTGAAATTGCGCAATTTTATTTTACCTCCCTACCCGATTCCTACGCGGCACGGACAGATCGCCCTGATAATGTCGGCATCATCGGGGTTGCCGTGTATCGCGAAAAAGAGCCCCTTCCTCCCCCGCCGATGATGAACAATCAATATGATGGCAATCAACCCAGTCGACACGACAGTCAAGAAAGCAATAGGGGTCATATGGGTGAGGCATCGGCAGGACGGATGGCTGCTGTGCCCAGTGCCGCAGCACCGATGAAACAGGCAGAACGCCTAGGTACAGGACATGGCGAACGCCAATACGATCCTGTCACCACCACCACTTTTAGACGCGCGAGTGATCAACCTGCTGAAATCGTCGCTTTGCGCTATGATAGTACAGAACATTTAATTCAAATGGGTGTTATTCGTCGCCCTAAACACCCTCCTGAACCACAAGCATTTCCAAACCAATATGTACCCGACCCGCCTCGCAGATAATCAATCCGCTCAACGATTGCTCATCATTAACTCGCTTATTGAGCACGGCAAGATGCCCTGAATTACCAGAAAATGCAGATGTAGCGTTTCCGTAAGTAGGGGCGACCTGCTAATATGTGAGTCTCTATTTCGCCTGACAAATGCCATTATGCCGCTTACCCAATACACCATGAACCCTGCTGAAAAGCGTGCCAGCTTTGGCTTGGCGGGCATTTACGGCTTGCGTATGCTAGGTTTATTTATTATTTTGCCGATCTTCGCGCTATATGCCGAGCATCTTCCAGGGGGCGAAAACCACATCCTCATGGGGCTGGCACTGGGGGTGTACGGTCTGACCCAAGCGATTTTGCAAATCCCAGCGGGCTGGATGTCGGATCGTTATGGACGCAAGCCGATTATTTACGGCGGACTGATTGTTTTCGCGCTCGGTAGTTTTGTCGCCGCGTCCGCTGATAGCATTTATGGGGTGATTATCGGACGGGCGATTCAAGGGGCGGGTGCCATTAACGCTGCCGTCATGGCACTGACCGCTGATTTGACTCGCGAAGAAGTCCGTACCAAAGCCATGGCAATGATCGGCATGACCATCGGGCTGACTTTTTCCTTCTCGTTGATTTTATCGCCCTTGCTCCATGGCATACTGGGCGTGCCAGGCATCTTTGCGATGACGGGCGTGTTGGCAGTGGTGGCGATTGGCTTGGTACGCTTTGTGATTCCGAACCCCGTACTCACCCATTTTCACAGCGACACCGAAGCCAGTCGCAGTAAATTCGCTGAAGTGTTACGCAACAAAGACTTGCTGCGCTTGGATTTTGGCATTTTCGCCCTCCATGCGATTTTGATGTCGGTGTTTATGCAAGTGCCGTTTATTCTCAAAAACAACGGGCTGGAGGTAGCACAACATTGGCAAATTTATCTACCTGTCATGTTGCTGGCGTTTATGCTAATGGTGCCACCTATCATCATCGCCGAGAAAAAAGCCAAGATGAAACAGGTATTTATGCTGGCAATTGCGTTGGCTTTTTCGGCACAATTCTTGCTTTTGGTGGGACAAAATAGTCTTTGGTTGGTCGCGGCAGCCTTGTTGATTTTCTTCACTGCGTTCAACATTTTAGAAGCCTCTTTGCCTTCGCTGATTAGCAAAATTGCCCCGTTGGCAGCCAAAGGAACCGCGATGGGGGTGTACAGTAGTGTGCAATTTTTAGGTGCGTTTTTTGGTGCGGTGATGGGCGGCGTCTTGATGCAGCATGTGGGGCATAACAGCGTGTTAATGTTCAGTGCGGGTTTATTGTTGTTATGGCTGATCATCGCCAGCACGATGAATCCCCCTCGCGCGGTCAGCACTAAGCTCTACCATCTGCTTGCCCTCAGCGAATCGGAGGCAGTGCAGTTGCAACAGCAACTCGCTGCGGTACAAGGCGTGCGAGAAGTGCTAGTCATTGCCAGTGAGGGCATTGCTTGCTTAAAAGTAGATATGCAAGGATTCGATGAAAGTGCGATACAACAACTTGTTTTAAAAGGAAATAGCAATGTCAGTAAATAAAGTGATTTTAGTAGGGCATCTTGGCAAGGATCCAGAAGTCAAATATATGCCCAGTGGTGAAGCCGTTGCCAGCGCGACATTAGCAACCACTGACAAATGGAAAGACAAACAAGGTCAAATGCAGGAACGCACCGAATGGCATAATTTGACATTCTTTGGTCGTCAAGCCGAAGTGGTCGGTCAATACCTGAAAAAAGGCTCGCAGATATACGTTGAAGGCAGCATCCGCACCGAAAAATGGACGGATAAAGAAGGCAAAGACCGCTACACCACTAAAATCGTCGCCAATACCATGCAAATGTTGGGCAGCAAATCCTCATCTGGTGGTGGCTACCAAAGCGGCGGGGATGAATACCAGCAACAACCTGAGCGTAGCAGCGCGCCCGCCCCTGCGCGTACGGCACCTGCCCCCGCTGCAACACGTCCCGCACCCGCCGCCAAAAACAACTTCGATGACTTTGACGACGATATTCCGTTCTAAAACCCATTCCAGCATCAAAGGGACTGAAGCGCACCGATGATGCACTCCCACCTTGCTAGACAAGCACGCAAGGTGGGTTTCAAGAAAAATCCACCTTCTAACAGCACCTTTCAAGGCGCATTCTCGGACAACACATCCAATGTGCAGATCTCAACCTTTCACAAGGCTAATGAGGCTCCCCTTTTTTTTCAATTCGTGCACACAAGCTACCCAAGGGAGTCTTTACGGTATCCTAGCAGCACGCCCGTGCTATTGGCTACCATGTCCCAGATGTCGAAATAGCGATAGCCTGTCCAGCCTTGGACAAATTCGATACCTATTCCCCATACGACAAGCAAAACCATCCAGCGCAAGGGTCGAAGATACATTTGGCAAAAACACAAAGAGAGCGTCATGTATGCCAAACCATGCTCTAACTTATCAACTTGGTTAAAAGTAAACGGCTCAGGCGGGTGGGGCATCAGCGAAAGATAGGTGATAAAACCCAATAAAAACCAGCCAGTGGCTTGCCATACATGTCGACATTTCAGACTCACTTGGTAGGTTCCCATGCAGCGAGATATGCGTTGAGATGTGCTTGGTTAAGTTTTTGCAATTCTGCACGCACGAGGTCACATTCTTGTTGATAGGCATCGCGGCTCAACACCCCCCGCATCATCTGAAAGCGCGTGAACACCAGATAGGTACTCAGCGCATTGAGTTCACAGTCATGGCGAATCTCAGCTAGCTGCCCGTTCTGATAAGCATCCCACACGTTGCTACTATCCATTCCGATCTTCGCTGGCAAACCGATGAGCTTGGAAAAGTCACTCAGGGAAAGATTTTCAGTTTTCCTTGCCAATAATTCCATCAAATCCAAATATCTCGTGTGATCGCGATTGAGGTAATTATTCTGTTCAAAATTACTATCGCGCTCGCCTCTATCCCAGTATCGTGGACAAACCACCCCGTGAATCAGGCCGCGATAGTGCAATACGGGCAATTCACAACCGCCGCCATTCCACGAAACAAGTTGCGGCGTATATTTTTCGATGCCATCAAAAAAACGCTGAATAAGACTGCCTTCGCTCTCACCCAGATCACCCAATGACCACACTTTAAAATGAGTGCCTAGCCGCAAAACACAAGAAATCGCCACCACTCGCTGTAAATGGTGTGGCACAAAATCGCCACCTGTTCTTTGGCGACTCACTTGAAATGCCATTTCTGCCACCTCGACATCACTCACATTGTCATCCAGCCCATGCAAAATGCGTAGCCCTGCAATATCGGGAATAGTTTCAATATCAAAAATAAGGATGGGGGTCATGATGGGTTAACACTGTTCATATAAAAATCCTATCCATCTGCCACCTTGCTACAAACACTTAGCTGACGGCTAGACGACTATTTTGGGGCTTCTAGATTAAGGGAATACTCGTAGATAAATGCTAAATCGCATCACAATTAAGCCATTCAACTTTGCAAGCTTGCAACATAGTACAATTTTTAATGCTATTCACTCGTGTATTCAATTTTTAAGACTCCACCAAGGTAGTGACCACTATTGTCACGCGAGTGACGATCTTTTTACACCCTACATCAAGTAAGCTACGCGCAAGCTTTAGGTAGCTCACAAGCAAGAATATTGCAAGCTAGCCATTCAAATTTAGCCAAAAATCACTCGCACCCCATTAAATCAAGCTCAATTATACCTAAAATATGGCATAGCTCTTGCTTAATAGACTTGCCACACAATAACGTGTGTCCACTTAACTTAAGGAGCTTTAAAATGAAGAACATTCAAAAAGGTTTTACATTGATCGAACTGATGATTGTCGTTGCAATTATCGGTATTTTGGCTGCAGTAGCGATTCCTGCTTACGGCGATTACACAGCTCGCGCTCAAGCCGCTGAAGCGTTCACTTTGTTGGATGGCCTGAAGACTCCAATGACAGAAGCCTTCACCACTGATGGCAATTGGTCTGTTTCTGCAATCAGCGCGGTTACAACAGGTAAATATGTTTCTGGCGTGACCGTTGGTCCCGTCGCAAACACAACTTCTATCCAAGCCACATTTAAACCTACTGGCGTAAGTAGCAAAATCGCTAACTTAGCTGTTCACATGAATTACAACACCGTGACAGGTGCTTGGACTTGTGCAAACGGTCTTGCTGGCGCAGACGTTCCCTCAACTACAACCAGCGTTGCAGTGGTTGGTGCAAGTCCATTGCCATTGACATTACTGCCTAAATCTTGCCAATAATCTGGCTTGATTGATAAGAAGCCCCTCGCAAGAGGGGCTTTTTTGTGCTTATTGAATCTAGCGACCATCGTCTTGGTCGTTTCACCATCTACATTTAGGGCGTTGCATGCTGACACCTAAGTCGCTGCGGCATTCTAATTGTCTAAATTTTAATAGGAGTTTAAAAATGATCAAAAAAATTATTGCGCTTGCTTTGTTATCGGCTGTTGCGGCACCTGCTTTTGCAGCCAACGAAGGTTTTTATGTGGGTGGGACGTTGGGGAGCGGCAAGTTAGGCGTGACCAGTAACGTTGCCTTAAGCAAGACTTCAGATTTCGTTTACGGTGGTTTGTTTGGCTATCAATACAGCCCCAATTTGGCCGTTGAAATGCAATTTACAGGCATAGGCAAAACAACCGCAGTCAATGGCTCAACCGCAAAAGGTGACGCACTGAGTTTGGTGGCGGTCGGCGCGTTGCCGATCACACGTAATTTTGAACTGTTCGGAAAATTGGGTGCAGCCAGCACAAAAACCACCACCGCAGGCTTTACCAGTCAAGGCACAAGTCGCACGGGTTTAACTTACGGGCTTGGAGCACAATATGACGTGTCCCAAGGTGTTGCCGTACGTTTCGGTTGGGATAGTTACCCTGCCGCCGTCTTGAACGCAGGGGTAAAAACCAATGGCAATGCGAATGTCATTTCGGTAGGTGCCGTATTTAAGTTCTAAGCAAGGCACCTCAACAAAAAAGCTGGAGAAATCCAGCTTTTTTGCATTTTGATGGACAAAAATTAGGCGGCCTGAACAGGGATTTTGTCACGCTTATCTTTAATGCGGTTGTGCTCGTCCACGTAGACCAATTGCGGATGATAGTCTTGCAATTCCGCTTCAGAATACATTGCGTAGGTTGCGATAATAAGTAAGTCGCCAGGATTGGCTTTGTGTGCAGCAGCCCCATTGACCGAAATCAGCCCCGAACCACGTTGTGCGCGAATCGCGTACGTTGTAAAACGCTCGCCATTTGTGACGTTGTAAATATCTATTTGTTGATATTCCTGTATATCTGCTGCATCCAACAAGTCATCGTCAATCGCACACGAGCCTTCGTAATGCAACTCAGAGTGCGTTACATGCACACGGTGCAACTTGGCTTTTAGCATGATTCTTTGCATGGCATACCCCTTGTAAAATGGGCGCGGATTATATAACAGACTCCGACACCCGACCACCGCTTGCTGTATTTAATTTCAATAAAATAATGAGTTAGCGCAGAATCAATATGAAACTTCCCTGTTCAGGATGCATTCGGGTAAAATCATGTGCTCATAACATTTATGGAGACGCGTGTACGTCATGCCCTTTTTCGGCATGGATACGTTCACCGCAGCACAATGAGCATTAAATCAGACAGATGGATACGCCGCATGGCGGAACAGCACGGTATGATAGAGCCGTTTGAACCCAATCAAGTGAAAGAAATAGATGGCAAGCGTATTGTTTCTTATGGGACATCCAGCTATGGGTACGATATTCGCTGTTCCAATGAGTTCAAATTATTCACCAACATCAACAGCACTATCGTTGACCCTAAAAATTTCGATCCAAATTCATTTGTGGAAGTGAACGGTGACTATTGCATTATTCCGCCCAACTCTTTTGCTTTGGCCCGCACGGTTGAATACTTCCGTATCCCTCGCAATGTCTTAACCATTTGTCTTGGCAAATCGACCTATGCGCGGTGTGGTATTATCGTCAACGTCACCCCCTTTGAGCCTGAATGGGAAGGCTATGTCACATTGGAGTTTTCTAACACGACCCCGCTACCTGCCAAGATATATGCCCATGAAGGCATTGCTCAAGTGCTATTCTTTGAATCCGACGAAGTATGCGAAACCTCTTACAAAGACCGCAACGGTAAATACCAAGGGCAAGTGGGCGTTACCTTGCCGAAAATATAATGACGATGACTCAAGATATTGTCTGGCGATCGCCACAAGGCACGGTGATTGCCTGTGTAGAAAAAAACAAGGTCATGCACGAAAATTTGGTCGAGATTCAACAAGTCTGCCAAGATGCGCTTGATGATGCCGTGTTGATGGGATGTGACGAGGAGCAATTCAGAAGCGTGTTAGCTGTGCTGGTAGGACAACTTCATAGCGAACATTTAGCACAAGAATAAAGCCAATGTAAGTGGCAATTGCACTCGCACTTCAAACTTCACTTGACCGCATCAACAACACCCAACCCCTTCATATCCGTCTTCAGCAGAGTGCGCGCTCGAACCAGTTCGTCTTATGTGGTGTGAACTAACTGCCTTGGGTTCGCATCTGCCACATATCCCACAGCGCATCCTCGAAATTCCGAGCAAAGCTAGAGCCATCGAATAACGGGGATGCCAGCACTTGTTGCCGCAAATCAGCGCGCAAGGCTGCTAAGTGTTCAAAATTGGACGTGAATGCCACAGCTTTGGCAACGTAATCATCTTCATCGGCGGCGACCCAGTCTGGCAATCCAGCGTTGTGGGCGATGCTTGCAGCAGTGAGCGAAATAAATCTGTCACCACGCATGCTCAAAACAGGCACACCCATCCACAGGGCTTCCACACTGGTGGTGCCCCCAGGAAAAGGAAATGTGTCTAAGGCGATATCGACTTTGTTGTACATCGCTAAGTGAGCATCGCGGGAGGCCAGTGTCCCAGACAGAAATATCCGATCAGATGCAATGCCACAGGCTGCGAAACGCTGGTGGGTCTTCATGCGAACAACGGGATCAATTAACTGCGTCGTCTTCAGTAACAGCCGTGAGTTTGGCACGGACAGCAGTATACGCGCCCACACCTGCACCACCGCATCGGTTATTTTGGTCAGGTTATTGAAACTCCCAAAAGTTATATATCCCGCTGAAAGCATAGGAAGCGGAGCGACCTTCACGGGGGACGCAGGAATGGCTAGACACAGGCAACTTTCGGGCATTCGCCACACGGCTTCCGAAAAATGACTTTCATCTCCTGTGGGAATAGCATAGGGATCCCCCAGCACGTAATCCATCTCCATTATTCCAGTCGTGGATGGCAGTCCTAGCCATGAAACCTGTACTGGAGCAGGCTTCCAAGCGAATACGGGCAGACGGTTGTAATCCGTGTATCCAGAAAGATCAATCAAGACATGCACGCCGTCGGCGTGGATCAATCGCGCAGCGATCTCATCGTCTTTGTTGGTCGGTGGTTTCCACTCAGTGAAATATCTACGGATGCGGGCGATGAGCTCATCTTTCTTGTCTTGTATCGGATAAGCAATCAGTTCGATGCGGGTCTGGTCAATATGGGTCAACAGCCCCTCTAAAAAATATCCCACTGAATGCTCGCGCAAGTCTCCCGACACCATACCCACCCGCAGGCATTCTGGTCGAGCCACACACTGCCAAGCAGAAAAACGCGATGTCACTTTTCTTGCAACGACCTGACCAAATAGGCGTGCCTGTTCGAGATAATATGAGGGTGAATGGCTGGCGGTGTAATTCAGGGCAAACAACAGATTGTCAAACGCGTCAATGAAGTTGGGTTCAATCTCCAGTGCGCGGCGGTAACTTGCCATCGCGCCATTAAGTTGTCCAAGTTTTTGCAGTACAAGACCCAGATTGTTATGTACCTCGACGCAATCAGGTTTGATTTTCAGTGCTTGGCGGCAACTCGGCCACTGCATCGGTTAGTTTTCCACTGTCCAATAGCGCATTTCCAGTGTTGTAGAGGTCTCCCAAAACATTGCCCAAGTTGGAACGCGCCTCGACCAAGTCTGGATTGATCTCCCGCGCGTGGCGAAAACTCGCTATCGCGCTGTCTAGTTGACCAAGTTCTTTCAGGGCAACGCCCAGACCACAACGCACCTCGGCGTAATCGGACTGAATTTCCAATGCCCTATGGTAACCTCAGTTCGACCAAAATAAGCAGCAGCCTTAAGAATCTGAAAGAATAGGGTTTCTAACCTCCCGTGATCTTCAGAGAAAGGCTGCAGTGATGATTTTACACAAACTATTTTGCGATATTGATGATTTTTGTGCTGTTTTTATCCCCGAATGGCAGCGGACACGCTTGCTGAATGGGCGTTGTAAGCGCAATACGCCGAAGATGCTATGCGAAAGTGAGATCATCACGATTGTGGTGTTGTACCAAACCAGCGGCTATCGTACGCTGAAATGGTTCTACACCAAGCATCTGGCGCAGAACCTTAAAGGTGAATTTCCCAACTTACCGAGCTATAACCGTTTTGTGGAGCTGATGTCAGAGATCCTTGAACCCTTGACGGCCTTTATGCAAAGCCGCTGTGGTCAAAGTCGCGGAATTGCTTTTGTGGATTCCACGCCATTGCGGGTCTGTGAGAACATCCGCATTCCTCGGCATAAAACCTTTAAAGAGCTGGCTGGGCGAGTCAAGAGTTCCACGGGCTGGTTCTATGGCTTCAAGCTGCACTTTATGGTCAATGATTGCGGAGAAATCCTGTCTTTCTGTCTCACGCGGGGCAATGTGGATGACCGCACACCCGTGCCAAACTTGGTTAAGAGACTGATTGGTAAGCTATTTGGTGATAGAGGCTATGTTTCCAAAAAACTCACCGAGCTATTGGCGAAACAAAATGTGGAATTGATTACCACCCTGAAAAAGAACATGAAACCCAAAGTCATAGCCGCATTTGACAAGTTGATCCTGCGCAAACGCAGCATTATCGAAACCATCAACGACCAATTGAAAAACACCTTCAACCTTGAACACTCTCGTCATCGTTCATTGAGAAACTTCGTCGTCAATGCCATCGCATGCCTGATCGCATATTCCTATCAGGAAAAGAAACCTTCCCTCAATATCAACCATGCCGATTTGCTACCATTTGTGCAATAAAATTAGGTCGAACTGAGGTTATGGTAGTTCGCCACCGCCTCGTCATACTGTCCAGCAGGGCATTGCCCATGTTGAGGTAAGCCCCAGCATAATCTGGTTTGTGTTTGAGCGCATTCCTAAAAGCATCCAGCGCGCCGCTCAAGTCCCCCTTCAACATCAAAATATTGCCATGATCCTAAAAACCGCAGTTACCCGCCCGCATCAGCGGTGCATGTAAGTAATCGGCTGTTTTGAGGTGGGCTAATGCCAGCCACAAGCAGTTTGAGATGGTCGCAGACCAAGTTCCACACGGTGGCTGATTTTAACTGCTCCGTAGCACGAAGCACCCATTGCTGGAGCAAGGCGGAGACTCGCATCAGTGCTGCTTGAGCCTTGCCGAAATCGGCGTGCTGTCCAGTCAACGTAATGCTTGTTTGCCCCGCATGTTCCGTTTTGCGCCCCACCGCAGACATCAGCCACGGACGACTGGTGATCGCCTCACGGCGAGAATGTGGATTGGCTAGGCGAACGAACACGCTCCACCAGTTGTAAATCAATGCCACGGCTCTGGCCGAGAGTTGGCAGCGATGTAAATCCTGCGTGGTAAAACCACCCCAGCCCCACTGGTTCTTCAGTTCATCAAAGGCATTTTCCGCATCCGCACGGTCACGGTAGAGTTGACCCAGACTGAGTATCCCGTACTCGGTATTGGTGACCAACACGGCATATTCGTATCCCGTGATGGCCTTACCTGATCGCCGATCCGCCTCAATAAAGCCCAACACTTGCTGGCCATTATCTTCACCCGCAATCACCATCTCGCCCTTAATCGGACGTCGCAATACCACCACCCGCCTTGCTTCAGCCCAACCCGCGAGTGCCAGTCTGCTGTCACGCCCTTCCCAGCCCTGACCTGCATTCGTCCAGTCGTTCTCACGAAACAATCGCCCAATGTGGCGTTTAACGTTTGTGGTCAGTTTGAGTTTGAACAGATATGGCTGATCACGCGCTTCCAATTCGCGCATCAATGGGTTGTTGCCGAACGCACAGTCGCCGCGCACCAGCGCGGGTTTGCGTGTGGCGGGGAGATTGTCAAGTAGCTTCAGCAACCCTGGCTGAGTATGGCAGGCAGCATGTTCATTCCCCGCATGGACTTCAACACCCAAGACTTGGCGCAGTCCTGCCATCAGATAGGTGTGATAGGTATGCGAAGGACGACCAGGTTTCTTGGGGTTGTAGGAAACCACGGCACCTTCTTGCTTGCCATACAGCGGTTTGACGGTGGTGTCGGTATCCAGAATCCAAGCTGCGTCCAGCAACGGTGCGACGCTATCGTGGAGGTGCGTATCCAGCCACGCCGTCCCTTCAGCTTCAGGTATACGCTTGAGCGCGTTGCGCAGGGCATCTTCCGAGATGACCTTGTTCATGTTCAACAGATTAGGATTAACGCCATCACAACGAATTGTCGTGACGTGGGAATATCGCCTGTGACCAGACAGGGTGGATAACATCCACGTGCCCAGCACATCGGACTTGCTCGGCGCATTGTGGCTGGGATACACCAGCGGGCAACTTTCTAGCCAGCGCGCCCATAAGCCAGTCAAAGTGAGAAACTCGATAAAGTACGCCAGTTGACCCATCGGGGTTGCTGCACTTTTACTTTCCCAACGCACTTGCACACGACCCGCTACCGTCTGCACCCCTGCGCATGTATTCAGTGCTTCTGACTGTTTCGACCGCTTCCGTTTCGCCTCACCCATTGGGTGACTCCTCTGTTAACGACAAAAACCATATCCTGCCAGACTTTCAGCTGATTTACTCAGGGTTAACTGCGGTTTTAAGGGTGATAGACATGTCGCACACTATACATTACCGAATGTAAATATTGAAAAGAGCGGGGGAAATGGGGAAATTTAAAAAGTAGGCTGTTTATTGATAGTCTTATCCCAAAAAACACCAATTTTTAAGCCAAAAGTGGGTGTGAGTCCTTGCGTCGTTTAAATTTTTTGCTCATATACAATCTGTCCGTGCTAAGCTGGCAATTTAATGAAAACTATCTTGAAAAAGGTTGCGACATGTGGATATTCGAACGATTCCGCTCTGCTAGGCAAGCAATTTCTGATAGCGATAGATGCAAAGCAATCGCATCCGAGCAGGAAGCAACACATTTAATTGCCGAAGGGCATATTCTTGAGGCGGAGGGGCGGTTCGACGAAGCGATGCAGCACTACCTAGACGCTATTCGGCTGGCACCGAATCCAGCACGTGCTCACCTCAATCATCCTTAAAACCGCAGTTAACCCTGAGTAAATCAGCTGAAAGTCTGGCAGGATATGGGTTTTGTCGTTAACAGAGGAGTCACCCAATGGGTGAGGCGAAACGGAAGCGGTCGCAACAGGCAGAAGTACTGAATTCATGCGCTGGGGTGCAGACGTTAGCAGGCCGTGTGCAGGTGCGTTGGGAAAGTAAAAGTGCAGCAACCCCGATGGGTCAACTAGCGTACTTTATCGAGTTTCTCACCTTGACTGGCTTATGGGCGCGCTGGCTAGAAAGTTGCCCGCTGGTGTATCCCAGCCACAATGCGCCGAGCAAGTCCGATGTGCTGGGCACGTGGATGTTATCCACCCTGTCTGGTCACAGGCGATATTCCCACGTCACGACAATTCGTTGTGATGGCGTTAATCCTATTGATTCGGCCAAGTGAAGTTTGAAGCCTATGTAAAAGTTTCACTATATTTACATAGAGTTATCTGCGAAAAAATTCAAACATAACCTAGCCGTATCTATAATCATGTTGAACATGAACAAGGTCATCTCGGAAGACGCCCTGCGCAACGCGCTCAAGCGTATACCTGAAGCTGAAGGGACGGCGTGGCTGGATACGCACCTCCACGATAGCGTCGCACCGTTGCTGGACGCAGCTTGGATTCTGGATACCGACACCACCGTCAAACCGCTGTATGGCAAGCAAGAAGGTGCCGTGGTTTCCTACAACCCCAAGAAACCTGGTCGTCCTTCGCATACCTATCACACCTATCTGATGGCAGGACTGCGCCAAGTCTTGGGTGTTGAAGTCCATGCGGGGAATGAACATGCTGCCTGCCATACTCAGCCAGGGTTGCTGAAGCTACTTGACAATCTCCCCGCCACACGCAAACCCGCGCTGGTGCGCGGCGACTGTGCGTTCGGCAACAACCCATTGATGCGCGAATTGGAAGCGCGTGATCAGCCATATCTGTTCAAACTCAAACTGACCACAAACGTTAAACGCCACATTGGGCGATTGTTTCGTGAGAACGACTGGACGAATGCAGGTCAGGGCTGGGAAGGGCGTGACAGCAGACTGGCACTCGCGGGTTGGGCTGAAGCAAGGCGGGTGGTGGTATTGCGACGTCCGATTAAGGGCGAGATGGTGATTGCGGGTGAAGATAATGGCCAGCAAGTGTTGGGCTTTATTGAGGCGGATCGGCGATCAGGTAAGGCCATCACGGGATACGAATATGCCGTGTTGGTCACCAATACCGAGTACGGGATACTCAGTCTGGGTCAACTCTACCGTGACCGTGCGGATGCGGAAAATGCCTTTGATGAACTGAAGAACCAGTGGGGCTGGGGTGGTTTTACCACGCAGGATTTACATCGCTGCCAACTCTCGGCCAGAGCCGTGGCATTGATTTACAACTGGTGGAGCGTGTTCGTTCGCCTAGCCAATCCACATTCTCGCCGTGAGGCGATCACCAGTCGTCCGTGGCTGATGTCTGCGGTGGGGCGCAAAACGGAACATGCGGGGCAAACAAGCATTACGTTGACTGGACAGCACGCCGATTTCGGCAAGGCTCAAGCAGCACTGATGCGAGTCTCCGCCTTGCTCCAGCAATGGGTGCTTCGTGCTACGGAGCAGTTAAAATCAGCCACCGTGTGGAACTTGGTCTGCGACCATCTCAAACTGCTTGTGGCTGGCATTAGCCCACCTCAAAACAGCCGATTACTTACATGCACCGCTGATGCGGGCGGGTAACTGCGGTTTTTAGGTTAAACTTGCTTGATGCTCGTGGACGATGTCCAAGTTCAACAACTGCAAGTGATGCCCTTTTATTCCAGAAATATACTTGGAACACTAACATGATACTTGATTGGTTCAACGTAGTAGAGGTGGTTTCGTTTGCACAGGAAATAGTCCGCGAAGTAAATCGGTTATTTCCCCCTGAAGATCAAAAGGGGAAGGCTATTCCAGCAAAAACATACCAGAATAAGTTCGATAGTATGGTTGTTCGCATCCGAACATTTTCAACGAAGCGCAAATTGAACCTTTATAAAAAAGCTAAACTTCTCAACACGATCAAATGGGAGATGCGAGACGTAGGACACGATGAGATTATCATCAATGAATTTATTTCCTTCATGGCCCCCCTGCTGTGACCCCATAGGTTGCTTTCTTGTTGCACGGTTTTCCGTTTACTCGCAAATAATTCTGTTAGATTGTGCCTGTACTGAAACGGTGGCATGTGTTTCGCCTTGGCACATTCTTTTAGAACCTGTTTACGATCTTAGTGATCAGGACTCATGCGCTCTCGAAACCCTCATTTACACGACATAAACTGCGTTTTCTGCGCTGCGCTGACAACCTCTCGCGACAGATCGTAAACAGGTTCTCAGCAAAGCTGAATGCAGCAGTGATTATGTCGTTGGAATCGTTGTCATGACACAATCCTTGAGTTTGAGGTATTCAACCATCTCAATCATGGTCGTCAGATCGTGCTTTTTGCCACGACTTGTGTCTTTTGACGCGAATGGCTTGCCTGTTTGGGGTTTGAATGCGGAAACCAAATACAAGTCTGAATAGATACCGTCTTGTCGTCCAGCGCGATTTGCCTTAACCCCAACAAGTTGGAATTGCGGCAGGGGGTAAACAACGACTCAAAGGTGTCGTTGTCCAGCAGGTTGAACAAGGGATTTCTAATTTCATTCAATACTCAAAAAAACGACACCAATTACCCAAGAAAAATTAGCGTGGACTTATATGCAATTTGTCTGGGGGCTTTGAAAAGCCCAATACCTCGTGAAAACACCTTCCTACACCTCAAATGCTGGAGTGGGACACCCCCGCCATGAAAAATACCGCATTCATAGCGGCTGTGTACTACGCTATATTGCTTTGTGATTGAGCAGCTTGGACGAGATGCCTAGACCGAGAAAGACGATCCGCAGCCGCATGTGGTCGTAGCATTGGGGTTCTTAATCACAAACTGTGAACCTTCCAAACCTTCCTGGTAGTCGATTTCCGCACCGACCAAATATTGGAAGCTCATCGGATCAATCAGTAATTGCACGCCGTTTTTGTTCAGCACAGTGTCATCTTCATTGGTTACTTCATCAAAAGTAAAACCATACTGAAAACCAGAGCAACCGCCGCCACTCACAAAAACGCGCAACTTCAGATCTGGGTTGCCTTCTTCTTCAATTAAGCTTTTTACTTTATTCGCCGCATTGTCAGTAAACAACAACGGGTCTTGCAAGTCATTCATTGCATTCATTAATATTCTCCTAAGAATGTGTTATTTTGATTTTGAATCGTTTGCTTTTTCTTTTACGTCTGCGACCTTCGCTTCCGAAACTTTCTCAGTTGGTGCTATCGTATGGATCATACGTCCATCTACAATCGCACCAAGCTGGATTTCCATCGTTTTATAATTCACATCACCCGTCACACGTGCTTTGCCTTGCAGCTCTAGATATTCAACAGCAGTGACAGTACCATTCACCGTGCCATTGACCACAAGATGACTCACCGTCACTTCCCCATTGACTTGACCTTGCTCGCTTAACACCAAGGTGCTGGCTTTGTCTTTGGTGCCATAAATATTGCCATTCACACGACCATCTATGCGCATGCCACCACTAAAGTGTAAATCACCTTGTATTGTCGTTTCTGCACCAATGAGCGAATCAATCTGACTTTGTGGCTTGCTACTGTTACTGACTTTTTTACCAAACATAAAAACTCCTTAAGATAGATTGACGCTTTGACGTATTTTGGGCTCACGCGCACCTTGCTCAAAAACACGAACTTGGATACTTTCTAACTGCACATCTTGCGACAACTGGATAATCTGATCCACGCGCTGATAATACTTGAATTTAAACTGAAAAGGGACACTCACTGCATCCGACGCTGGAAACATTTGCGTCGATTTTTGTCCATTTTTAATGAGCGTCGCAACAAGTTGATAGTGTCCAACCAACTCTTTGGCGCGCTGCCCCCCTTGCACAAATAGCATCCTAACACGGTACTCTCCTGGCATTTTATCGTGTTCCAAGCGTAGTCGATGCACCGCTAACTCACCTTCTTGAGCACGTGTTGCAGTCAAACTCTGAAAAAAAGACAAGTCTTCCTGTAACTTGGCATTCTCTTCATTCAGTATCTTCAATTGTTGTACGGTCTCCTGACTACTACCCTGAGCCATTTGGATTTGCCGTTCATACTTCACCAGTTGACTATTGAGCAGGGTATTTTCCGCACTTAATTTAGTCACTTGTCCGCGTAACTGGGTTAACTCTTCTATTGTCTCACCACGGTGAAAGCCTGCGAATTGCAGTCCACTGTTATAGGCGAACCAAATCAACCCTGCGGCTCCCAACACAAACGGCAGCACCAAACTCCAGCGCAAATACCAAGGAATATGCGGGCGAATGGAAACCTTGGGGGCGTAAATACTGAATCGCCGTTTGGCGCGTCGCCACATGTTAAGGCAGCAACGGCACGTTGTTCAATGCCGTGGTTTCGGGTAAATCAAACAGGATGTTCATATTCTGCACCGCTTGCCCCGCCGCACCCTTGACCAGATTATCAATGACCGACAACACCACCACGGTGTCACCGCCTTGGGGGCGATGTACCGCGATACGGCAACGGTTTGCGCCACGCACCGAACGCGTTTCAGGATGACTGCCTGCGGGCATGACATCCACAAAAGGTTCATCGGCGTAACGCTGTTCAAATAAAGCCTGTAAATCTACATCCTGCGTCAACTTGCCATACAACGTGGCGTGGATGCCGCGTATCATCGGGGTCAGATGTGGCACAAATGTCAGTCCCACTTCTTTGCCCACCATGCGCGCCAAGCCTTGTTTGATTTCAGGCAAATGACGATGTCCTGCAACCCCGTAGGCTTTGAAATTATCGCCTGCTTCAGAGAATAAATTGCTAATCCCTGCGGTACGCCCCGCGCCTGATACGCCCGATTTAGCATCGGCAATCAGATAGCTGGTGTCAATCACGCCCGCTTCCAGCAAGGGCAACCAGCCCAACTGCACGGCGGTGGGATAGCAACCAGGATTAGCAATCAGCCGCGCTTGTCTGATTTTTTCACGATTGATTTCTGGCAAACCATACACTGCTTCCGCCACCAAATCAGGGCAAGCGTGGGTCATACCATACCATTTTTCCCATGTAGCGATGTCTTGCAAACGGAAGTCTGCCGCCAGATCAATCACCTTCACCCCAGCATCCAACAACGCCCGCACTTGCTGCATTGCGATGCCATTGGGCGTGGCGAAAAATACGACATCACATTGTTCCAAATGCGCTTCATCAGGGTGAGTAAAAGCTAAATCCACAAAGCCGCGCAAACTGGGGAACATTTTATTGACCTGAGCCCCCGCATCCGCTCGTGAAGTAATCACTTGTAAATTCACTTGTGGATGCGCGGCCAATAAACGCAATAACTCCACGCCTGTATAACCCGTTCCGCCTACTATGCCTACTTTAATCATTGTCGTCATTCCTGATCGTCATTTGTTATTTGCCCATCTTAACTTTGATGGGAGATTTAGCAGGAGTCATCCTAAAACCCTGCGCATGATACAACAAAATGCGCACGAAAAAGCCGCCCGAAGGCGGCTTTTTCAATACATCCCAGCAAATTAACGCTTGGAGAATTGTTTCCTGCGGCGAGCTTTGCGCAAACCGACTTTTTTACGTTCGACTTCACGTGCATCACGTGTTACCAAACCTGCATGTTTCAACACGGGTTTCAATGCTGGATCGTATTCGATCAATGCGCGTGTGATGCCGTGACGAACTGCACCTGCTTGACCCGCTTCGCCGCCGCCGCTGACGTTAACCATGATGTCGAATTTGCCCAGTGTTTCGGTCAAAGTCAATGGTTGACGCACAATCATACGACCTGTTTCGCGTGAAAAAAACACATCAACTGGCTTGTCGTTTACAACGATGTCGCCTTTGCCTGCTTTGATGAACACACGTGCCACCGCACTTTTGCGACGACCTGTTCCGTAGTTATAAGATACGCTCATGATTACGCTTTCAACAGATTAACGAGTTTAGGTTGCTGCGCTTCATGGGGGTGAGCTGCACCCGCATAAACCTTCATCTTGCGCAACATCGCATAGCCCAATGGACCTTTAGGCAGCATACCCTTAACCGCTTTTTCTAATACGCGGGCAGGATGGCGACCTTGCAATTTGGTAAAGTTTGTTGTGTACAAACCGCCTGGATAACCTGTGTGGCGATGATACAACTTAGCTTCCGCCTTATTGCCAGTCACGCGCAGCTTATCCGCATTGACTACAACGACGAAATCGCCTGTATCAACGTGCGGTGTGTAGATTGCTTTATGCTTGCCACGTAAACGTGAGGCAATTTGTGCAGCCAAGCGGCCTAGCACTTGGTCTGCTGCGTCAACCAGAAGCCAGTCGTGCTGGACTTCCTCGGCTTTAGCGGAAAATGTTTTCATAGCCACAATTCCTAATAATTCAATAAGTAAACCTCGAAGGGCGCACATTCTATTGTACGCATGACGACCTGTCAAACCCTTTCTAGCTTTATTATCACACCCTCGCAACCAAAGCACCTGACGACCTGTCATTAGATCACGAGAAGCCACCAACAAACGGGCTGAATCACACATCCGAGCCTTACATACAAACCCCAATTAACTCGATGTACGAATACACGGAGCCTAAACAAAAGCGTTTTTACATTAGATTGGACATTCGATATTAAATCGCAAATGAGCATGTTTAGGCAAAGTGCTATAATCCGCGCCCGTTTTGAAGGTGCTTTATCTCATGTCTGCCGTGTTAAATTTTAAATCCCATCTTGCCCATTTGTTTGCCGAAGCTTTGCGCGTAGTCGCGCCGGAAACACAAGCCACCATTTTAATTGAACGTCCCAAACAAGCATCGCACGGCGATTACGCCTGTAATTTAGCGATGCAATTGGCGAAACCGTTGCGTCAATCGCCGCGCAATATTGCTCAAGCCTTGATTGCTGCATTGCCTGCCTCGGACGTGATTGAAAAAGTCGAAATCGCAGGGGCGGGATTTATCAACGTGTTTATCACCACCGCCGCGAAACAAGCCGTGGTCAAAACCGTATTGCACGCAGAAGCGGAATATGGGCGCGGCAACATCGGCGCGGGGCGTAAAGTGCAAGTTGAATTTGTTTCAGCTAATCCCACAGGCCCGTTGCACATTGGACACGGGCGCGGCGCGGCAGTGGGCGATTGTTTGTGCAATGTGTTGGCGGCTTCGGGTTGGGATGTGACTCGCGAGTTTTATTACAACGACGCAGGCGCGCAGATTGATAACTTGCGCTCATCGGTGCAATTGCGTTGCCAAGGCATCACGCCTGACGATCCGTCTTGGCCAGAAAATGGCTATCGCGGCGATTATATTGCCGACGTGGCGCGCAGCTATATGGCGCAAGAAACCGTGGAAGCGGATGACCAGCACATCACGGGCAAAGGCGATGTGCATGATAAAGAGGCAATTCGTCATTTTGCCGTAGCGTATCTGCGCCGTGAGCAAGATCAAGATTTGCGTGCGTTCCGAGTGGGATTCGATGTGTTTTCGCTGGAATCGGCGTTGTATTCCGAAGGGAAAGTTGCCGCAACGGTGGAAAAGCTCATCGCCAGCGGACACACTTACGAACAAGATGACGCACTGTGGTTGCGCACCACCGATTTTGGTGATGATAAAGACCGCGTGATGCGCAAAACCGACGGCGGATTTACCTATTTTGTGCCCGATGTGGCGTATCACTTGGATAAATGGCAACGTGGTTTTACTCGCGTGATTAACGAACAAGGCGCGGATCATCATTCCACCATCACCCGCGTGCGCGCAGGGCTGCAAGCCTTGAATGTCGGCATTCCCCAAGGTTGGCCCGATTATGTGTTGCATCAGATGGTGACGGTGTTGCGCAATGGTCAAGAAGTTAAAATCTCCAAGCGGGCGGGTAGTTACGTCACGTTGCGTGATTTGATTGACGAAGTGGGTTGCGATGCCACGCGTTATTTCTTAGCAGCCCGTTCGCCTGATTCGCAACTGGTGTTTGACATTGATTTGGCAACGTCCAAAAGCAACGAAAACCCCGTGTATTACATTCAATACGCCCACGCGCGTATCCAAACCGTGTTGAAACAATGCGAGGGTTTGGTGTTCGGTGATGCAAATGTCGGATTGCTAGACAGTGAAGAAGAAAAGACCTTACTTCAACAACTGATTGATTATTCTGAGGTTGTAGAGACAGCCGCTCATGATTTAGCCCCGCATCTGATTGCATTTTATTTGAAAGACTTGGCAGCCGACTTCCATCGTTATTACAATGCCACGCGCTTTTTGGTCGATGATGAAGTAGTAAAATTGGCACGCTTGAGTTTGTGTGCCGCAACTGCACAAGTGATCCGCAATGGCTTAGGCTTATTGGGCGTGAATGCACCCGATACGATGTAACAGAAAGAAAACCATGAAAAAGCTTGAAATTGGGAATACGATACTTGGTATTTTGCTAGGCATGCTGGGCGGCATTGCTTTGACTTCAGCCTTGGCGTGGTTAATTTTTAAAAATCCCACACCTTTTGTAAATAGAAATCAAGTGGTTGCACGAGATTTAAAGCTCCCGCCTAATACCGTTGAAGAATTACTGGCGGCGCAGCGCAGAACGGGCAACCTTGATGCGGTCATCACCCTGAATGGTTACCGTGTCCGCACTAATAGTCGCCATGAAATTTTTGTCACACCCTTGACGGCATCGGGAGTTAAGCCGCAACCTGAAATCCAAGTGGTACGCAAACTAGCGAGCAATGACACGGTCAATAAACAAAATTTTGAATTCTATGAAATTTTGGAACAACGCCATTACCCCGTGATCCCTGCGCCTGCGACACAAGAGTATGCGGTCAGAAACTCTGGAGCGGCACCCATCACCATTTATCCAGCATCTCCTGAACCTGCCACCCCGACGGTTAATGTCGCTGAAGAAAGGCCGCTGGTAACGATTAATCCTTCATCCAATAGGGTAGCCGTGATCAAACCCGTTGCACCTGATCGCCCACAGAATGTACCTTTTGTCAGCAATAAAGTAACGGCATCTACTGATGCGCCTCATCATGCCACCTCGCAGGTAGCCAGCACCCCGCCTGTTAAATCTTTGACGACTCAAGCGAATAAAACACCTGCGCCCCCTCCCTCTCAAACGGAGAGTCAATCGACTTATTTGGAAGTAGAATTCTTTCCCGATTATGATGGCGCAGCCAAATTGCAACAAAAATTACTGGCAAAAGGGCTGCCAGTCCACCTCAAAGAACAAAAATACTTGAAAAAACGTGCGGGCTACACCGTTGCTATCGGCCCCTATTCCGACCAAAAATCCCTAACCAGTGCGAAAGCAAAATTGCATGCACTTGGCATGAGAGCCAGCGCACAGAGTCAATAGTCATTCCCTAATTTTTAACTGAAGGAGTTTACACATGAAGAATTTGATGCATCGTTTGTTACTTGCAACCACTTTACTGTTCAGCACCACGGCATTCGCCGATTCGCAATTAGGTAAAGATTATGTACTGATGAGTCCATCTCAACCCACCAGCAACCAAAAGATCGAAGTGCTGGAATTCTTCTTCTATCAATGCTCACACTGCTTTCACCTACACCCATTCTTGATGGAGTGGGAGAAAACCATGCCTAAAGACGTTGAATTACATTATGTACCCACCATGTTCAACGCCTCCACCGAACCTTTAGCGCGTACTTTTTATGCCCTAGAAGGTTTGGGTCAACTCAAACAAGTGGATGATGCGATTTATCAAGCGATACACGTGCAACAAGCAGAGTTGTTTGATTTAAACTCCATTAGCCCATTGGTCGTTAGGAATGGCGTGGATAAAGATAAATTTGCAGCGGCTTTCAACTCATTTACCGTGAACAGCAAAGTCAATCAAGCCAAGCAAATGATACGCACGTATAAAATTCAAGGCACCCCCACCTTAGTCGTTGCTGGGAAATACGTGATTACCCAGCAGCAACCGCAAGATGTGCCACGTATTTTGAATGACGTGATCGCAAAAGTGCGACAAGAACGCGGCATGGCCGCGACGAAACCAGCCGCTGCGGCCGCAAAGAAACACACTCACTAACAGCTCGCTAAACCTTAACGCACTCAACTTTGCCCGTGTGAATAATGACCGATTCACACGGGCTTGTCTTTTATGCCCCACACTTCCCCAACCTCCCGTGTCGTTATCAGCGGCGCATCCAGTGGTATAGGACTCGCCTTAGCGCGTCATTATTTGCAAACTGGCGCGCACGTTGCCGTCTACGCCCGTCGCGGCGATTTACTGCAAACGCTATGCGATGAATTCCCCGAACACGTTTATCCCTACACACTGGACGTGCGCGATGCTGCTGCGCTGCAACATGCCGCACAAGACTTTATCCAGCACGTCGGTTGCCCTGACATCGTCATTGCCAACGCAGGGGTGAGTGTCGGGACGCTGACCGAATACCCCGAAGACCTAGCAGCGTTCCAACAGGTCATGGACATCAACGTCTTGGGCATGGTCAAAACTTTCCAACCTTTTTTACGCCCCATGCGCGACGCAAAACGCGGCACGTTGGTGGGCATTGCCAGCGTCGCAGGTTTTCGTGGCCTGCCAGGTGCAAGTGCCTACTCCGCTTCTAAAGCTGCAGCCATCAGCTATTTGGAATCACTCCGTGTCGAATTGCACGGTAGCGGCGTAAAAGTCGTCACAATTTGCCCTGGCTACATCAGTACGCCGATGACCGCGATTAACCCCTATCCCATGCCTTTTATCTTAGCTCCCGAAGTCGCTGCCCGTCGTATGGCACGTGCCATTGCCCGACAAACCCGCTTTACGGTGATCCCGTGGCAAATGGGCATTGTAGGAGGCATGCTGAAGCTACTCCCACGTTGGCTATATGACAGCCTATTTGCCCACGCACCGCATAAACCGAGAGTTACAGGTAAGTGAATACTTACCAATAAAATATGTTCATCCTGTCTTTGATGGGGATAGATGACGTGTTTTTATCTCTCAAGTCAAAACAACAGATTACCCTTGAACTCTCGGCGGGGATTGGCAGTAGGTATGGATTGATCCGCACGGTCTTGACGGGTGCGGCATCTCCAAAATGCAACGTAAGGCTTGGTATATCTGGGTAAAATGCGCGAATGAAAAACAAGATCACTTTCGTGTACGCTGTTAAAGTCGCAGGATAATGACAAGCAAGGATTTTGATTCTCAGTGGAAAATGCTGAAAAAAGAACTGGCCGCAAGGAGACCCAAATGAAACGCAACTTATTTGATGAATTACAGGAAGGTTTTACCGCACTGGAAGCAGCTCGCACGGGCAAAATCACCTTGCGCGAACACCTCGTTGAAAAAAGGCCTGCGCTACAAATCACCCCCGACGAATTGCTGAACTTACGCGAAAAACTCAATCTTTCCCGCAATGTGTTCGCTCGCTACCTGCGCACCAACGAACGCACCTTGGAAAACTGGGAACAAGGACGCGCCCGCCCTAACGCACAAGCCGCCATTCGCTTGGTCGAACGCTATCCCGATACCGTCGAACGATTGGCGATGATTTGAGGTGGGGGTGGATTGCTTTGCAGTGAATCCATCTGACGAATCGAGATAAATCGGCAATAATGCACGACCTTGCAACAACAGGAACATGCTGATGAGCCCCACCGTATTTCGTGAACGTGGCTACCGTTTTTATTTTTTCTCGCGGGAAGAGTCACGTATGCACGTCCATGTTGCGCACGCGGACGGCGAAGCTAAATTTTGGCTTGAGCCTATCATTGAACTCGCACAAAATTTCGGCTTATCTGCGTCAGAGCTAAAAGAAGCAGAAAACCTTGTTCAATCGCATCAAGAGGAGATACGCCATGCTTGGCACACCCACTTCCCCCGTTGAAATACAAGGCATTTCCAAACACGGATTTTGGTTATTGCTGGACGAAGCCGAAGAGTTATTCGTGCCATTCACCGCATTTCCGTGGTTTCAACGCGCCTCAGTCGAACAAATTTTCCAAGTCCAACGCCCCCGCCCACATCACCTGTACTGGGAAGCGTTGGATATAGACCTCGATGTTGAGTCGATTCGCTGTCCAGAAAAGTTTCCCTTGGTGGCGAGGGGGTGAAGATACCAAAGGCACTTCGCCCGCCAAACGCAACCTATTGAAATAAATGCTGAAAACGGACTGGCCGCAAGGAGACCCAAATGAAACGCAACTTATTTGATGAATTACAGGAAGGTTTTACCGCACTAGAAGCGGCTCGCACGGGCAAAATCACCTTGCGTGAACACCTCGTTGAAAAAAAGCCCACGCCACAAATCACCCCCGACGAATTGCTGAACTTACGCGAAAAACTCAATCTTTCCCGCAACGTATTCGCCCGCTACCTGCGCACCAACGAACGCACCTTAGAAAACTGGGAACAAGGTCGCGCCCGCCCCAACGCTCAAGCTGCAACCTTAATTCGCTTGGTCGAACGCTATCCCGATACCGTTGAACGCTTGGCGATGATTTGATGTGGGTGCGGATTTATCCGCACGGGTTTAGTGAGTTGTGGTAGGGTGCAACAAGCGAAACGCATTGCACAACCTGTTGATTAAATGCACAACATACTGCGTAATAACGATTGCGCCCTACGCGGGCTCTTTAGCTTGGTCGGTTTACATAAGTTAGGATAAACATGTTCAATGAAGGCGATGTAATTGATGGAAAATATCTTGTTGAAGGTATATGTAGCAATTCTGGGGGAATGGGTACAGTTCTATACGTTAGACCTCATTTGAGTTTTATCCCGTATCGGCTAGTTCTCAAGTATTGCAAAGACGTAGAAGAAGAGAACTTGAAAAGGTTTAAGCGAGAGGTACGTTTACTTGCATCACTTGCTAACAATCCAAAGGTTGTCCAAGTTCTCGATCAAAACTTGGAGTACAGTCCACCATATTTCACCATGAGGTATTACACCAATGGTGATTTGCTACGTTATGTTGGGCAGTTGCCGTCTTCTTTTGCTATGCAGGAGAGTGTTTTTTTGCAAATGATTGACTGCGTCCAAGAGCTTCATTCTCGAAATATATTCCATAGAGATATTAAACCTCAGAATTTCCTTGTTGATGGAGATCAAATCGTTGTATCTGACTTTGGATTGACCACGGAGATCGGCTCAGATACTGCATTTACCCGTACCGCCATGTACTGGGGGACACATGGATACATTCCCCCTGAGTTTCTGAATGGAGGCTTTAAATTTGCCGATGCAGCAGGGGATGTATTCATGCTTGGCAAGACAATTTATGTACTCTTGACTCAACGTGATCCCTTGTATTTACTTTCGGACGGCGTTTCTCCCCCTTTGTTTCACATAGTCGAACATTGCTGTGCTTTAGCAAAAGAAAATCGTTATCAGTCACTTGTAGAATTGAGATTGTCGATTGTCACTGCATACGACATAATTTTAGGGCGTTCAAGGGGATTGATTGGGCAAGTTAGGCAATTACTGCTCTCGATAAATAGCAGAATTGAGCAGGGTCAAGAGTGTCGTGTAGAGGAAATCAATAGGTTTGTAGAGCAAGTGGCGTTATTAAACGAGGAGCAACAGGTGGATATTTGCCGCGAAATATCCGCCACATTTTTCGAAATAATCTACCTACCTCCTGTCATCAATAATCTTTTCAGATTTTTAGAATCATATAAAAAACTTGTTGAGAGCCAAAACTACGGGTTTAGTTACGCCGAAACCATTGCTACAAATATGAGTGCAATTTTTTTTGGTGAAAACGTACCGATTCGCGAAAAAATCAAAGCTCTTGAACTTGCCATTTTAGGGGCACATTATATGCACCGATTTGCTGCAATGGATACATGTTCATGGATGATTCGTTCTGTCAAAGATCCAAATCTTGGACTACAAGTTGCCACACTAATCCTCAATCTTGGCAACACATTTGTTACCAATATCCAGCCAAGTGAATGTCACGACGATTCTATCATTAACGCTTTATATCAACTTCAGCGGGATACGTAGACTAAATATCAGAAAAATACGATTAGTCTCCCTATGGTTTTTGAATAGCCCCCAAAACGCACCATGCCCCGCACAGAAACCCTAAAACATCTACACCAATACAAAGCATTCCCCGACACAATCGTAGCCCGTATGCAATACGGGACGTTCGATCTTGCAAATCAATCCCGTATTGCATACGGGCTACAACCCTTCTCCCTTCACTCTTTCCCCTTCTCACTCAATCATGGACTACCCCCGCGCGTTAAATCCTAAAAACTCCGTCGTTGTCGAGGCCTGTGCGGGCAGCGGGAAGACTTGGCTGTTGGTGTCGCGCATTGTGCGGCTGTTGTTGGAGGGGGTGCCACCGAGTGAGATTTTGGCGATTACCTTTACCCGCAAGGCGGCGCAGGAAATGCAGGGGCGGTTGCGGGATTGGTTGTATGAGTTGGCGACCAAGGACGATGCGTATTGCCGCGAATTTTTGTTGCAACGGGCGATCGCGCCGCAGGAGTTGGACGTGATGTTGCCGCGTGCGCGCCGTTTGTATCAAGCGTTTTTGTTGGCGCAGCCGCCGTTGACCATCAACACCTTTCACGGCTGGTTTATGCAGATTCTGAAACGTGCGCCGTTAAATGCGGGGGCGGGCGGGGTGCAATTGCTGGAGCAAACAGGGGCGTTGCGCCAAGAAGCAATGCAGCTATTTTTGGATAATTTGCAAAAAGATCCCGATGGCGAAACAGCGCAAGCGATGTTGTACTTATTTAAAGAATTGGGTTTGAGCAACACGCAAGGTTTGTTGGCAACTTTTGCCGCGAAATGCAGCGAATGGTGGGCGTTTACGGCGGGACAAGCCGATCCTGTGGCATTTGCCATGGCGCAATTGCGGGCCGAATTGAATGTGATGACGGGCGATCCTGTCGCAGCAGCATTCTCCCACCCTGATCCTTCGACTTCGCTCAGGACAGAAGGCGAAGGGCAAGGTGCTTCGACCAGCTCAGCACGAACGGGGCTATCTGAGTTAGTGCGCAGCTTTGCGGGGGTATTAAACGCCAGTGCCGCGCAAAAAACCAAGTCGGACAGTTTGTTGACTGCCTTGGAAGCGCAAGATTTTGCCGCGTTGTGGACGGAGTGTTTTACCCAACAAGGCAAACCGCGTTCGCTCAAAGCCAATAAAGGACAGGATGCTGACGCATTTCTGGCAGCGGGCGAGGCGTTGGTTTCGGCATTGTTGGCGGTGGATGAACAACGGACTGCGCAAAAGATAGAGCAGCTCAACGCGGCGGGGTTGCGCTGTGGTGCGGCATTGTTGGATTGCTATCAACAGTTGAAGAGTCCCGCGTTGGACTTTACCGATTTGGAATGGCGAGTGCGGCAATTGTTGGTGAATAGCGATCACGCCGAGTATTTGCAATACAAGTTGGACAGCCGCTATCGCCATGTTTTATTGGACGAATTTCAGGATACCAATCCGTTGCAATGGCAGATTTTGCAAGCGTGGTTTGATGCTTCAAAAGCGGTGGGCAGCTTGCCGACGGTGTTTGTGGTGGGCGATCCCAAGCAGTCGATTTACCGATTCCGCCGCGCCGATGCGCGTTTGTTTGGCGTGGTGCGTGAGCAATTACGAAAATCGGGCGCGATTTGTTTGTCGCAAAACACCACACGCCGCAATGCGCCTGCGATTTTGGCGGCGGTCAACGGCGTGTTTTTGCCGTTGGCGCAACGGGGGGAGGGCGAAGCGCAATATGAAGGTTTTGAAACCCACGAATCTGCGCAGCAAAACTTGGCGGGTTGGGTGGAGGTGTTGCCGTTAGCCGAAGCTGAAGATTCGCCAGAGGTCGTGCTGACGGGCGAGTTGCGCAATCCCTTATTGGAAGCCTTTCCCGCTGCGGCAGCGGGCGCACGCGAGGGCGAAGCGGCGCAGTTGGCGGACAAAATTTTAGAAATCGTTGGGCAGTGGCAAATCAACGACGAAGGCAGAACCCGCCCCGCTGAATTTGGGGACATTATGGTGCTGGTCCGCCGCCGCACCCATTTAAAAATCTACGAAGCCGCACTGCGCGACCGTCATATTCCACACCTGACTTCGCGTCGAGGCGGGCTGTTGGACACACTGGAAGCCCTGGATATTCAGGCTTTGCTGACGTTTTTGATGACTCCATTCGCGGATTTGCCGCTGGCGCACACGCTGCGCTCGCCGATTTTTGGCTGTACCGATGACGATTTAATGGCGGTGGAAGCCGTCCCCGAAGTCAAAACATGGTGGAAAAAACTGCAATTTTGGGTTGAGTCGGGCAACGCCGCGCCGAATTTGCAACGGGCGCATGGGCTGTTGGCGGACTGGTTAAACTGGGCGGAAAAATTGCCCGTGCATGATTTATTGGACAAGATCTATTTTCAAGGCGATGCCCAAGCGCGTTATGCCGCTGCCAGTGACAATGCGCTGCGCGCCACGGTGTTGGCGAATTTGCAGGCGTTTATCGAAATCGCGCTGGACATCGACGCGGGACGTTATCCCAGTTTGTCGGGCTTTTTGCGCGCTCTGGCGGAACTGCGCCAAGCCGACGACAACGAATCGCCCAACGAAGGCACGCTGAGTCATGCGGGCAACGCGCTGCGCATCTACACCGTACACGAATCCAAAGGCTTGGAAGCCCCCATCGTGTGGCTGTTGGACAGCAATATCAAACCGCCCGCAGACCGAGGATTTGACGTGTTGGTCGATTGGCAAACCGATTCAGACCGCCCCACGCATTTTTCGCTTTACACCGACAAAGCCAGTCATGGTGCGGCGCGTGCGCCGTTTTTCGCCACCGAAGAAAAACTTGCCGAACGCGAAAATCTCAATTTGCTCTACGTCGCCATGACACGCGCCAAACAAATTTTATTGGTCAGCGGCAATGGCAAATTGATGGAAAACAGTTGGTATCAGCGGGTGAGCGAAGCGGTGGAGAACGTGGGTGAAAATCCATTCGCACAGCATGAATCTGTTGACAATCGTGCGAATCAATTCGCACCTACGATGCCCGTTGATTTCGACAGCCGTCTAACTCAAGCTTTGCCGACAGGCAATCTCAAACCGAATCAAACCGATGCGCAACGCTACGGCATTTGGCTGCATGGTTTGCTGGAAAAACTCACCGAACCGCATGGTGAGATCCCTGATTTACAAGGCGAATTACAGATTCCAGAAACGCACTTTTCGGACTTATTGGTACAAGCACACTATATCCTCACCGCCCCGCATTTAGTGAAATTTTTCGATGCGAATCAACACCAAACCGCCAGCAACGAGGTCGCTTATGTCAACGCCGACGGTGAATTGCGCCGCATGGATAGGCTGGTGGAATTTGAAAATGAAATCTGGGTGCTGGATTACAAATCAGGCAATCCCAATGAAGCCCCACATTATCACCTGCAATTGCACGAATACCGCGCCGCGATGCAAAGTGTGTATCCCCACAAAAAAGTTCGCAGTGGGCTGATTTTTGGCGGTGGGGAGTGGGTGGAGGTGGTGTAGCGAATTGATATGACACCGTAAAATTGAAGTCCCCCCTCAAAACCATACACGTCATGCCGCTCTAGTATGCAACACAGCCCGCTTTAGCACCAAATATCCACCTTAAAGACTTTCAAATACGGATACCCAATGCCAAACTCTGAAACGGGATGCAAAGGGGGGGGTGCATAATGTTTAACAGCCGTGCTTGCTCCTACAGATCAACCATCAAGGGTAGGTAGCCAACACTCCAATGTCCACGCATCCAAGCGATAGTAGCAAATGTAGCGAGAAAATCAGCAACAGCCTTCATAGCTGGATGGCTCGTGGCACAAAAATCCACAATGTATCAATCACGTGAACTATACCGCCAACCCCATTTCATCAAACAAGCCTTCAAACAATATGGAGCTAAGATAGCGTTCGCCTGAGTCAGGCAAGATCACTACGATGGTTTTACCTGCATTTTCGGGGCGTTGTGCTTGACGAACGGCGGCTGCCACCGCTGCGCCGCAGGAAATGCCTGACAGGATGCCCTCTTCTTGCGCCAAGCGACGGGCGTATAACACGGCATCTTCGTTGCTGACTTGGGCAATTTCATCCACCAAAGACAAATCCAGCACATCAGGCACAAAACCCGCACCGATCCCTTGGATTTTGTGTGGCGCGGGTTTAAGCGCGGCTCCTGCACGGCATTGGGTCAATACAGGACTGGCAGCAGGCTCCACCGCAACGGTGGTCAGGGCTTTACCTTGGATATGCTTAAAATAGCGAGAGACCCCTGTAATCGTGCCGCCCGTCCCCACGCCCGCCACAAAAATATCAACTTGTCCGTCTGTGTCCTGCCAGATCTCAGGTCCCGTGGTGGCTTCGTGTATCGCAGAATTGGCAGGATTCTTGAATTGTTGCAATAACACGTAGCTGGAATCGGATGCGGCAATTTCTTCGGCTTTCGCAATCGCACCACTCATGCCCTTTGCACCCTCAGTGAGGACTAACTTAGCACCATATACCAACAACAGCTTGCGACGTTCCACGCTCATGGTTTCAGGCATGGTCAGGGTTAAAGGGATGCCACGTGCCGCACAAACAAAAGCGAGCGCGATGCCCGTGTTGCCGCTGGTGGGTTCGACAATTTGCTTGCCCTCGCCCAATACACCGCGTCGCTGCGCATCATCCACCATCGCCACACCAATGCGGCACTTCACTGAATACGCGGGATTCCGCCCTTCTATTTTCGCCAGTATGGTCGCAGGCGCGCCGTCCGCAATACGATTCAAACGTACCAGCGGCGTGTGACCGACGGAAAGGGAATTATTGGCAAACCAGTTTGACATGACGAACTCCTGAGATAAGAAAGTCGCTATTCTACTTGGCAACGACACGGAAAAACGTATCTTTATGCAAGCAATAGACGCAAAAAAAGCCAGAATAATCTGGCTTTTTAGGTCTTGCGTACTGATTACAACTTACTCTGCATCAACCGCTTCTGCATCTGCTGGACGATCCATCAATTCGATGAACGCCATCGGTGCATTGTCGCCTTGACGGAAACCGCACTTGAGGATGCGCAGATAGCCGCCATTACGCGCTGCATAACGTGGACCCAGTTCGTCAAACAACTTAACCACCATTTCACGATCACGCAAACGCGCAAACGCTAAACGACGATTTGCCAAACTTGGGTTTTTGCCCAGTGTCAGGATAGGTTCTGCAACACGACGCAGTTCCTTCGCTTTTGGCAGAGTTGTCTTGATAAGTTCGTGACGCAACAACGAAACAGTCATGTTGCGAAACATTGCCAGACGATGGCTACTGGTACGGTTGAGTTTTCTTAAACCTGAACGGTGACGCATAATTTACCTTTCTTACTATTCTGATGGCTTGTTGAGTAATCCGTTATACAACGGGAACAGGCCAGTTTTCCAGCTTCATACCCAACGACAAATTATGTTCGGCAAGAACCTGTTTAATTTCATTCAATGACTTACGACCCAAGTTCGGGGTACGTAGCAAATCGTTTTCGGTGTATTGAATCAAGTCGCCAATATAGTGAATACTTTGTGCCTTCAGGCAGTTAGAAGAACGAGGAGTTAATTCCAAGTCATCCACTGGACGCAGCAGAATAGGGTCAACTTTAGGAGCTTGTACCTTTTCAACCACGGGCTCAGTGCCTTCTAGCGCAGCAAACACCGAGAACTGATCAACCAAAATACGCGCTGCATTGCGAATAGCTTGTTCAGGATCAATCGCACCATTGGTTTCGATTTGCATCACCAACTTGTCTAGGTCAGTACGCTGTTCAACACGCGCACTTTCCACTGCGTAACTCACCCGATTGACTGGGCTAAAAGAAGCGTCCAATGCGATATGACCAACTGCACGCGTTTCGTTTGGCATTTGACGTGAAATTGCTGACACATAACCACGACCTTGCTCAACTTTAATCTGCATGTCCAGCTTACCGCCTGCAGTCAGATGTGCAATCACGTGATCTGGATTAACCACTTCGACATCGGCATGACCGCTGATGTCAGCTGCTGTAACCACACCTTGACCTTCTTTTTTCAAAGTCAAAACAAGCTCTTGCATGTTATGCAGACGCAACACCACGCCTTTAAGATTCAATAACAAATCTACGACATCTTCTTGCACGCCATCCAACGTAGCGTACTCATGAAGAACACCTGCAATTTTTACTTCAGTTGGTGCAGCACCTGCCATCGAAGACAACAGAATACGACGCAAAGCGTTGCCCAATGTGTGACCATAGCCGCGTTCAAAGGGCTCCATCACCACTTTTGCTTTGGTATCGGAAATTCTTTGCACATCAATAATGCGTGGCTTTAAAAATTCATTGTTAGGCATAAGCTACTCCGCGTGGATTACTTGGAATACAACTCAACCACGAGATGCTCGTTGATGGTTGCAGGTAATTCAGCACGTTGAGGCTTGGCTTTAAATGTGCCTTTGAATGCCTTAGTATCCATTTCCAACCATTCTGGAAAACCACGTTGTTCAGCTGCTGCAAGAGCCGCTTTAATACGCAATTGTGCTTTGGATTTTTCAGCCACTTCAATCACATCACCAGGACGCACTTGGTACGAAGGAATATTGACACGCTTACCGTTAACCAGCACGGAATTGTGACGCACAACCTGACGTGCTTCAGCACGTGATGCGCCGAATCCCATACGGTAGGAAACGTTATCCAAACGAGATTCCAAAATTTGCAACAGGCTTTCACCTGTGATGCCACGTTGGCTTGCAGCTTGCTTGTAAGTCAAGCGGAATTGTTTTTCCAATACACCGTAGATACGACGCACTTTTTGCTTTTCACGCAACTGTGTGCCGTACTCAGACAAACGATTGTTTTTCTTTTGTCCATGTTGACCAGGCGGATAAGCGCGACGTTCAACAGAACATTTATCGGTGAAACACTTTTCGCCTTTCAGAAACAGCTTTTCGCCTTCACGACGGCACTGACGGCACTTTGGATCGAGATTTCTAGCCAAGATTGACTCCCAAAAAATTAAATACGACGCTTTTTAGGCGGACGGCAACCGTTGTGCGGAACCGGGGTAATATCAGAGATGCTAGTGATTTTAAAACCAGCAGCATTTAATGCACGCACAGCGGACTCACGTCCAGGACCAGGTCCCTTGATGCGAACTTCAAGATTTTTTACACCACATTCAGCAGCAGACTTACCCACAACCTCAGCTGCAACCTGCGCAGCAAAAGGCGTGCTCTTACGTGAGCCTTTGAAACCCATCGCGCCGCTTGTCGACCAAGCCAAAGCATTACCTTGGCGATCTGTGATCGTAACGATGGTGTTGTTGAATGAAGCGTGAACGTGTGCAATACCTTCAGCGACGTTCTTTTTAACTTTTTTACGCACTTTCGTGCTTGGCTTAGCCATAATCTAATCCTCTAAAGCGTTATAGCAAATTACTTTTTAGCACCCGCAATCGCCTTGCGCGGCCCCTTACGGGTACGAGCATTGGTGCGTGTACGCTGACCACGACATGGCAAGCCACGACGATGACGGAGACCACGATAACTACCCAAATCCATCAGACGCTTGATGTTCATCGTCGTTTCACGACGAAGATCACCTTCCACAGTAAACTTCGCAACCTCTTCGCGCAGCTTTTCAACTTCTGCGTCAGTCAGGTCTTTCATCTTGGTGGTGGGATTCACGCTTGCTCCAGCGCAAATACTTTGCGAACGAGTGCGCCCGATACCGTAAATTGCAGTCAAAGCAATAACGGCGTGTTGATGATTGGGGATGTTGACCCCTGCAATACGTGCCATGCAGCTACCCTATATTTGAAAAACGAAAATTATAACACTCAAAGCCAACTTTATTCAATTAACCTTGACGTTGCTTATGGCGTGGTTCAGTGCAAATCACACGCACCACGCGTTTACGAATAACGATCTTACAGTTGCGACAGATTTTCTTTACAGATGCTTGAACTCTCATTTTCTTCTCCTAAATTGAGGAGCAATACCAGTTTTAATTTTGGCATAATTCATGCCTCATGAATCTAGTTTCACTCCCAACGCTACTATTTGGCGCGAAATACAATACGCGCCTTGCTTAAATCATATGGTGTTAACTCTACAGTCACTTTGTCTCCAGGCAAAATGCGAATATAGTGCATACGCATTTTTCCAGAAATATGACCTAACACAACATGACCGTTTTCAAGCTTGATTCGGAATGTCGCGTTTGGCAACGACTCCTCAATCTCACCCTGCATCTGAATAACATCTTCTTTAGCCATTAGCGTAGATTCCCGCCTTTAAAATTTGCCTTTTTGAGCAAATTTTCGTATTGATGCGTCATCAAATACGACTGCACCTGTGCCATAAAATCCATCGTGACCACCACAAGGATCAATAACGAAGTACCACCAAAATAAAACGGCACATTCCAATTGATTACTAAAAACTCAGGTAACAAACACACTAAGGCAATATAGACTGCACCAATCAATGTCAGGCGCAACATGATCTTTTCAATGTATTTTGCAGTGTGCTCACCTGGACGAATGCCGGGCAAAAAGGCTCCACTTTTCTTCAAATTATCAGCCGTCTCTTTTGGACTAAATACCAATGCCGTGTAAAAGAAGCAAAAGAAGAATATAGCAACTGCATATGCAATCACATACACAGGCTGACCAGGAGACAACATCTGGCTAAAGTCCTTCAACCAACGCCAGCCATGACCGTCACCTACCCAACCTGCAATCGTTGCAGGAAACAGAATAATACTAGATGCAAAGATCGGTGGAATCACCCCAGCCATATTTAGCTTCAATGGTAGATGAGACGCTTGACCACCATACACCTTGTTACCAACCTGACGCTTAGCATAATTGACCAACACTTTGCGCTGCCCGCGCTCAACAAAAACCACCAGTGCAGTGACAGCTACAGCACCGATCATTAAGAAAAGCACCAAGGGTATCGAAAATGCACCAGTACGCGCCAACTCAAGCGTACTACCAATCGCAGTAGGTAAACCTGCTGCAATACCTGCGAAGATGATTAAAGAGATACCATTTCCTAATCCACGCTCAGTAATTTGCTCACCTAACCACATCAGAAACATTGTCCCTGTGACAAGAGTAAATACCGATGTCAATTGAAACATCAAACCAGGGTTAGGTACTAAACCAGGCTGAGCCTGCAAAGCAACAGAAATACCATAAGCTTGGAATAAGGCCAGCAGCAACGTACCATAACGCGTGTATTGTGTAATTTTACGACGCCCAGCCTCACCTTCCTTCTTGAGTTGCTCAAGCTGTGGAATCGCAATTGCAGCAAGCTGCATAATAATTGAAGCTGAAATATAGGGCATAATACCCAAGGCAAAAATGGTAAAGCGAGATAGTGCACCGCCCGAGAACATGTTAAACATGCCCAAAATACCATTCTTTTGCGATTTAAATAAATCAGCCAAAACAGTAGGATCAATGCCTGGAACAGGGATATGCGCACCAATACGATACACAATCAATGCTCCTAGCAAGAACCATAGGCGTTTACTTAAATCACCGTATTTACTCGTTCCTTTAGCAATAGTACTCACTTAGCAGCCTTACTCAGCAAAACTTCCGCCAGCGGCTTCGATCGCGGTGCGTGCACCTTTAGTCGAAACCAAACCTTGCAACACCACCGCACGTGTAATTTCACCGCACAGAATGATCTTTGCAGTCAAAGCATTAGCGTGGACAATGCCAGCTTGCTTCAATGTCAACAAATCAATGGTATCAACAGGCAACGCTTGCAAATCAGATAAACGAACTTGAGCGGTATCATTACGTGTCAAAGACACGAAACCACGTTTAGGTAAGCGACGTTGCAAAGGCATTTGACCACCTTCGAAACCAACTTTGTGAAAACCACCTGAACGAGATTTTTGACCTTTATGACCACGACCAGCAGTTTTGCCTAAACCTGAACCGATGCCACGACCAACGCGACGCTTTGCATGTTTTGCGCCCAGTGCAGGCTGAATATTATTCAATTCCATCATTACGCCTCGCATTTAACCAAGTAAAACACTTTATTGATCATGCCACGAACGCAAGGAGTATCCTCCAATTGCACCGTGTGATTGATGCGACGCAAGCCTAAACCGCGAATGGTATCGCGATGAGACTGCTTCGTGCCGATCAAACTCTTGATCTGCGTCACTTTAATTGTTTTGGCTTGTGTCATTTTTTACCCCACAATTTCATCTAAGCTCTTGCCGCGTTTAGCAGCAATTTCAGATGGTGAATTCAAAGCCTTCAAACCGTTCAATGTGGCACGAACGACATTGTATGGATTACTAGAACCAATACATTTCGCCAAAACATCACGCACACCAACCGCTTCAAAAACTGCACGCATTGCGCCACCTGCAATAATGCCCGTACCTTCAGAGGCAGGCTGCATAAGCACTTTAGCTGCGCCATGCTTACCAATCACGGTATGGTGAAGCGTGCCATTTTTAAGGCTAACTTTAACCATATTACGACGGGCTTCTTCCATTGCCTTTTGAACAGCAACTGGCACTTCCTTTGACTTACCTTTACCCATGGCAATCCGACCATCACCATCACCAACAACTGTCAAAGCGGCGAAACCCATGATACGACCACCCTTAACAACTTTGGTAACACGATTGACAGAGATCATTTTTTCGATCATGCCATCATCACGCTCTTCTTTTTGCTGCGTCTTTCCTTGCGGCTTAGCCATTATTCAACTCCAATTAGAACTGCAAGCCATGTTCGCGCGCGGCTTCTGCCAACGCTTTGATGCGACCATGATAACGATTACCTGAACGATCGAACGCAACTTGGGTAATACCCGCGCTCTTAGCCTTTTCTGCGATACGCTTACCGACGACAGCAGCAGCAGCAGTATTGCCACCATTTGCTAGCTCAGTACGAACTTCTGCTTCTAAACTGGAAGCACTCGCCAGAATTTTACCACCACAAGCAGAAATCACTTGCGCATAAATATGCGAATTGGTTCGGTTAATTGCTAGACGAATGGTTTTCTTTTCAGCAATGCGTGCACGGGTTTTGCGTGCTCTGCGCTGACGCGCTTCTTTCTTGTTCAACATATCCGCCTCAATTATTTCTTCTTGGTTTCTTTCAGAATAACCACTTCATCGCTATAGCGAACGCCTTTACCCTTGTAGGGCTCTGGAGCGCGATACGCACGAATTTCCGCAGCAACTTGACCGACGCTTTGTTTATTCATACCCTTCAACACAACTTCAGTTTGTGTTGGAGTTTGCACAGTAACACCAGCAGGCATCATATGCACGACAGGATGAGAAAAACCCAAAGTCAAATTCAACGCATCACCAGCGGCTTGTGCACGATAACCCACACCAACCAACACCAACTTACGTTCAAAACCTTTGGTAACACCTTGTATCATATTTGCTAACAAGGCACGTGTCGTACCAGACATCGCATCTGCTTCTTTGGTATTGTTTAAAGCTTTGCACAACAAAGCATCACCTTCTCGCACCACACTAATGTTCGACGATAAAGCTTGCTTGATGGTACCCAAAGGACCTTTTACAGAAACTTCACTCGCAGCTAAGACGATCTCAACATCACTCGGCACTACGACAGGATTTTTAGCAACTCTAGACATGCCTACTCCTTACGCAACAATACACAGCACTTCACCGCCAATACCATTGGCACGCGCTTTGCGGTCAGTCATCAAACCCTTTGAGGTAGAAACAATGGCAATTCCAAGACCATTCATCACCTTAGGAATATCGCCAGCACCCTTATAAATACGCAAACCAGGGCGGCTAATACGTTGAATTTTTTCGATTACTGAACTGCCAGCATAATACTTCAGACCGATTTCAAGCGTCGCTTTACCGCCTTCAGCTTTGACAACCTTAAAGCCATCTACATAGCCTTCGTCTTTCAAAACTTCTGCGATCGCCACCTTCAATTTTGATGAAGGCATAGAAACAGCTGCTTTTTCCGCAAGTTGCGCATTGCGAATGCGAGTCAACATGTCGGAAATTGGATCACTCATACTCATAAATTTCTCCTACCAACTTGCCTTAACCATACCAGGAATTTCGCCACGCATCGCAAACTCACGAACTTTGATACGCCCCAAACCGAATTTCCTGAAAGTACCACGTGGACGACCTGTCAATGCACAACGATTGCGCAAACGAACAGGGCTTGAATTCCTTGGCAAAGCTTGCAATTTCAGACGCGCATCCATGCGTTCTTCGTCGCTAAGCTTAGTATTCTCAATTGCTGCCAACAAAACCGCACGCTTTGCTGCAAATTTCGCAACCATGTCACGACGTTTTTGCTCACGGTTAATCAATGCCATCTTAGCCATTAGTCTTCTCTCATTTCTTTAAAGGAAGTTTGAACGCCAACAGAAGTGCTTTAGCCTCTTCGTCTGTTTTAGCAGAGGTGGTAATTGTAATATTCATCCCACGCAACGCATCAATTTTTTCGTATTCAATTTCAGGGAATATGATTTGCTCTTTCACACCCATGTTGTAATTGCCACGACCATCAAAAGACTTACCTGAAATACCACGGAAGTCACGAATACGTGGAATTGCAACTGAAATCAGGCGATCCAAAAACTCGTACATGCGCTCTTTACGCAGCGTCACTTTACAACCTACTGGATAACCTTCACGAATTTTGAAACCCGCGATTGATTTCTTGGACATAGTCACCACTGGCTTCTGACCAGCAATTTTTTGCATATCGCCAACAGCAAAATCCATTACTTTTTTATCCGCTACAGCTTCACCCACACCCATATTCAAGGTGATTTTTTCAATACGGGGAACCTCCATCACGGAAGTGTAACCAAACTGCTTCATCAAGTCTTGTGCAACTTGATTTTTGTAAAAATCATACAAACGAGCCATGCCCTATACCCCTTAAGCGTCAATCATTTCGCCATTGGACTTGAACACACGAACCTTGCGTCCATCTTCCAGCGTTTTAATACCAACCCGATCACCCTTTTTAGCGGCCGCGTTGTAAATCGCCACATTGGAAATATGAATGGGCAACTCTTTTTCAACGATACCGCCACTTAATCCCTTGACTGGATTAGGCTTTTGATGCTTTTTAACCTTATTGATACCTGCAACCAACAGCTTATCGCCCATGACACTCACCACGTTTCCGCGATTACCTTTGTCCTTGCCAGCGATTACGATAACATCATCGTTTTTCTTAATCTTACGCATGATTTTCCTCGACTTGATCCGCTAACGCCTACAGCACTTCTGGTGCAAGCGAAACAATCTTCATAAACTTTTCGGTACGCAATTCGCGCGTGACTGGCCCAAAAATACGCGTACCAATCGGCTCAAGTTTTGCATTCAACAACACAGCTGCATTGCCATCAAACTTCACCAACGAACCATCACTACGACGAACACCCTTCGCTGTGCGGACTACAACAGCGTTGTAAACCTCGCCCTTTTTTACACGACCACGAGGCGCAGCATCTTTAATACTGACCTTTATCACATCACCAACAGAAGCATAGCGACGTTTTGAACCACCCAAAACTTTAAAGCACATTACTGAACGCGCACCAGTATTATCGGCGACATCCAAAACAGTTTGCATTTGTATCATTATTTAATCTCCAACTTATTCCGCTTACGGCGGCCAGTTTTGGAACCCGTTAAGGGTTAGGTCGCCATAAGCGGCGATGAAACGAAGCCGCGCATTATATGCAACTTTATCAAAGCGCACAAGAAGATATTGCAATTAAATCGCAACACCCTTTTCTAACAACTTAGCAACACGCCAAGCCTTTGTTTTTGCGAGCGGACGACATTCTTCAATGACCACCATGTCACCAGTATGAAACTCATTCGCTTCATCATGCGCATGGTACTTTTTGGAAACGCGGATGATTTTACCCAACAAAGGGTGCTTCACTTTACGTTCGACCAAAACGGTTACCGTTTTGTCCATTTTGTCGCTTACGACAGTACCACTCAAGGTACGTTTCAGTTTAGCTTCGCTCATTTCTGCGCATCCTTTTGTGTCAATACAGTCTTAACGCGAGCAATCGCACGACGTACCTTACGTATTTCACTGGTTTTTGTCATTTGTTGTGTCGCAACCTGCATACGCAAACCAAACTGCGCTTTAGTCAAAGACAACAATTCAACTTGCAACTCTTCAGCGGACTTCGCTTTCAGTTCACTCGCCTTCATATTATGTACCTACCTGTCTAACTACAAATGTGGTGGCCAAAGGCAACTTTGCCGAAGCCAAACGGAACGCCTCACGAGCCAAAGCCTCATCCACGCCATCCATTTCGTACAACATCTTACCTGGCTGAATCTCTGCTACGTAGTACTCTGGATTACCTTTACCGTTACCCATACGAACTTCAGCAGGTTTCTGAGAAATTGGCTTATCTGGGAAAATACGAATCCAAATACGACCACCGCGTTTAATATGACGCGTCATCGCGCGACGTGCGGCCTCAATTTGACGCGCAGTCAAACGACCACGTGCCACGGCTTTTAAACCGAACTCACCGAAACTGACTTGATTGCCGCGAGTTGCTAGACCTGTATTACGGCCTTTCTGCTCCTTGCGGTATTTTCTTCTAGCTGGCTGTAGCATGTTTTGCCCCCGACTTTCTTACTTTCTTTTCTGGTTCAGCCGCAACTGGCGCAGCTTGCTCCTGACCGATTTCGCCCTTGAACACCCAAACTTTTACGCCAATAATGCCGTATGTAGTTTTAGCTTCAGAAGTACCATAGTCGATGTCTGCACGCAAAGTATGCAATGGCACACGACCTTCACGATACCATTCGCTACGTGCGATTTCGATACCATTCAAACGACCAGCACTCATGATTTTGATACCTTGAGCACCTAAGCGCATCGCATTTTGCATCGCACGTTTCATCGCACGACGGAACATAATACGCTTTTCCAATTGTGCAGTAATGCTATCCGCAATCAATTGTGCATCGATCTCAGGCTTACGCACTTCTTCGATCGCCAAGTCAACAGATGCCAAACCCATGCGCTTACGCAACTCTGCGCGCAACAATTCGATATCTTCGCCTTTTTTTCCGATAACCATACCAGGACGCGCCGTATAGATGGTTACTTTTGCGCTTTTAGCTGGACGCTCGATGACAATTTTGGAAATACCAGCACTCGCTAGTTTTTTCTTCAAAAATGCACGAATTTCAATATCCTTGTGCAGCAAAGTAGCGAAATTTTCACTATTTGCATACCACTTAGAATCCCAGTTCTTACGTACGCTCAACCGAAAACCGGTTGGATGAATTTTTTGTCCCATTTTACCCTCAGCTTCCGACGCGAACTGTAATGTGGCAGGTTTGCTTTTCGATCTTATTGCCACGACCTTTAGCGCGAGCCATAAAACGCTTCAGCGATGCTGCCTTATCAACGTAAATCACTTTTACTTTAAGTGTATCAATATCTGCACCATCATTATGCTCAGCATTCGCAATAGCGGAATCCAAAGCCTTTTTGATGATTCCAGCACCCTTCTTAGGGCTGAAATTTAGAATATTGATTGCTTGAGCAACAGGTAATCCACGAATTTGGTCAGCAACCAGACGCGCTTTTTGCGCAGAAATATGGATATTTTTTGCAACCGCAGTAGTCAGTGTCATCATATCTCCTTATCTCTTAGCTGCTTTTTTATCAGCAGCGTGGCCTTTGAATGTACGAGTCAAGGAAAACTCCCCTAACTTGTGTCCAACCATATTTTCAGAAACATAAACAGGAATATGCAACTTACCGTTATGTACTGCAATTGTCAGCCCAACAAACTCAGGCAAAACTGTCGAACGACGTGACCAGGTTTTGACTGGACGCTTATCGTTAGTCGCACGCACTGTCTCAATCTTTTTGAGCAAGTGAGCGTCAACAAATGGACCTTTTTTAATAGAACGTGCCATGTATTACCCCTTAAACCTTAAAGCGACGACGCACAATCATGCTGTTAGTGCGTTTGTTGCGGCGTGTACGGAAGCCCTTAGCTGGAACACCCCATGGACTCACTGGATGACGACCTGCTGCAGTCTTACCTTCACCACCACCGTGTGGGTGATCGACTGGGTTCATGACCACACCACGAACGGTAGGACGAACACCGCGCCAACGCATCGCACCCGCTTTACCGATAGAACGCAGACTGTGCTCAGAGTTACCTACTTCGCCCAATGTAGCTTTGCAATCGATATGAACCTTACGGATTTCACCAGAGCGCAAACGCAACTGAGCGTAGCTACCATCACGAGCCAGCAATTGCACAGATGTCCCTGCTGAACGCGCCAATTGCGCACCCTTGCCAGGCAACATTTCAATGCAATGAACGGTCGAACCGACTGGGATATTACGCAAAGGCAACGCATTACCTGGTTTAATTGGGGCTTCTGAGCCACTTACCAAAGCCGCACCTGCTGAAACACCCTTAGGGGCGATGATGTAGCGACGCTCACCATCTGCATAGCACAACAAAGCCAAATTCGCGCTACGATTTGGATCATATTCCAAGCGTTCAACGGTAGCTGGAATGCCATCCTTATTACGCTTAAAGTCAACCAAACGATAGTGCTGTTTATGGCCACCACCCATGTGACGAGTTGTGATATGACCATTGTTATTACGGCCAGCGGTTTTTGTTTTCTTTTCCAGCAAAGCAGCAACAGGTTTACCCTTATGCAGCTCAGGATTGACCACGCGTAATACAGCGCGCTGCCCTGGCGTAGTTGGTTTTAATTTAATCAATGCCATGATGATTATCCTTGCTCACTTTCAGCAAAATTAATTTGCTGACCTGAAACTAAGCATACATATGCTTTTTTCCAGTTATTACGACGACCAACGAAACGACCTGAGCGCTTAACTTTGCCCTTTACATTAGCAATTTGTACGCTCGCAACAGCAACCTTGAACATCATTTCTACAGCTGCTTTTACTTCAGGCTTAGTTGCATTAGTCGCCACACGGAAAATCACTTGCTCATTCTTTTCTGCAACGTAAGTTGCTTTCTCAGAAATTTGCGGAGCAAGCAAAACCTTCATCAGACGCTCTTCGCTAAATTGTTGTGCGCTCATGCGAACATCTCCTCCATTTTAGCCACGGCATTGCGCGTGACAACTACGCTTGGGAAACGCACCAAACTGATTGGATCAGCTTGATAAGCTTCTAATACCAAGACGTTAGGCAGATTACGTGAAGACAAATACAGATTTTCATCAAGATTGTCAGTGATCACCAAGATACGACCTTCACCCAAACCCAAGCTCTTCATTTTTTCTACGAACTGCTTAGTCTTAGGGGAGTCAACCGTCAAACTCTCTACGACAGTCAGACGATTATCGCTGACCAACTTAGACAGGATCGCAGCTAAACCAGCGCGATACATCTTACGGTTAACTTTTTGGCTGTAGTTTTCTTCCCCAGTATTTGGGAAAATCTTACCACCCCCACGCCACAAAGGACTTGAAGCCATACCCGCACGAGCACGACCTGTACCCTTTTGAGCAAAAGGCTTCTTAGTACTCTTTTGGATTTCGCAACGGCTCTTTTGTTTGCTATTACCAGAACGTGCATTCGCCATGTAAGCAGTAACAACTTGATGAACCAAGTCTTCGTTGTACTCACGACCGAACAATTCGTCTGACGCCACTAGGCTTGCAGCTGCCTGCCCTTTGTCGTTAATGACCTTAAGTTCCATTAGACACCTGCCTTCACTGCGGGACGCACGATAATGCTGCTGTTAGTCGCACCTGGAACGGCACCCTTAACCAACAACAACTGACGCGCAACGTCAACACGCACGATTTGTAAATTTTGAACTGTCTTTTGAACATCGCCCAAATGACCACACATACGCTTACCTGGGAAAACACGTCCAGGATCTTGCGCCATCCCGATAGAACCAGGGACGTTATGTGACTTGGAGTTACCATGCGAAGCACGGCCTGATTTGAAGTTGTGACGCTTGATCGTACCTGCAAAGCCTTTGCCTTTGGAAGTACCTGTCACATCAACCAATTGACCTACTTGAAAAATTTCAACGCTTACTTGCCCACCTGCTTGCAAGCCAGCCAATTCTTCAGGAGATACGGTGAATTCTTTCAATTTACTACCTGCTTCAACACCTGCTTTCGCATAGTGCCCAGCAGCAGCTTTAACCACACGACTCGCGCGACGTACACCATGTGCTAATTGCACAGCAGTATAGCCATCTGTAGCCACGGATTTAAGCTGAGTAATACGATTATTGGACACTTCCAGCACTGTCACAGGCAACGATGCACCGTCTTCTGTAAAAACGCGGGTCATGCCAATCTTGCGACCGACAAGTCCTAAGCTCATTTTAATTTCCTTTTTTAAGGGGCCAACTACAATTGGTTAGCCGATTATTTTTACAACAATTACAACTTAATTTCTACGTCCACACCTGCTGGCAAATCCAGCTTCATCAATGCATCCACTGTTTTATCAGTTGGGTCAATGATGTCCATTAAACGCAAATGGGTACGAATTTCAAACTGATCACGCGAAGTCTTATTGACATGCGGTGAACGCAAAATGTCGAAGCGTTCAATCTTAGTAGGCAACGGCACTGGACCATTCACAACAGCCCCAGTACGTTTAGCAGTTTCGACGATCTGCGCAGCAGATTGGTCAATCAAACGATAATCAAACGCCTTCAGGCGGATGCGAATTTTCTGACTTTGCATAATTCTCTCTTGCGTTTACGCGGCAATGCCGCTAATTAAAGAACGGGATCGCATACCCAAAGCATGCGAGGGCGCGCATTGTAGCGTATATCTATGAAAAGTAAAAATTAATTTACAGATAATTTACAGGGTGATGATAAAAGACAGTTGCGGAATTTCGGTCAAAACCCATGCCGTGCTGTAGGTGCGAATTGATTCGCATGTTGTTGGCTCGTTCGTGTATCACTAAAACCGTGCGAATGAATTCGCACCCACAAATAAATTGGTTCACCTGTGCCTTTCTCCAGCTCTCTAACTCACGCGGCGCGTGAGTTTTTGTGCCATGGTTGGGTTTGTTCTACCAAATTTGGAACGTAGTACGGGTATCACATTTACATACGGTGCAATAACGATTGCACCCTACCGAGTTATGATGCGCCATTGGTCGGCTCAGTTCCCGCAATTGACAATACTTTTCCATAAACAGGATTGGACAAAAGCATCCCCGCAAAACCGCTGGTCGGGTCACTGTGACCCGTGCTGGAACCCAGCCAACTACCCGTTTTGTAGTAGGGAGAGAGCATGGTCCAAGTGTCGTTGGGGTTGGTGTTATCGCCAACACCGAAGATGTTTTTTGCCAGAAATTCTGGTACGCGTTGTTGCTCTTTTGAATATGCAGCTTTAACAATTTCGGCACTGCTCAATGGGTCGGCGACGCTACTCAAATCAATATAAGCAGCCTGTGACAACTTTGCGTAAGTGTAGTAAGTTTCCAGAATGTTCATGATGTCTTCTCCTCAATAGTCAGTTTGTGGAATGCTTCGGCAGCAGAATTTTTTTGGGCCAGCTGGAAAAATCAGAATTATGAGTGCAACTTGATGCCCCTCCTCCTGTTCCGAACCAGCGATAAACCAGAACGTTATCAAGCCAGCCAGCTATGGCATTAAAAAACAACCATTCGGCCAGCACTTCTCCAGTGATTCGGTTACGGATCACCCAACGAGATTTCTCTGTGAGTGTTTCTGGGTTGTAATTTTCATCAAGTTTTAAACCTCTATATTCGGCATAACCACCACCAGTAAGAACTTCATATTCTGCTGTTGGCTGTGATAGCTCAATTCTAGTAATGCTGCCATCTGGTTTTTTTTCAGTACGCACCCAGTAGTAAGTTCCATCAACGACGCTGTAGAAAAACCCGATTCTGAAGACCTGTTTCAGCGTTGGGTGGATTTTTTTCAAACCAGATCGTTATTTTCATTTTCGGCTTCTTGTTTTTATAACATATTTTCATTGCAAACCAGCC
>JAQTYN010000065.1 GCA_028688275.1 Gallionella sp. | reverse complement strand
TACCAATTGGTGATAACGTTTGACCAAGCGTGGGTCTAGCCCTGATTGTGTTTTTTAAAGTCATCGCCTATCCTGCCATTACTTCATAGACTTGTGTAGATACCTATGCCTGCTAGGGGGAGGGAATATGCCAAAGGGGTTTTAGGGTCTAGCGCGTTTGCGCATATCAGAAACGCCGTCATTCCGACGCAGGTCGGAATCCAGCCAAACAACCAGCCCGCGCAGCGGACAAAATCGTTGTTGTCTCGCTACGCGAGGTCAATTTAATCATCTGGATACCGACCTTCGTCGGTATGACGGGCGGAATGCAGTAGTTTTTCTCGCAAGCTTGCTGCATCCATTTCCTGTACAGCTTGGTAGGCAAAACGTTTGAGCGGTTTTAATCGTGTGCCGTGGCAATCCAACAGGTCTTGCCAGCCGCCTTTGTTGACGGCGACGCGCAGGGTAAAGTGGGCGGTGTGTTCGTCGGTGGTGAAGTGTTCGCGTAGTTTGACGGGTTGTACCAGTGCTTTTTGGATGTGCGTGTGCGCCCGTTGTTGCAAAGTGGCGAGGGTAATGCGCTCGGTGACGGGGCTGTGCGCGGGGAATTGGCGCGCTAACGCCAGCGCGAACAGATTATCCGTGGCAAGTTGCAATAAGTCGTCGCGCCCTTCTTGTGCCAATGCGTCGATAAACGCGGCGTATAGGCTACGCTGCACAGACCAATCTGGCACGGGAATGGTCATTTGTTGGCTTGCCATACGCGCTAAACCGATGCGTTCGCATAAATGGAGCAGCTCAATGCCGTCGTCCCACAGACTAGACCACAGGGCAAGCATTTGGCTGGGATTGTTTGCCAGCGGCGTGGTTTCTGCCCAGTCAATAAAGCGGATACGCAACCGTCCTTCTCCGCGTAGTGCCAGCAATAACAACGGCGGCGGCAAGGTGTCGGTATGACGTGCTTTGAGCGGGCGGGTGGACGACCATGCCGCGACGTGCGTGGCGAGAACATCTATCCATTGCGGCAGGTAACGTAGGCGGTTGGTGTTCATGCGGGTTTTTCAATAGGGTTTTTTGAGTGGGACAAGATACAATGCCGACCGTTGCGCGGGCGTAGTGTAATGGTAGCACGCAGACCTTCAGAGTCTGAAGGGACACCATCCCGCTGTGCCAGTTCGAGTCTGGTCGCCCGCTCCCATCAATCTACTTAAAACCGCTCATCTTCCCGCAAATACCGCCATTGTCCCACGGGTAACTTAGACAGCCCGACACGTCCGATGCGGAGGCGTTTGATGGATTTCACTTGTAGCCCGACTTTTTCACACGCGACGGCAATTTGTCCTGCGATCACACCTTTGAGGGCGAAGCGTAAGCGGGTTTCGTTTTGCCAACTGACTTTGGCGGGGGATAGGGGTTTGCCGTTGAATTTCAACCCGTGATTGAGTAATTTGAGTCCATCTGGGATCAATTCGCCTGCCACTTCGACGATGTATTCTTGTTCCAATGTGTCAGCATCATCCGCCAATTTGCGCGATACGCGATAATCTTGTGTGAATACCAATAGTCCGCTGGCATGACGCTCTAGTGGGGTGCAGGGCGTGAGTTTAAATAAATGTTGTTTGAGTGCGTGGATGCCAGAAGCGTCTTCTTCCCAGCGTGTCTCGGCAGAAATCACAGGGCTGTCAGCAGTGGATGGCTGGTGGTAAATCAACGTGATGGGGGCAATGGGCGTGAGATTGGCATCGGGATGGAGGGTGACAGATTGATCTGACACCATAAATTGCGGTTCTTCTACCACGTGTCCATCGACCATGACCCAGCCACCTGCGATATACAGTTCGGCTTCGCGACGGGAGCAGTGGACGATTTCAATCAGGCGTTTGGCGAGTCGGATGGCTTCGGTCATGGCGGGCAATCAGAAAAATAAGTCCCGCATTGTAATCGTTCACGCCGCGTTCCCCCTGTAAAATACGAATATGGAAACCTTACCCCGCCCCGCCCGCCGCACGTTAGACGGCATCACCCTTGAAGCGATTGTCACGCATTTGTCCTCAACCATGGGTTGGGAGGCGATGGGCGAGGCTGTGCCGATACGTTGTTTTACCCATGATCCCAGTGTGAAATCCAGTTTGAAATTTTTGCGCAGAACGCCGTGGGCGAGGGCGAAGGTGGAGCAGTTGTATTTGCAACAACCCGTGTAGGCCAAACAGAAAAGTCATGACTACCACGACCAATGAATTGCTGAAGGATATGTTGGTAGGGCTTGACCTGCAAAACAGTATGTTCACCGATGTCATTCATGTGATGGTGGATTTTCTAGTGCCTTTAAGTACACTTGGCGATAGGCTTCCGCGCTGGTTTCCCAGCGGAAGTCTTTGCTCATACAGTGTTTGCGTAGAGTTTGCCATTTGCGACTATCTTGGTAGACACTGATGGCACGAGCGATGGTTTGATAGAGATTTTCGGCGGTCATCCCGCTGAAGACAAAACCGCTTGCCGTGCCATCCTTTAAGGATTCTGTCGTGCAATCCACGACAGAGTCGGCCAGCCCGCCCGTTGCATGTACCACAGGGGGGGTGCCATAGCGTTGGCTATAGAATTGATTTAAGCCACAGGGTTCAAAGCGCGACGGCATGATAAACAGGTCTGCACCTGCTTCAATTTGATGAGATAAGGCTTCGCTAAAACCGATCTTAACCGCGATTTTGTCGGGATATTGTGCCGCTAAATCACGTGCGCTTTGTTGCATGGCCACATCACCGCTACCTAATATCACCAGTTGAGCCGAGAGTTCAGTGAGTCTAGGGGCGATTTCCAATAATAAGTCTAAACCTTTTTGGTGGGTTAGACGGCTGACGACGCCGAGCAAGGGAATTGTTTCATCGACGGTCAATCCCAGCTGAGTTTGCAAAGCCATTTTGTTGACCTTTTTACCAGTCATTTTGCCCATTTTGTAGTGCGCAGGCAGATGGTGATCTGTTGCAGGATTCCATTCTTCCATGTCTATGCCGTTTAAAATCCCCGTAAAATCCGCAGCGCGTGTGTGCAACAGCCCTTGCATCCCAAAACCCAGTGCGGCTTGTTGTATCTCTTGTGCGTAAGTGGGGCTGACCGTGGTCAATTGGTCTGCGAAAAATAATCCCGCTTTTAAGAAGGAGAAGTGACCATAGAATTCTGCGCCATTGACCCCAAAGCTTTGAGCGGGTAAGCCTAATGTGGATAAGGTCGGGGGGGCAAAATTGCCTTGAAAGGCAAGGTTGTGTACGGTCATCACACTGCGAGCACGTGCTGCTGGGTCAAAGTGCAAGTAGGCTGGTACTAGGCCTGTTTGCCAATCATTGCAATGCACCACATCAGGTATCCATGTGAGCGGAGAATTGTCACTGCCGAGCAGCGCGGCCACTTTGGACAGCAAGCCGAAACGCAGTGGATTGTCGTCCCAGTCGCTGCCCGTGGGATTTTGGTAAGGTCCGCCATCGCGTTGGAATAATACGGGGCAATCAAGAATCAACAAGGGCACGTCATTGTTCGGTAAGGTACCCAAAAACAATCTTGATGCAGGAAAGCCAGCGAGATGCGTGAACTCCGCAATGGATTGAACCGCCCCCACTTGCGCCCAGACTTGAGGGTAGCCAGGGATGAGTACTCGCACATCCACACCGATAGCACGTAATGCTGCTGGTAATGCGCCACTGACATCTGCCAGACCACCTGTTTTAATTAGGGGGGCAACTTCTGAAGTTGCAAATAGAACTTTAATCATTTAGACGTCTTTCGTAGGTGCGAATTCACTCGCACGAGGGTGAATAAATGCGAATCAATTCGCAGCTACGCCCTCACCTCCTTCACCTTCAGCCCACTACCTAGGGGGAGCGGGGAAACTTGGAATGAGGAGGGGAGGGTTTGTTAGCTTACAACCAACGCATCATGCCCATTTCCAATGGATGTGTGAGCATGTCGTTGTACGGATAAGCACGTATGCGGTATTCCAACTTGCCACACTTCTCAGGTTGGATTTGAACTGCAAAAATTTGCTCACCAGATTCGGTTATTTTTCCAGTGTTTTCAAATGCATAACGCACAGAACTTTGCAGCTTGTCACGTTTGCTAGAAAGACCCATTAAAATTTCAACCGCGACATCTTCCGCACCCAACCCATTCAGCTTAATGGCCATTTCCAAACGGACGCTATCGCCATAGTTAATTTGAGACAATGGATTATCTAAACGACGCAACGTCACACCTGACCACGCATCGCGAACACGTGCTTTCCAGTTTGCAATCGCAAGCGAGTTTTCGTAGTGATTTTGTTTGTACAAGCGATATTGTTGGCTGGCAGGCAAGTAGCACTTCGCCAGATATTCAGCCACCATGCGTTTGGAGTTGAAGCGAGGCATGATGGTTGCCATAGAGCGTTTTGCCATCTTGACCCAATCAGGCGATAAACCAACTTTATTATGGTTGTAATAGAGTGGCACCACTTGATCTTGCAACAGTTCAAACAAAGTGCGAGTTTCTTCGCGAGTACGCACTTCATCGCTGAGATTTTCGGATACCGGTTTGATTGCCCAACCATTCTTACCATCGTAGCTTTCACCCCACCAACCATCCAGCACGGACAAGTTGATTGCGCCATTTAAGCCCGCCTTCATACCCGATGTGCCGCTGGCTTCTAATGGGTACAATGGGTTATTTAGCCAAACGTCCACGCCTGACACGAGTTTACGCGCCAATGCGAGGTCATACCCTTCAACCAGCAAAATCTTGCCTTCAAATTCAGGCATTTTAGAAATTTGCGTAATATGGCGAATCAAGTCTTGCCCTGGAATATCTGCTGGGTGTGCTTTCCCAGCAAAAATAAAGACTACAGGACGTTCTGGATTGTGCAAAATTTCACGTAACCAATCCAAATCTCCAAACAGCATCGTGGCACGTTTGTAAGTCGCGAAACGACGCGCAAAGCCCACAGTCAATACGTTAGGATTTTCTGGGTTCGCATATTTCAACAGACGATCCAAATGTGCCTCAGAGCCGTGGTTACGGAAATGCTGCGCCGTAATACGCTCACGAACCAGATTCAACATCTTAGATTTTAAAGATTGACGGACACTCCAGAATAAATGATCGGGAATGTTATCCACACCAGACCAGAATTCCACGTCATTCAAACGGGCACTCCATTCTGAACCTAAATGACGATCCAATACTTCGATCCATTCAGTTGCCAAGAAAGTCGGGGCATGTACACCGTTGGTAATGTAAGTCATGGGGTTTTCAGCATGTTCAATCGCTGGCCACATATCGCCGCAAATATCGGCAGAAACATCACCGTGAATACGTGACACACCATTATTGAAGCGCGTGCCGCGAATCGCCAATGCAGTCATATTGAAATCTGGACTGGTCGGGGTACGTCCCAAGCTTAGGAAACCTTCACGATCTAACTTGAGGTCAGGGTAGTAATGAGAGAAATACTCTTGCATCATCCCTTCGCTAAAGTGATCATGACCTGCGGGAACAGGTGTATGGGTCGTGAAAATAGTATTGGCCGCCACACATTCAATGGCTGATGCAAAATCCAGATTGTCTGAAAGCATTTTTTCACGAATACGTTCTAGTACCAAGAAAGCCGCGTGGCCTTCGTTGATATGCCAAACAGTCGGTTTCAGCCCCAATGCTTGCAGGGCTCGCACGCCGCCCACACCCAGCACGATTTCTTGTTCAATACGCATGACTTTGTCACCGCCATATAAACGGTGGGTAATGTCGCGATCATGCGGGTTGTTGCTTTCCAGATGGGTATCCATCAGATACAGGGTGATATGACCGATTTGAGCTTGCCAAACTTTGATATCCACTCTGCGACCTGGTAAATCTACCCAAGTGTAAACCTCTTCACCCGCTGCATTTTTGGCGGGGGTAATGGGCAAATCTGCAAAGTTGGAATCGGTGTTGGTGGCAATTTGATTGCCTTCACCATCAATGGTTTGATGGAAATAACCTTGGCGATAGAGCAGACCCACACCAATGAAAGGTAGACACAAATCACTCGCAGCTTTGCAGTGATCCCCTGCCAAAATACCTAAGCCACCAGAGTAAATTGGGAAGCTTTCATGAAAACCGAATTCTGCACAAAAGTACGCAACCAAGTCGTCTTTGCGCAGCATGTTTGAACCTTGAACAGGTTGACGTTGTTCGTGATAGGTGTCGTAAGCCGCCAGAACGCGGTTTAAGTTACCAATGAACACGCGATCTTCTGCTGCTTCAAGCAAACGTTGTTCATCAATACGTTTTAGAAATGCTTTAGGATTTTGTCCTGTAACACGCCATAGTCCAGGGTGTAAACGTGCAAACAATGCGCGCGTGGGACGATCCCAGCTATACCAAAGATTGTTTGCTAACTCTTCCAAACGTGCCAATCTGGCAGGTATTTTGGGGCGGACTTGCAAGACGTAAGCTGTGCTTTTTTCCATAATAAATTCACTCAGTTAATAATCAAAATCAAAATTGCTGTGCAACAGAGCTCTAAGTATAACGCAATAGGGCACTTTTCCGAATTCGGACGTTAATCTGCCAACAAACGTACCACGGCAAATCCGCCGCCTTGAGTGCGAAAATTCGTGGTTTGGCCTTGATACAAACGGGCTGCAATCAACTGAATTTGTCCGTCATACACATAACAACGCACATCAAATTTTAGTGATACCGTCGTGCCATCATGCAACGTCAATGCCCGTTCGGCAGGGGGAGCCAGTTGTTGCGCGACATAATCACTCTGTAAAATTTCCGCAAAAACCCGCTTGGTTAGCTTGTCCCCGCGATACGCCCCTTTGCTGCCATAGCCGCTGTTGGGTTTAAAAAATAAATTTTTGCGTTGTTCCCACAACGTCTGTTCTAAATCTGGACTGACTAGGAACGTAGGTGGAACACCCGCTTGCAACGTGGCGACATCGGCTGGATTCACACCTACTAATAAATCAGGCTGGGAAAATTCTGCCAATAGGCGTTTATCCGCATAACGGGCGTAAGTGTCGGGATGGGGCGTTAATACCACTTGTCCAGTTTGATGTGCGCGCAACAGGGCAGGGGAGTGGGTTAGCGTAAAATCTGTCATACGGTTATACACCAAGTCGATTTTTTGATCCGCCACATACAACCCATCGTCATGCGCCTGTAAATCAGAAGGATCCACGATATGCGCCGTGATACCCGCCCGCTCAAACATCGCCTGCGCTAATAAAAATTCAGGGTACAAAAACTGTTGCTCAGGCTGTTCATCGACAATCGCCACGCAGCGCAAAGGTAGTCCGCCACGTGCCAATGCCCATTCAGCCTGAAACATCGCCAAAAAAGTATTTGTTAAATCCGCCTGCGCGACCACTTCCCCTGGCATATCCCCCTCGCGTTGACTATCCAATAACAGCGCGTTTAAAAAGGCCCCGCCCGCATTGGTATTCACCTCAATCAAATGTGCGCCACTTCCGTTCAAATGAAAGTCATAGCCAAAAAACACCCCTTTTGCGCCTGTTGTTGATTCGGGATTCACCACGCGCTCAATTGCCGCGATGATGTCACGCATTTGTTGCAATTGTGCGGTACTGATAAAAACAGGGGAGGGCGAGAAAATATGTGGACAACGTGAGGTGAACAACGCCGCCCAGTCTTCCCCCTGTGCCGTAATCGCTTGCTGCAACGCCGCTTGGTCTATCCGTGCTGATTCTGCGTCCAGATTGAGGTGTTCAATCAAAGCAAAATCTAAGTCAAAGTGTGTAGTCATAATTTGTTCTGTAAAATTAACTCGTCTTGAATGGTGTATATCGGTAAGTAAAGTTAATGAGGTAAACGGGTGATCATTATGTATTTGGGCAGCTTTATCACTTGTCCAAGGCGAACTGATTGAGGGTGAAAACTCATCTCCCGTTTGCCGTCGCCCGCGTTTATCGGTAATATCGCCGCCCAATGTTATCTCGTCGTGTTGTACTGTCACGATCCCACTTATCTTAGGAATCCATCATGGAACAATTGAAGCAAATTATCGAGCAAGCTTTTGAACGTCGTGCGGACATTAACCCACGCAATGCGGATGCGCAACTGAAAGAGGCGGTGGACAATGTCATTACCCAGCTCGATCAGGGTAAATTGCGTGTGGCAGAAAAAATTGACGGGGATTGGGTGACGCATCAATGGTTGAAAAAAGCCGTGTTGCTGTCATTCCGTTTACAAGACAATGCCTTTATCAAAGGCGGTTTTACCAACTACTACGACAAAGTACCTTCAAAATTTGCCGACTACAACAGCCGTGATTTCCGTGAAGGTGGTTTCCGTGTGGTTCCCCCTGCCGCAGCGCGTAAAGGCGCGTATATCGCTAAAAACGTGGTACTGATGCCTTCTTACGTTAACATCGGCGCGTATGTCGATGAAGGCACGATGGTTGACACTTGGGCAACGGTGGGTTCTTGTGCGCAAATTGGTAAGAATGTGCATTTGAGCGGCGGCGTGGGCATAGGCGGGGTGTTGGAACCTGTGCAAGCTAACCCTACTATCATCGGCGACAATTGCTTCGTCGGCGCACGTTCCGAAATCGTTGAAGGTGTGATTTTGGAAGACAACGTCGTGATTTCCATGGGGGTTTTCATTGGACAAAGCACCAAAATTTATGATCGCGAAACAGGCGAGATTATGTACGGTCGAGTACCCGCAGGTTCTGTGGTCGTGAGTGGCAGTTTGCCTTCCAAGGATGGCAGTTACAGCTTGTATTGCGCAGTGATTGTGAAAAAAGTCGATGCTAAAACCTTATCGAAGGTGGGTATCAACGAATTGTTGCGCGGGATTTAATGTTTTAGTTGATAGTCGCTAGTTATTAGTTGATGTGACCCAAACCACCAAGTTCCAACAAGAAGCTAGTAGCTAACGACTAGCAAGGAGATACCATGATTATCACACCGTTGTTGCAGCTAGCCGCCGATAAAAGTGCGTCGGATTTGTTTTTTTCGGTTGGTGCGCCAGTCAATATCAAAATTGATGGCATTGCTATGCCGATTAACGCCCAGCTGCTGGATGCGGAGATTATCAAAAGCATCGCTTACGAGATGATGAGTCCGAAGCGGATTTCAGAATTTGAAGCGCGCATGGAAATGAATTTTTCTTTTCGTGCGGAGACTGGCGGTAATTTTCGCGTGAATATTTTCCGTCAGCGCGGAGATATTGCGATGGTGATACGTCATGTGAGAAGTGCGATTGAAAAAGTGGAATCGCTGAATTTACCCAGCGTGCTTAAAGAACTCATCATGGAAAAGCGCGGATTGATCTTGGTGGTCGGCGCAACAGGTTCGGGTAAGTCCACCACCCTTGCTTCTATGATAGAGCATCGCAATGCCACCAAAAGTGGTCACATTCTCACAATTGAAGATCCTGTTGAATATATTTTCAAGCACGGTAAATCGATTATCAATCAGCGTGAAATCGGCACGGATACCTTGAATTATGAAAGTGCGTTGTCCAGTGCGATGCGTGAAGCTCCCGATGTGCTGATGATCGGCGAGGTGAGAGACCGTGACACCCTGAAGCATGCGTTAATTTTTGCGCAAACAGGGCATCTTTGTTTGACCACCTTGCACGCCAATAACAGTTATCACGCGCTAAATCGTATCGTGAATTTTTTCCCTTATGATGCGCGTCAAAGTGTGTTATCTGATTTGTCGATGTGTTTACGTGCGGTCATTTCGCAGCGTCTGGTGCGCGGTGTCGATGGTAAGCAGATTCCAGCGGTTGAAGTGTTGCTGAATACGTCGCTGATTGCTGATTTGATTAAAAATGATAACATCGACAAGATACGCGATGCGATTGACAGTAGCGTCGCGGCGGGTTCACAAACCTTTGAACAGGCTTTGTACAAGATGTTTAAATCCAAACGCATTTCGCGCGATGAAGCCATGCGTAATGCGGATTCGGCAAATAATCTATCCAATCTGATTGATTTTTCGGAACGCACCAAAACGCTTAAAGTGACGGCATTTGATCCTGCTCACCCACAGGCGGTGCCCAAACGCCCTGATTCGGATTTAGATAACATTAAGCTGGATATGGGCTAATGCGCACACTTTATGGTATTCCCAATTGCAACACGGTTAAAAAATCCCGCGATTGGTTATTGGCGCATCAAATCGACGTGACATTTCACGACTTTAAAAAACAAGGGCTAACTGCTGAGATTGCGCAAAATTGGTTGGCTCAATGCGGCTGGGAAACCTTGATTAACCGCAAAGGACTGACGTGGCGCGGTTTGTCCGAGGCTGAAAAAGCCACCGTGTGTGATGATGCCTCAGCTTTGACACTGATGTTAGCCAAAACTAGCGTCATGAAACGTCCAATTCTGGAACAAGACGGCAAGGTGTTATGCGTGGGGTTTGATGAAGAGAAGTTTCTTGTGGCTAGTCGTTAGTTGCTAGTCGCTAGTTGATAGTTTGGAAAACTACTCACATCAATCAATTCAGCTAGATAGTTACACGACTAATACCTACCGACCAACGACTAACGACTACTAACTAACGACAACTTAACAACCATGTCCGACACACTACAACTCGCCCAAGATTTAATCGCCCGCCGTTCTTTGACTCCCGATGATGCGGGTTGCCAAGAGCTGCTGATCGCCCGTTTGGAAAAGCTTGGCTTTGTGATTGAGCGAATGCGCTTCGGCAATGTGGATAATTTCTGGGCGCGGCGTGGCACCGCGCGTCCCGTGGTGGTGTTCGCGGGGCATACCGATGTCGTACCCAGCGGCCCCGTGGCTTCGTGGTTTAGCCCGCCGTTTGAGCCGACCATTCGCGACGGGATGTTGTACGGGCGCGGCGCGGCGGATATGAAAACCTCGCTGGCGGCGTTTATCACCGCGATTGAAAGTTTTATTGCCGCGCATCCCGATCACCAAGGTTCAATTGCGCTGCTGATTACTTCCGACGAAGAAGGCGTGGCGGTGGATGGCACGGTGCGCGTGGTCGAAGCCCTGCAAGCGCGGGGTGAGTTGCTGGATTATTGCATCGTCGGCGAACCGACTTCTAACCAAAAAGTCGGCGACATGATTAAAAATGGTCGTCGCGGTTCGTTGTCTGGCACGCTGATTGTCAAAGGGATTCAAGGACATATCGCCTATCCGCACCTAGTGAAAAACCCGATTCACCTTGTTTCTCCCGCCATTGCCGAACTGGCAGCCACGGTCTGGGATGCGGGCAACGAATACTTTCCACCGACTTCGTGGCAAGTTTCCAACATCAACGGCGGCACGGGTGCTACCAATGTCGTCCCTGGCACGGTGGAAATTTGGTTCAACTTCCGTTTTTCTACGGCACGTACCGAGCAGGATTTGAAAGACCAAGTCCATGCAATTTTGGACAAACACGGTTTGGAATACGACTTGGCGTGGGAATTGTCGGGCAAGCCTTACATCACACCGAAAGGCAATTTGGTGGCAGCGATTAGCGCGGCGATTGAAGAAAGCTACGGCATCACCCCCGAACTTTCCACCAGTGGAGGCACGTCGGATGGGCGTTTTATTGCCGATATTTGTGGACAAGTGATTGAATTTGGACCCTTAAACGCCACGATTCATAAACTCAACGAATGCGTCGCCGTGGTGGATATCGAACCGCTGAAACAAACCTTTGAACGCACGCTGGTGAAATTGTTGGTCAACCCCTAATTGTAGGGGCGCACCTGCGTGTGCGCCCAAAGGCAGACACGTAGGTCTGCCCTTACCCTGTTCGTGAATTTACCCTCTACTACCATGACCTATTTCTCCGAAGCTCCCCAACATCTCCACACCGTGCGCGACTGGTTGCGTTTTGCCGTCAGTCGTTTTAATCACGCCAAGTTGTTTTTCGGACATGGCAGCAGCGAAGCCTACGACGAAGCCGCGTATTTGATTTTGCACACGCTGCACCTGCCGCTGGATCAGCTCGCGCCGTTCCTCGATGCGCAGCTCACCCCAATTGAATGCAGCGAGCTGTTAGCCGTGCTACAACGCCGCGTGGATCAACGTATTCCCGCCGCCTATTTGACGCACGAGGCGTTCTTAGGGGACTTCAGTTTCTACGTGGATGAACGCGTCATTGTGCCGCGCTCGTTTATCGCTGAATTGCTGCGCGAACAGCTTAGCCCATGGATTGCCGATCCTGACGGGATTACTCGCGTACTGGATTTGTGCACGGGCAGTGGTTGTCTCGCCATCCTCGCCGCCAACGCTTTCCCTTATGCCAAAGTTGATGCGGTGGATATATCCCCCGACGCGCTCGCCGTCGCCGAACGGAATGTGACGGACTACGATCTGGGTGACCGCTTAAGTCTGATTAAGTCTGACTTATTCACCGAGCTAGAATGTCGTGATACCTATAATCGCTTCAAGCTCAATTGCAAACAATATGATTTGATTATCAGCAACCCGCCTTATGTCGATGCGCCCTCCGTCGCTGCGCTGCCACCCGAATATCTGCACGAACCCGAACTCTCTCTGGGGAGTGGTGACGATGGACTGGATGCCACACGTGTCATCTTGGCAAATGCGGCACACCATCTCACCGAAAATGGCATCCTCATCGTCGAAATCGGTCACAACCGCGAAGCCCTAGAAGCTGCCTACCCAAATCTTCCCTTTACTTGGCTAGACGTCAGCGCAGGCGATCAATTCGTGTTTATGCTGCATCGTAATGATTTATTGAATTAAAAATGCCCGCCATGCGTTACGATGTATGGCAAACCACCTGTACCTAACCATGTCCGTCAACCACTACGAAAATTTCCCTGTGGCATCTGTTTTGATGCCGAAACACCTGCGCCGTCCAGTGTCGGCGATTTATCATTTTGCGCGCGGGGCGGATGATATTGCGGATGAGGGCGATGCGAGCAATGAAGCGCGTTTGGCGGGACTGGATGCGTATCGGGTGGAATTAGCGCGCATCGAAGCGCATGAAACGCCGCTTACGCCGTTATTTCAAAATCTCGTCCCAGAAATTCGTCAGTACAACTTGCCGATGCAGCCGTTTTACGATTTGCTGGATGCATTTTCGCAGGATGTGGTGCAAAAGCGTTATGCGGATTTTGCGGAGCTTAAGGAATATTGCCGCCGTTCCGCCAATCCTGTGGGGAATTTGTTGCTGCATTTGTATGGCGAAGCCACGCCCGTGAACATTGCTTATTCCGATGCGATTTGCACTAGTTTGCAACTGATTAACTTTTGGCAGGATGTGGCGAAGGATGATGTGATTGCGCGGATTTACATTCCGCTGGATGATATGGCACGTTTTGGTGTGCCAGAATCGCAAATCCCCCAACAAATTTGCAATGATAATTGGCGACAATTGATGGCGTTTGAAGTCCAACGCGCGCGAGAAATGATGCTGTACGGCAAGCCCTTAGGCACGATTTTAACGGGGCGCATCGGCTTGGAAATGCGCATGATTATCGCGGGCGGGCTGCGGATTTTGGATAAAATCGAAGCCGCCCAATTTGATGTGTATCGACATCGTCCTGTATTGCGTCCATTTGATTGGCTGATTATGTTGGCAAAATCTGCGCCAATGTAATTCTATTAACAGCTCCCCTCGCCCGCTTGCGGGAGAGGGCTAGGGAGAGGTGATTGATTGGCTCATGAATTTTCCCTCTCCCCCACCCCCTCTCCCACCCGTGGGAGAGGGGAGTAAAGACCATGGCTTAGAATGACTTTTGTCTTAAGCCATGGTGGATTGAAACCCGATCTACGCAATTTTTAATTTTCATTTGTACCCATGACCCCAGAACAATATTGCCAAGAAAAAACCGCTGCCAGTGGTTCAAGTTTTTATTACAGCTTTTTCTTTTTACCCGCCGACAAACGCCGTGCCATGACCGCGTTGTATGCGTTTTGCCGCGAGGTGGATGATGTGGTGGATGAATGCACAGATGAAAATGTGGCTCGCACCACGCTCAATTGGTGGCGCGAACAGGTGGCGGCGATTTATACAGGTCAACCGCAGCATCCCGTCGCGCAAGCACTGGTGCCCATCGTGCAACAATTCAACCTGCCGCAGGAACACTTTTTGGAAATTATCGACGGCATGGCAATGGATTTAGACCAGCCGCGCTATGCCGATTTCAAAGCTTTGCAGCTGTATTGCTATCGCGTCGCGTCGGTAGTGGGGCTGTTATCCGTAGAGATTTTTGGCTACCAAGACCGCCAAACCTTGAAGTATGCCCACGATTTGGGCATCGCGTTTCAGCTCACCAACATCATCCGCGACGTGGGTGAAGATGCCCGCCGTAATCGCATTTATTTGCCGATGGACGAATTGGCTCAATTCAATGTCCCAGCGGCGGATATTCTAGCGTGTCGCGAGTCTGAAAATTTCAAAGCACTGATGGCTTTTCAAATCGAACGTGCGCAACGCTATTACGACCAAGCACTCAGTCAATTGCCCGCCGTGGATCGCAAAGCGCAGCGCACAGGACTGATTATGTCCGCCATCTATCGCACCACGCTCAACGAATTGCTCGCCAGTGGTTGTCACGTTTTGAAAGAACGCATTTCGCTGACCCCGCGCGTTAAATTGTGGTTGGCGATTAAAACGTGGTGGCAGAACTAAGCCTAATAATGGGAGGAAATATGTCAGAAAAACATCAAGCTAAACAGCACTGGGAAACCGTATATGCAACCAAAGCCACGGATGCCGTCAGCTGGTTTCAACCGCAAGCCGCGACGTCGTTAAAGCTGATACAAGCCACGGGTGCCGCACCTACGGATCCCGTTATAGACGTGGGCGGTGGCGCATCGACTTTGGTGGATGGCTTGCTGGCAAACGGTTTTGCGAATGTGTCCGTGTTGGATTTATCTGGTGCGGCATTGGCAGCCTCGCGTGCGCGCTTGGGCGAACAAGCGGCCACGGTGCAATGGCTGGAAGCCGACATTACTCAAGTGGCGTTGCCTGCGCAGCGTTATGCGGTTTGGCATGATAGAGCGGTGTTTCATTTTTTGGTGGATGAAGCGGATCGCGCAGCCTATCGCAAGCGGTTGTTAAACGCCCTTCAGTCGAACGGACAAGTCATTATTGCGACCTTTGCGGAAAATGGCCCAACCCAATGCAGCGGGCTGCCGATACGACGCTATCGTGCTGAGGAATTGCACGCCGAGCTGGGGGAGTCATTTGAGTTGGTCGATAGCTACACCGAGGAACACCGCACCCCCTCAGGTGCAATCCAGCAATTCGTTTATGTTCATTTACGCAGGGTTGCATAAATACTGCTTTTACGTCAGCAATGACATCACACGGGAGATTTATCGTGAAATTATTCCATTTCCAATTCATTAATGCAATAATGTCACTCCATTACCCCGACGATGGAGAAAGATATGTCACGACCCGCTAGTGGAAATAATGAGATATTAATTCGTGCCCGCGAGGCCATAGCCTCAGCCCAGACAATTGAGCAGTTGCGTCAAGCGCAG
>JAQTYN010000064.1 GCA_028688275.1 Gallionella sp. | reverse complement strand
GCATGGAGGCGCTTGAAACACATCTTGAAGCTGCGCTGAAAAGCTTTGAATTAAGTCCTGAACGTATGCGCAGCATTGCAGGATGGAATTGGATAATAAATTCTATTTCTAAATAGAATTGGAATTATGCCTCGGTAAATAACTCTTAGCGCAGAGGTCTGGACGCGATTACGACGGGGTATCGCCATCGGGTTCTAGTCCCAGCTCTTGAATTTTGCGCGTCAGGGTATTGCGCCCTATCCCTAACAAAATAGCGGCTTCGATGCGGCGACCATGGGTGTGTTGCAGGGCTTGCAAAATTAAGGTGCGTTCAAACTGTTGCGTCAACGTGTCCATAATGCGCTCATCGCCCCGTTGCAACGCTTGCACGGCAGTTTCAGCCAATGCGCTGCACCAGTCTCCACCGCCACTGGCGAGGGACGCAGTTTCAGTCACTGATCCACGCCACTCGTTAGGTAAGTCCGCAATTTCGACCACTTGGGATGGGGTCATTACCGTCAGCCAGTGGCATAAGTTTTCCAGTTGGCGCACGTTGCCTGGGAAATCCTGAGCACTCAGATAACGCAGTGTCGCTTCGCTAAATTGTTTCGGCTCAACCGCCAATTCGCGTGCACTTTTTTGCAGAAAGTATTTGGCAAGCAATGGAATATCTTCGCGTCGTTCGCGCAGTGGCGGTAAACGCAGGCGAATCACATTGAGGCGATGAAATAAGTCTTCACGGAACAAGCCTTGTTTGACGCGCTCATCCAAATTTTGGTGGGTTGCCGTGATGATGCGCACATTGGCTTTGATGGGTTGATGCCCGCCCACGCGGTAATAATGCCCATCAGACAGCACGCGCAGTAAGCAGGTTTGCAAATCCGCAGGCATATCGCCGATCTCATCGAGGAACAGCGTACCCCCTTCCGCTTGTTCAAAACGTCCTCGCCGCATCGCCGCCGCACCTGTAAACGCACCGCGTTCGTGTCCGAACAATTCTGATTCCAGTAAATCTTTGGGAATGGCGGCCGTGTTGATGGCGATAAAGGGTTGTGCTGCCCGTGGACTATGACGGTGCAGGGCGCGTGCAACCAATTCCTTGCCTGATCCCGATTCTCCGTTAATCAATACCGTAGCATGAGATTGAGACAGTCGTCCGATGGCGCGAAACACTTCCTGCATGGCAGGGGCTTGCCCCAGAATGTCGGCGACCACGGTGACCGCTTCAACTTCTTCGGCTTTGCGGCGGCTTTGCTCCAGCGCGCGACGAATCAACGCGACCGCTTGATTGATGTCAAACGGTTTGGGCAAATACTCGAACGCCCCCCCTTGAAATGCTGTTACAGCACTTTCTAAGTCGGAGTAGGCGGTCATAATGATGACGGGAATCTGCGGGTAGCGTTGATGTAAGACCTGTAAAAAATCCAATCCAGACATGCCAGGCATCCGTATGTCACTCACCACGACTTGGGGTGTTTCTTCATTGAGTCCACGCAATGCCTCATCCGCGCTGGCAAAACTTTTAAAGTCTATCCCTTCACGCAGTAGCGACTTTTCGAGTACCCAACGAATTGAGCGGTCATCATCAATAATCCAGACGGGTTTAGTCATTTCTATTCAGGGAAGGGGAAAGAGGGAAGAAAGATGGGACGGTGGAAGGGACACGGGGTTTTACCCTTCTCTCTTCTCCCTTCTCAACAATCCCCTTCTCCTTCCGCCTTTCTCAGTCTCTCAAGGTAAAGGTAGGTAAACGGAGAAGCAGGTGCGTCCTGCTTCGCTTTCAAATTCAATTGCGCCTTGGTGTTGGCTCACAAAATCTTGCGCGAGGGTGAGTCCTAAGCCATGTCCATCGGCGCGTCCTGACACCAGCGGGTAGAAAATTTTGTCGCGCAATTCAGGCAAGATCCCAGGCCCATTATCAATAATCTGCACCACCAGCGCGAGTCGATGACGGCGTTTCATCAAGGTAATCTGACGGGCAATGCGGGTGCGCAATACAATTTTTCCCTTGCCTTGCATGGCTTGTGCAGCATTACGTACGATATTGAGCATCACTTGTATCAGTTGCGCTTGGTCACCCACCAACATTGGCAAGCTGGTGTCGTAATCCCGTTCGATGTTCAATGTATCAGGAATTTCCGCCAACACCACACTGCGCACCCGCTCCAATACTTCATGGATGTTCACCGCGCTGTAATGGGTAGAGGCTTGCGGGGTGAGGAGCTTTTCCATCAACACTCGCAGGCGATCTGCTTCTTGAATGATGATTTGGGTATATTCACGCAGCCCAGGTTTTTCGAGTTCGTGCTCCAACAATTGTGCCGCCCCGCGTATGCCGCCCAAGGGGTTTTTAATTTCATGCGCCAGATTGCGCAGCAGCAGTCGATTCGCTTGTGTCTGATCGAGCATTTGAGCTTCGCGCGCCAGTTTTAAGGGGCGGTCAATGGGGTGGAATTCCAGTATCAAATAGCGTTTTGCCAGTTGTATGGGGGTGACCGCACCGCGCAAATGTTGTTTCGCACGCCCCAATATCCCTAAGGATAAATCGTGTTCGATGTAGCTGGCATTGTTATGCAAGGCTTGCTGAATCGCGCAAATCAATTGCTCGGTATCGCAAAAAACTTGTGGCAGCGGTAGTCCATACAAGCCTTTGCCACTGGTGCCAAATAGGTTCTCAGCCGCTGGATTGAGATAGTTAATGCGCACCTGATCGTCCAACACGACAACCGCGGTGGCAAGATGTTCTAAGGTAATGTAAGGGACGTCGCGCATAGTTTTAGATGATAAGCACGAAGTATGCCATTGCAACTATTTTAGTTTGGAGAGTTCGGTGGTCAACGCCTCGATATTTTTCTCGTGTATTTTAATCTGTTCTAGAGCTGATTTTGTTTTGGCTGCGAATTGTGGGTCAGTAGGCGCACTCTCTGCATCTTTAAGGGCTTTTCGGGCTTCAATCAGTAGCTTTTCTTCACTTTCTAGCTCGGTCTGTAAGATTTTTTGACGAGTATTATCACGATTTTTTTGCGTTTCGCTGTCTATTCTAGGAAAGGTGGTCGGCGAAACTGTATTGCGAGAGGTTCCCGCAGCCTTATTCGTGTCCCGTTGTTCTTGCCCGTGTTGTGAAGAAATAATTTTTCGGCCGCCCTTAAGTGGTGCATTCGAGTAGGTAACATGCCCATTAGCATCAACGGCCTTATAAATTTCTGCCGAAGCCCACGTGGGTAAAACACATAAAAGTGCCAGTAAGTATCGAATTTTCATCTTATATGCTCGCAAAAAGGATAGCGAAGTATAGGTCAAGCACCTCAGGCTAACAAATGGTTTACATGTATTGGAACGATCAATTACATTTATTCAGACCAAGAGAAGCATTTTTAACGCATCATTTGGCAAAACCTAGAGATAGCAGTAAATCCTAAACCTAAGCGCATAGCAGCTGTTGACATCTATTCTTAAAACGCGGAAACTGCGCGCCAGTGCCGATTTGACATCAGCTTGCGGGGCACTTAAAAGATTCCAGCTAAAGCGAAGCAACCCGTTCCCGCTTTAGCAGGGCGGGTTTTGTTTTTAGGGGTATATTTTGGACACTCTCATCGCCACAGCGCAACGCGCTATTTTTGATACACCGCTGGTGTTTCGCAGCGGTGCGGTTTTGCCGCGTTATGAAATGATGTACGAAACGTATGGCACTTTAAATGCCGACAAATCGAACGCCATTCTCATCTGTCACGCCCTGTCAGGACATCACCATGTCGCGGGGAAATATGCCGATCAGCCGAAAAACACGGGCTGGTGGGACAACATGGTGGGCGCGGGCAAACCGATTGATACCGACAAATTCTTCGTCATTGGCTTTAATAACCTAGGCGGCTGCCACGGCTCGACAGGACCTGTGTCGATCAATCCTGAAACGGGAAGGCAATATGGTTCGGACTTTCCGCTGATTACCGTTCAGGATTGGGTGGAATCGCAAGCGCGGTTGGCGGACAGGTTAGGCATACAACAATTCGCCGCGATCATCGGCGGTAGCTTGGGCGGGATGCAGGCATTGCAATGGTCATTGGCGTATCCAGAGCGGACGCGTCATGTGTTAGCCATTGCCGCTGCGCCGCGCTTAACGGCGCAAAATATCGCATTCAACGACGTGGCACGTAATGCCATCCTGACCGACCCTGATTTTCATGGTGGCAATTTTTATCAGCACGGCGTGGTGCCGACGCGTGGTTTGCGGTTGGCGCGGATGCTGGGACATATCACTTATTTATCCGACGATGCCATGGCGGATAAATTCGGTCGGCTGTTGCGTAATGCGGAGTTCAAATACAACTACGAAATCGAGTTTGAAATCGAGTCTTATTTGCGCTATCAAGGTGATAAATTTGCGGCGTATTTTGATGCCAATACCTATTTGCTGATGACCAAAGCGTTGGATTATTTTGATCCTGCCCACGATAGCGAAGGAGACCTAAATCGTGCTTTTGCCCGTGCCAAAGCCAATTTCCTCGTTATTTCCTTCACCACTGATTGGCGTTTCTCACCTGAACGCTCGCGCGAAATTGTGCGTCCTTTGCTGCACAATCATCACAATGTCAGCTATGCCGAAATTACCTCTGCACAGGGACATGATTCTTTCTTAATGGAAAACGCGCATTACTTCGCGGTGATGCGCAACTACCTCGATAACGTTGCTAAGGAGTGTGGACATGAATAATCGCCTCACCACAGATCGCCCAGATTTCGCAGCAATTGCCGCATGGATACCACCAGGCGCATCGGTATTGGATTTAGGCTGTGGCGACGGCAGTTTATTGCGATTCTTGCAGGAAACCCGTCAGGTACGTGGCTACGGCGTGGAAATACGCGATTTGGACATCGTTTCGTGCATCGCCAATGGCGTGAATGTTATTCAAAATGACTTGGATGCGGGTTTGTCTGACTTTGAAGACAATCGTTTTGACTTTGTGATTGTGTCGCAAACCTTGCAAGCGACTCTCCACACGGAAGCGTTGATTCAAGAAGTATTGCGGGTCGGGCGGCAAGGTATCGTCAGCTTTCCTAATTTTGCCTACTGGAAAAATCGCCTCAATGTGCTGTTCGGCAATATGCCTGTGTCCAGCGAATTGCCTTACCAGTGGTTTGACACACCCAATGTACACTTATGTACTTTGAATGACTTTGAAAGCTTTTGCCAAGATCATCATATTGCCGTGCTGGAAAGACAGGTGATAACAGGGACAAAGCAGATCAATATGCTACCCAACCTACTGGGCAGCACTGCCGTTTATCGCTTTCAACGTGCAGTTTAGGCGGTTGCGTTTTGCTCTTGGGTTCGAATCGTACCCACAAAAGCGCATGCGTTAACCACATTAAAATTGCTGGGGAAGCACTGATTCAATCCGTTCACCTTGAGCTTGTCGAAGGGTGAGTGGATGGAGTCTTTTGATTCTATCGTGTTATCGCTTGTGGTTCGACAAGCTCACCACGAGCGGCTATATCAATCAGTGTTCCTTCGGGCAGAGAAAAATGACCTATCTTGTTGAACTTCCCTATCGTACCGATGCGACCTACTATTTTGCCGCACTCGTTGACTTGCCTTGGGCGGCGTGGTTGGACAGTGCTGGACTGGGGCGTTATGACATTTTGACCGCTGCACCTGTGCACACCATGCGGCTAGATCACACCCATGCAGATCCCTTCGGTGCGCTGCGTCAAGCCCTAGGCGCGCCCTTGCTACCACAGGCAGACATTCCTTTTGCGGGGGGGGCGTTGGGCTACTGGGGTTATGACTTATCTCTTGCACCTGATACGGAACCCACTGATGCTGCACTTCCCGATATGGCGGTGGGGATTTATGACTGGGCGGTGGTGGTCGATCATCAACAACAACGCGCTCGATTGGTGTCACGACTGCGTTTCGCTGAAACGGCAGCGCAGCTGCCCATGATTTTGGCGCGCTTGCGCCATCCGCCGCCGCTCCCACTTAGCACTTTTCAGGTTCAAGGTGAGGTGAGTTCTAATTTTACCCGTGCAAGCTACGCCACGGCCTTTGCCCGCATTCAGTATTATTTGCACGCAGGCGATTGTTATCAAATCAACCTTGCGCAACGCTTTAGCGTACCCGCGACGGGCTGTGCGTTTGCGGCGTATCGTGACTTGCGCCAACGCAGTCCCGCGCCTTATTCTGCCTTTCTCAACTTTCCTGATGTGCAGATATTGTGCGCCTCGCCCGAACGCTTTTTGCAGGTCACCGCAGGCAAAGTGGAAACCAAGCCGATCAAAGGCACGCGTCCACGGGGAACAACTCCGCTGCAAGACCAGCAATTGCGTGAGGTATTGCGCAACCATCCTAAGGATCGCGCAGAAAACGTGATGATCGTGGATTTGTTACGCAATGATCTAAGCCAAAGTTGTACTGCCGTTCGTGTGCCGAATTTGTTTGAAATCGAAAGTTTTGCCCATGTTCATCATCTGGTGAGTACGGTTACAGGAGAATTGCGCGAAGGTTGCGATGCGCTGGATGTGTTGCGCGATTGCTTTCCTGGGGGTTCCATCACAGGCGCGCCCAAACAACGTGCCATGCAGATTATTGCCGAACTCGAACCGCATCGGCGGGGCGTGTATTGCGGCGCAATTGGTTATGTGGGATTTGACGGCAATATGGACACGAACATTGTCATTCGTACTTTGGTGTATTCCCAAGGTGAAATCGCCTGTTGCGCGGGAGGCGGCATTGTGGCGGACTCAGAGGTTGAGGCGGAATATCAAGAAACATTGGACAAAGCGGGTGCTATGTTGGACTTGCTGCAATGCCATCAATCTTCTGTTTCCAAAGCCACCCGCATTGCGTAGTCGCATGACGGTGCCTATCCAATTTACAACAGACGAAAAAAAGCCCCTAACTTCAGGGGCTTTTAAAATCATAAGCTTAGAAGGAAAGCAGTTCCTTCATTAGCAAAGATTAACGTACAACTTTTGCACCACCACGGCTAGGACGTGTGTTGATCACTTTACATGTTACGCCTGCTACGTTACAGCCAGTTGCGCAAGAAGCGATTGAAGTCGTTGAACTGGATGCATCTTTGTAGATGTATTCAACATCTTTATTGTTCTTGCCACCTGATTTGTATTTGCCTGCTTTGTCATCTTGGTCTTCGCACTTGCCCAAGCTATCCAAGATATGTTTCGAGTGACCATGGTACCAACCATCATCATCCACAGTAATCGTCACATTCGCACCACCAGAACGGTGACAAACAGTTACTTTGTCTTGTTTTACGCCGTTGGAATTGGTTTGTTCCCAACGATAGCCATCAGACTTGTCTTTTGTTCTATCACGATGTTGGTACGAAGAGTCATTGTCGCTATGCTCTCTTTCAGTATGATCCTTGCGGTCACCACTGTTGTCCTTGGTATTGTCCTTGTCATTTTTATGCTCTTCCGATTCTTTGCTTTTTTCCGCATCAGAAATTTTGGTCGTGCTACCAGTGGTTGTGCAAGTGGTCTTTTGAATGGAACCACATGCGGTTGCAAGCACTACGGAACTGCAAGCATCGGGTGATTTTACGTTAGTGCTCTTGGTGGATTCTTTGTTTTTGTTATCTTTGTTTTCGTATTTGTTTTCATCCGCTTGTGCAGCAGCAACGCTGAAGCAGAGTGTTAACGCTAACAATAATTTACTGGGTGTGTTTTTCATGATATTTCTCCATTTATTAGAAACTAAATTGTCTTGATACATTTGATACTGAACAACATTTACAACGCTTCGATACGGTTCATTAAGTGATCGTTTATTTTGTATTCATTCGATTCTCCTTATTTAACGCTAGGAAATTACAAGACTTCATCATCGAGCCCTAAGTAGTATTGCACCAAGGAAGTCGTCTCGCGAGGACCTGTCACCCGCACGGTGACGCGATAATAGAGCCGCCCTTGCCCAGGAACAACCTTGCCTGTGCTATCGTAAATCGGTGTCGCCATACAGGCTCTGAAAGTGGGTGCGCCTGGGATCCAGTTTGGTGCAACTGCCACTTGACTGGCAACAGGCGCAATGGCGACATCCCATTTCCAAGTGTCTTGGGTACACATTCTTTCTATAAAATACTGCACGTCATATTCTGGCAACCCTGGTACTGAAATGGCGGGACTCCAACCGTTAATCGGGAAATTCGGTGGTAAATTGGTAATCGGGTCTATGGTCGCAAAATAGGTCGAATAAAAATGCGGGCAACCTTGCGAAGTACCAGGATTTCCCATATTGGTAATCGGGTTAGCTGGCGTTGCAGTGGTTGTAGTCGTTGCATTGGCTAAACTAGGTCCCGCTGAATTGCAATTGAAGAGTATGCGCGCAGTGGTATTGCCATACAGCATTCCCACAATAAAGTTTTCCGCATCCGTTGCTCCCACCTCAGCCATTTGCGTTGTCGCTTCGTTGAACGCAAAATTTCCGCTGATGATATTGCTGGTATCAACGCCACGCATCAACACAATGCCAGATAACGACAATGCGACCAGTGCAATTAAAGCCACCAGCAACACGATGCCTTGTTGCGGTGCTCTTAACAAAACGTTTTTCATAAATTCCCCAAAATCACGTTGTGCAGTGGAATGATCGTTTGATACACCTTATAACGATAGCACTGCCATTCTGGATCTGCCGTCAAATCAATCACGGGACCGTTTAACCACGAAATTGGCGCAGAGGGGGTAGTGGTACACGTCCCTTGCGTGGCTTTTTCGCGCAGATTATTACGTGCCACGATCGCCACCCGAATCGCTTTGATGCGTTTCATATTTGTTTTGCTTGCTTGTAATCCAGCGGCTGACCAGTTGGCCGTAGATCCGCCAGGGCAAGCACCACTGTTAGGATTCAATCCCCAGGTTGGATTTACCCAACAATTGATCGAAGATGAACCCACTGCAGCTGTCCCATACTGTGCCTGTATACTGACTATATTTTCAGCAATCACTTCAGCAGGGAAATTGTTGATCTGCTTGGTAAATTGTCTCAGTTGGTTCACCGCAAAGGTGGTGCGAATTAACGCTGGATTTGCCCCTAAATTGTGTAGCACGCTACTCACGGGATAGCCGCCCGCTGGGAAAACAGGTGTCCTAGAGGTATCAAACCCTGCATTATTGACCGCAACAAAGGACATGACAGAGGAGGCGGGTACGGCTGAAGTGACGGCAGACATAGGCAGAGCAATAGAGCCAGGCACCTTTATCCCATCCCATCCCACCTGACTGACACTGACTGCACTCCAAGACCCCACGACCACAGGGACTGCTGAGACTCCACTGGTATTAATCACTTCTGGAATATAAGCCCCACCAGACACCAAATTCGATACCGCAACTAAGGAGCAATCCAGTGGCGCAGCCACCCCAGATGCGGATGCAACCAATACGGTATCGGCGGGGCTGTTGATTGCGGTGTAAGTAAACTGGTTAGGTCCCGTTGCACCCGCTGGATAAGAGCCTACCATCCGTGATCTCACCCCTGAAATTGCGCCAGGTGTTGCATCTATGCGCAAGCCCGTCGCAGCTAACAAACTTGCTTGGTTAGGGACACTGCTGATAAAGCGAGCCGCCTGCCCTCCTGTCACCAATCCACCCATGTCAACTTCTAATCGGGAGATGGTAATGCTGTCCTGTACCCCAGAGGTGTTAATGAGGATAGGCGTCGCATCAAACACCCCTGGTGCAGTGCCATAGCCGTTAATTTTCAAGCAGGGCAAATCCCCCACTCCTTGGTAGTTGGCAATCAAGCCATAACCCGCCAAGCGGACATCTTGTTCCAAAGAATATAACGACAACAGCCCGTTGCTTTGCATATCAGCGGCACTGCTGGAGGTTTTTCGTTGACCCTCAAATAAGGACATGGTTTGCATGATGACCAAAATCACGATCAGCCCGATGGTCATACCGATCAGTATTTCGATCAGTGAAAAGCCAGATTGTTGTGTTTTCGTGCGCATATTAGTTAGGCTCAATGCTAGACAGCGTTTGATATTGATGCTGAGGTGTCCCAGCGCGGTTATTACGTTGCCATCTCAGCGTAACGGTGACCTGTGTTGCCGAGATCGCGGGGCAAGTCGGATAGGAAGCTCCGCCATCCGCCGTCGAACAGTGCACATTGATATCTGGGCTATTCGTCGTATCTGATACGCCAGGTAAAAAACCTCCTTGTATTGATAGTAGCCATCTTACAAATTCTGGATCCCCCGTTTTGTTAACGACAGTATTCGCTTCAGCAACCGTGCAGGTCATACAGTGATAGTTGTACAAATTGGGTGCTGCTGCGGTGTGCGCAACATCTATTCCCGCGGCAGAGGCTGCTTGGGTAGTTTTGATGATCCCCCCGACATTCACGCCCGACCCTGCATGCGCCCACATTTGCGCCAGTAGTTGATTGGCCAAAAAGGCAGCATCCGCACGATATTGTGACTCCGTCCCCATGGTAATGGCTGTTGCTTGCATGCCGACTACGCCCAAAATCGCCATGGAAAAAATCAGAATGGCAATTAAGCCTTCCAGTAATACAAAGCCTTTTTGCGGGTTTCTCGTGTTCATGTTAGCCACACCGTTGGTTAGGATCTTGTGATGCAGGGTTGCACAACTTAATTTGCCCTTGAGGGTTAATGATAATGACCAAGCGTTTGTCGTTGTTGTTCGGTCGGCTATTCAATATGTCAATACGCGTTACGTTAGAGGTCACACTGATGTTGGATGCCCGACCCATCGCATCAAATGTCACATTGGCATTCGTATCCGCCGCAGTTGTGCCTGCGCAGACCGCTGCATATCCCGTCAATCCCGAACCTGCCGCAAGCGGCGTCGCGTAATCTTGCGCTGCCAGTAGATCGGTACTCACCCCGATCTTGACAGGGGTGCCGTTTTCAGTAGCTAACCAAACCTGACCCTGACCACCGACAAAGCTGCCAGAGTACTGCGCATTGCAAATTTCCCAATCTCCCCCTTGCCCTCCCGTCGCTGGGTCAAAAGTCGGATTGTCCGTCAAATAAAAACGGGCACGAGCGTTGTGGCGTACGGCCTCCATTTTGGCGAGTTGCAAGCCATTTAACATCGAATCTGCGGTTGCCTTAATGCGACTGACATCTATCCAATCCGCTACCGAAGGGACCGCCAACGCCATCATGCCGCCAGCAAGCACTAAGCTGATTATCACTTCCAGTAGCGTCATACCCTGCTGCTTGTTAGCCGAAGTTAACATCTTTGACCATCCCTAATGAGAAAGCAGCCCGTACCTGCGGCAGGGATGGCACCTTTAAATTTTTGGGTTCTTCTTACATTGCCATCATCTAGGCTGTACACGTAAGTTGCTGCAGCACCCAATCCCACACCCACTACACTAGAAGCGGTGACAGTAAAACCTTGAGTGAGTCCCGTACCCGTCACGATGCAGCCATAAGAAAAATTGACCGCTTGCACACTAGATACAGGCACACCACAGGTTGCGGCTGCTCCAGAAGCGGCATAGGTGCGTTGATCTTGGTAATACTGTTCCATGCTGGTACGCAAAGCGGATAGGTTGATTCCTGCTTCAATTAACCTCCCACGCGCCACATAGCTGGTATAGCCTGGAATCGCAATCCCCGCCAAAATACCGAGAATGGCAATCACAATCATCAATTCGACGAGGGTAAAACCTTTGTTTTTCACGTGGTGCATGGTGTTCTCCTTTTTACTGAGTTTGAATTCTAAGGGGTTTTGCGACAAGGTCAATGCTTGTTTGCATTTGTCCGATAAGCTGTATTGCATGACCGACAGGCGGCAGCATTTTCAATTTTTTTGGTTGATTATGCGTGATGAACGGATGGATTGTCGGTATGCAACGTCACCACCACAGGCGTGTGGTCTGATGGTCGTTCCCATTTGCGCGGTACGCGGTCAATGATACAAGCACCACATTTTGCCACGAGTGCGTCACTCAACAAAATATGGTCTATCCGCACACCGTGGTTGCGGCGGAATGCCATCATGCGGTAGTCCCACCAAGAAAATGACTTGTCGGCTTGTTCAAATAGACGGAAGCTGTCGTGCAATCCCAGCGCAAGCAGCTGCTGAAAGTGGATGCGCTCCGCTTCACTCACCAAAACACTCCCTTGCCATAACACAGGGTCATGAACATCGCGATCTTCGGGCGCAATGTTGTAATCACCTAACACCACCAATTGCGGATAGCGTTGTAATTCCGTTTTAAGCCACGCGGTCAGCGCGTTTAACCAGCCGAGTTTGTAGTAATACTTGTCAGAATCGACCGCTTGTCCGTTCGGTACATAAATGCACACCACGCGCACATCGCTAATGGTTGCGGCGATCACGCGCTTTTGTTCATCCTCATAATCAGGGATGCCGATTTGTATGTCCTTGACGGGTGCGCGACTCAAAATTGCGACACCGTTATAAGTTTTTTGCCCAGAAAAAACGCTGTGATAACCCGCCGCTTGCAATGCCTCCTGCGGAAAATCTGCATCTTGCTGCTTGGTTTCTTGCAAACAGAGTACATCGACGGGGTTGGTAGTCAGCCAATCTAAGACATGTGGTAGGCGAACATTCAGTGAGTTGACGTTCCAAGTAGCGAGTTGCATCGAACGATTCCGTTGATAAATGGTTTAATTGGGCAGGGTGGCGATTCATTTAATCGTGTGTTAAAGAATGCCGCTAACATCCGTTCGTCCTGAGCTTGTCGAAGGATGATCGGATGCTGGATGCGACAGCATGATCGCCGCGCACTGCGTCCGCTTTGCGGGCAGGATTAAACGCTTTATTTCATCTCATCGCAAGCTGAAGATTTATTGTTTGCCGCGTGCATACCACCCCTTCGAGTCATTGGCGATTTTGACCACCAACAACATGACGGGCACTTCAATCAACACGCCCACCACCGTTGCCAGTGCCGCGCCCGATTCAAAGCCGAACAGGCTAATGGCGGTGGCGACGGCGAGTTCAAAGAAGTTGCTTGCGCCGATTAACGCTGAGGGGGCGGCGACGCAATGCACCACACCGAGACGGCGATTAAGCCAATACGCCAAGCCTGAATTGAACAGCACTTGAATCAAAATCGGCACGGCAAGCAAGGCGATAATCAGCGGTTGGGCGACGATAGCGTTGCCTTGCAGGGCGAACAATAGCACCAAGGTCAGCAACAACGCACCCATGGAATACGGGGCGATGCACGTCATGGCGGATTGAAAGCCTGCCTCACCGCGTTGCAATAGTTGCCGACGCAGCAGTTGTGCCAAGATGACAGGGATGACGATGTAAAACAGCACCGACATCAACAGCGTGTCCCACGGCACGGTGATGCTTGCCATGCCGAGCAACAGCGCGACTAACGGCGCAAAGGCGAAAATCATAATCGCGTCGTTCAGCGCGACTTGCGACAAAGTGAAATACGGATCACCTTTGACCAAGTTGCTCCACACAAATACCATCGCGGTACAGGGTGCGGCGGCGAGCAAAATCAGCCCTGCGATGTAGCTGTCAATTTGGTCAGCGGGTAGGTAATCCGCGAACAGGTGGCGGATAAACAGCCAGCCCAAAAACGCCATCGAAAATGGCTTCACGCCCCAGTTGATAAACAACGTCACCCCGATGCCGCGAACATGTTGTTTGACTTGGTGCAGCGCGCCAAAGTCAATGCGCAATAACATGGGAATTATCATCACCCACACCAGCACCCCCACGGGCAAATTAACTTTCGCCACTTCCAGCGCGGCGATGGCGTGAAACACGCTGGGTAAAAATTGCCCTAGCAACACGCCAATAACAATGCACAAGCCAACCCACAGGGTGAGATAGCGTTCAAATAAATTCATGGGATTTCCTTTACATAAAATACCTCGTCATTCCCGCGTAGGCGGGAATCCAGCAAACAACAAAGCTCCGCGTAGCGGACAAGCTACCATTTCGGTCTTGCAACGCGAGTATTTTTGAATGCGCTGGATCCCCGCCTGCGCGGGGATGACGGCAAAAAATACTGAGGAGACACTGATTAAATCCGTTCTTCCTGAGCCGTGAACTTGCCGAACGGCCGAAGGATGAATGGATTTAATCCATTGATTTTATTAAATCTTCCGAACATGGTTCGACTGGCTCACCACGAACGGAAGATTTAATCAGCGTCCCCTTAATCCACCACCCGCCCAATTTCCGCCAGTTTTTCTTTCAAGGTCAATTTATCCAATTTTTCAATCGGCAAGCTCATAAACAACTGAATCCGTCGCGCCAATTGTTCGGCAGCGCGGTTAAACGCTGCACGGCGGGCTTCGTCGCCTTCGACATGCGCGGGATCGGGGATGCCCCAATGCGCGGTGGCGGGTTTGCCTAACCATAACGGACAGGCTTCGCCCGCTGCGTTGTCGCATACGGTGAACACAAAATCGAATACAGGCGCATCGGGTGCGGCAAACTCATCCCAACTTTTGCTGCGCAAGCCGTCAGTGGCATAGCCTTGATGTTGCAACCACGCCAACGCCCCCGCATTCACTTTGCCTGCGGGTTTGCTGCCCGCGCTATAGGCTTCAAATTTGCCTTTACCCAGCACATTGAACAACACCTCGCCCAAAATACTGCGCGCCGAATTACCCGTGCATAACACCAGTACGTTGTAAGTTTTTTGATCCATTTGTTTTTCCTTATTCACATTTGTCATGCGCTAAATCACACGGCTCGCCCGCGCAACAATTCGCCGTTAAATACGCCAACATCTCATTCATCACGCCAAAATTCGCGCAGTAATACACGAACCGCCCCGCTTGCCGACTCTCTATCAGCCCCGCATGGCTTAAGTTTCTAAAATGAAATGACAAGGTGGCGGGCGACACGGCTAATTTTTCCGCAACCTGCCCCGCCGCCATGCCGTCTTTACCACACACCACCAATAAACGATAAATCGCCAAGCGCGTCGGTTGCGCTAAAGCGGCTAAAGCAGTGACAACTTGTCCAGAGTCCATATTCTATATTTCCATTGTTAAACAATTATTAAAATAACAGGTGTCATTAGAACAGAAAATGGCGTTGGTTGCATGGATGGAATTTGGGCATGATGGTATATGAGCCTTGCAATTTATTCGGCAATGGCTTGGGGAATAGAGACTCAACGCGTCTGCACATTGCGCAATGGCTTCTCCCTTTTGAATAACGCTTGTCAAGGCAAAGGATAAGGCGTTTAATTCAGCCCGCGTTGGCGTGTGGTGGTCGTGCAGAACGCGCTGTTGAGGGTAAGTTTAGTGGCACCCCAAGTGCTTTGATTGCCCACCATGATAAAAAATTCACGCCTTGTTTCATACTCACACATGCATATAAAACAATATGTTATTGAATAATGAAAAGTGTTGTACAGAACTTCTTCTGTATAACGTACGTTGAGGCTGTAGAAAAACCCAAATTTCCCCAGAAAATCGCCCCGCGATCTGCCATAATTTCACTACGCGATAAAACAAAGGTGGAGGCGGCATGGCACGGTTCAAACCGATACACAAAGGCTTA
>JAQTYN010000063.1 GCA_028688275.1 Gallionella sp. | reverse complement strand
CAGTGCGACAGCAAAAACGCGTTTAGAAATAGAAACAAAAACACGGGGCAGCGCCGACCAGCTGCATGAAATAGGCGACCCTCTTAAACTAGACACATTATTGTCTTGACCGAGGGGGCCACTTTAATCCATATTGTGTTCAGTAAAATCAAACTTGAACACAGCCTAATTGAAACGGCAATCCTATATAACGACAAGGCTTACATTTACCTTGTTAATGATAACGATGTCAAAAAAGTAACGAATAGGATTATTGAGAGTATTTGTGACTCACGAGAGAATCGTTCAGCTTAATCCGCTAACACCAGCACTTGCGGGGCAGGCAGCAATATCGCCGTGGGCGGCAGTTGCACCTTAAACTTACAATTCACCCCCACCGCTAATCAAACCGTCGGCATCAAAAGTGCTGCTTTAACCCTCACCGACAACGCCAGTCCCTCCACCCAAGTCATCAGCATGACAGGCACCACGGTGATGCCCGCCAATACCAGCGCAACGATTTCCCGCAGCGCGCTGGCTTTTAGCACCCCGATCCTCACCAGTAGTCAAGTGCAAACGCTGACCTTGAGCAACACAGGCACCACCCCGTTGGTGGTGTACTACGGCGCAATGAGCTTGACAGGCACCAACCCTGGGCAGTTCGCCATGGTGATCGTCTCGCCCAATAACTGCCTGTCGGTCAGCGGTGTAAGCGTACCCGCAGGTGGCAGTTGCGCGCTGGACATTCAGCACAAACCCAGTGTGGGCGCAGTGGTGGGAACGACCTACACCGCCAACATCAACTTCAACCTCAACGTCCCCGTCAACCCCAGCGTCAGCCTAACAGGCACGCTGTTCACGGGACTTAAAACCTACTACATCCACAGCGACCACCTCGACAGCCCGCGCAGTATTACCAACACGGCGGGGAAAGAGGTGTGGCGGTGGGACAATACCGACCCGTTCGGCAACAACATCGCCAATGAAAATCCCGCCAACCAAGGCACCTTCACCTTCAACCTACGCTTCCCAGGGCAATACTTTGATCGCGAAACGGGGCTGCACTACAACGTCAATCGCGATTACAATCCAGCGGTTGGGCGGTATATCCAAAGTGATCCGATTGGGTTGCGGGGCGGGATTAACACCTTTGGGTATGTGGGGGGGAATCCGTTAAGATGGATTGATCCTACGGGACTTGAAAAGCTCATTCTATTCCCTCCTGGAACGCGTGAACGCGCTGCGTCGGTCGCAGTACCAGATAACCCAGGTGTCTATACGGTATATGCACACGGGAATAAAAATGCACGGGTCGTATCACCTACAGAGAGCGTAGCAGATGGTTGGGATGCGCAGAAATTGAAGGATTACATTCTCAATGATCCCAAATACAAAAGAGGTATGCCAGTCAGCCTAATGAGCTGTTATGGTGGTAAAGGTGACAATCCAATCGCTCAAGAACTTGCAGATATGTTGCAAACTTTAGTTAGTGCTTACGATGGCTATGTCGTTTACCAAATCAGAATACCACCCGCTCCCGCTGACGTATATCCAGTTCCTTTTACATCAACTGAAAGAACTTTTTTGCCGAGAAATAGAAATTCAAAATGAAGTTATCTAGCGTATTTAAATCAATGTTTGCTTTGATTATGTTGATCTTTCTTTTTTTAGTGTTTGCCGCGTTCAATGACGTTACCGTAGCGTCTTTAATCCAAGAGATTCAACTAAAAGAACTTCGCGAGCAAGTGGCAAGTGTTTTTCGTGGATTGGGGGTAGCACTAGCAATTCAGCCAATACTTTCTATTTGCTTGATTGGGGCTTTTATTCGGTTTGGCAAAGGTGCTGATACTATTTTAAGAAACTTAATCTATCTTTATGTGTTTGTGAATATCGGTATATGTTTTTTGATCTTTGCATATTCAGCAATACTCCCTTGGAGTATACCGATAGCATCTTAGCCCGCAATCCTTATTACGCCGCATGTAAAATTTGTTAAATCAATCAATTGGTGCAATGCGCTGCGTTTATTGCACCCTACCGCTTTTACTTCATCCACAGCGACCACCTCGACAGCCCGCGCAGTATTACCAACACGGCGGGGAAAGAAGTGTGGCGGTGGGATAATACCGACCCGTTTGGCAACAACATCGCCAACGAAAACCCCGCCAATCAAGGCACCTTCACCTTCAACCTGCGCTTCCCAGGGCAATACTTTGATCGCGAAACGGGGCTGCATTACAACGTCAATCGCGATTACAATCCAGCCATCGGGCGGTATGTGGAGAGTGATCCGATTGGGTTGCGGGGAGGGATTAACACCTTTGGGTATGTGGGGGGGAATCCGCTTTCAAGAATTGATCTTTTGGGGTTGATCGCTACCTTGTCTGATGAAGAATGTGCGCAACTTGAAAAAGATATTGGACTAGAAAAAGATACCATCCAAAAATTGCGAAAAATGATGCTAGAAGGGAAAAATTTTGAACACTACGGTTTGGTACCACACGCAGATAGCAGTGGATATGTGAATGGTGCTTTAAGTGCAAAATCGCAAACCTATCAAAATTTGGTTCGTGAACTTGAAAGTGACACTGCTCGAGCTGATAGGGAAAAATGGCAGCGTCTAAAAATCATGATCATCGTAGGGTGGAATAAAGCAAGCGCAGCGGTTGAAAATGCGCGTTCTGAATCAGTCCTAAAGGATATGGAAAAGATTTTTAATGCTCAATGCAAAGAATGTAAAAAATGCAAGTGAAAGCAAAAACAAGGAGTAGCATCATCTGGTTGGGTGGTATCGTACTCACAATCCATATATTTGGCTTTATTCTGTACGGTGTTGGTTGGTCGAACGCGTTGGCATTTAGGTACGGAGTCCTGTCAAATACTGAATTTCATTTGTGGCTCGCAACAATATCGTTTCCCACCGCGTTTATTGTCGCTTTTCTTGAAAGGCATTTCAAAAGACGCTTGAGTTATTTAGTAATAATGGTGCTTTTTTGGATTTGGTTCTTGGCGATGCTTTATGTGTTTTATCTGATGCCTCCAGATAGAAAGGTGATGATTGACCCATCCAAGAATCAACGAATTAACGGTGAACCAATAACTCGTAAGACAGATTCGCCGTAGATTTTGCTTGTCAAACGGTGAATTGCTGCGTGAATCCATCCGACAGCACTGAACGTCCCCGTCAATCCCAGCGTCAGCCTAACAGGCACGCTGTTCACGGGACTTAAAACCTACTACATCCACAGCGACCACCTCGACAGCCCGCGCAGCATTACCAACACGGCGGGGCAAGAAGTGTGGCGGTGGGACAATACTGACCCGTTCGGCAACAACATCGCCAATGAAAACCCCGCCAATCAAGGCACCTTCACCTTCAACCTGCGCTTCCCAGGGCAATACTTTGATCGTGAAACGGGGCTGCACTACAACGTCAATCGCGATTACAATCCAGCCACGGGGCGGTATGTGGAGAGTGATCCGATTGGGTTGCAGGGCGGGATTAACACCTTTGGGTATGTGGGCGGGAATCCGCTGAGTTATGTTGATGCCAACGGGTTGATTAGCTACAACGCTCCTGCACCACAAACAGTCCCCGTTTCAGGAACGACCGAGACAAATCTTCAATGTGTAGAAACATGCCTTCAAAATGCCAGTGGCAATACAGGGCTGGATCTGCTGATTACGGGAGGTGCTGAAACTACAGGACACTCACCAAATAGTAGACATTATATTGGTGAAGCATGTGATATTGCTGGGCCAACATTTAATCCAGTATCAGATGCGGATGTGCGGCAATGTGCTAGTCAATGTGGTTTCGGTGCAGGTCGGTTTGAGACCTTTCCAAGTACCCCTAACAGGAATCACTGGCATCTACAGCTTACTCCTAGCAACGGAGTTCCTGCGCTTCCAAGTAACGATGCCATACAAAATCTCATTAATCAGAACAACTGGTAAGATGAATGATGAAACGACTGAAAATACTCAGCATAACGTGGATGCTTTGGGCGTTACTTTTTGTTTCACAGCTATCCTTTTCTGACGAACAGATAAGATCTTCTTTCATAGAATTGCTAAATAGCTTCCCCAGCAGTATTTACTTGAAGAATACCAAACATTCATCATCGTTTGAATTCTGCCCAGACAATACTTGTGATTTAATTGTTTCTGGCAAGCCGATTTCTGGTGCCAATATTTCTGACTTTGGATTTCTCTACTTATACTATTTTTCGGGGTACTTCGTTCTCGAAAATTGGCGCAAAAATGATGTGACCCAAAAGATTGTCGAGGATGTTTTTGTTAAGCATGGACGCTCAGTTTGCATGAATAGTGATCGTCGTGAAATGGCTCGATGTGTTTTAGAGCGCGCAGGATTAAGTATCTACACAGTGAGATATGACGAGGGTGGGCGACATCTTGTTAAAAATCAATGGTAACTCGTAAGGTGGATTCGCCATAGGCAATCCGCCATTTTCCCCGCCAAACGAGCTTGCTGCGCGAATCCCCTTGCAGTGTTACAATCGCAATTCACTTACGGAGGTTTGCCATGCCCGCTATCAGTATGTTTTACGGCATCATTATTCGGATGCTGTTTATGGATACACAACAGCATCATTTACCGCATTTGCATTTGGAATATCAAGGCATGAAAGCAGTCGTGTCCATTCCTGACGGTAATTTGTTGGAAGGTGAGTTGCCGAACAAAAAACTGCGATTGGTGCAGGCGTGGATTGCGATTCACGAAGAGGAATTGATGGCGGATTGGGCATTGGCGGTACGGGGTGAAGCGGTGTTCCCGATTGATCCGTTGCGTTAAGGAGTGGGCGATGATTGAAGTTAGTTTGGTTAAAACAGTGGCAGATTTTGGTTTGCTGCTGACGTTCACAAATGGGGAGCAACGGCATTTTGATATGCGCCCCTATCTGCACTATCCCGTGTTTCGCCGCTTGGAAAACCCTGCCTTTTTTGCTTTGGCGCGGGTCGATTACAGCACCGTCACTTGGCCTGGCGAAATCGACATCGCCCCCGAAACGCTTTACCACAAGTCGGTTTCGTTAGCTCGTACAGATACGATTAGCGCAGCGTAATCGTACATTCACTGAGGCACGAAGCCCACATTTACCGCGTAGTTGCGTGGCATTTATTGGGCTTCGCTACGCTCAACCCAAGCTACGACCATTGGCGCAAATGTACCGCCAACCTGGGAACCTTGGGGTCAGGTCTAGCATCGTAGCGCTCACCACGCTCGTAGCATGACGGGTACAACCGTGGCGGTAGCTAATACCACGGCGAGTATTTCCAATAGTGCACTGACTTTTAGCACCCCGATATTAACCAGCAGTCAGGTGCAAACCATTACCCTGAGCAACACAGGCACGACCCCGTTGGTGGTGTACTACGGCGCACTGAGCTTGACAGGCGCCAACCCTGGGCAGTTTGCCATAGTGATCCTCTCGCCCAATAACTGCCTGTCGGTCAATGGGGGCACCGTGCCCGTGGGCGGGAGTTGCGTGCTCGACATCCAGCATAAACCCAGCGCAGGCGCGGTGGTGGGAACGACCTACACCGCCAACCTTCACTTCAACCTCAACATCCCCGTCAACCCCAGTGTCAGCCTAACAGGCACGTTGATTACGGGACTCAGAACCTACTACATCCACAGCGACCACCTCGACGGCAGCATTACCAACACCACAGGTCAAGAAGTGTGGCGGTGGGGCAATGCCGACCCGTTCGGCAATAACATCTCTAGATACTGATATTCAAAGTGCTCAACTTAAGCGATGTATTCACCTCGCAAGGTATGCCTGACGACTTGGGTAATTTTGACTTGAGCAAATTGCCCGATTAGGTCGGGTGTGGCGCGGAAGTTGACGATGCGGTTATTGTCGGTGCGCCCTGCTAATTCATTGGGATCTTTTTTGGACACGCCTTCAACCAGTACACGTTGGGTGGTGCCGAGCATGCTTTCGGCGATTTCGGCTTCTTGCGTCATCAATTTGGCTTGCAATTGATGGAGACGGGCGGTGCGAACCGTGTCGGGCGTGTCATCGTGCAGTTCCGCCGCAGGTGTGCCAGGGCGCGGGCTGTATAAGAAACTAAAGCTATTGTCGAACACCACGTCGTCAATTAACTTCATCGTGGCGGCAAAGTCTTGCTCGGTTTCGCCTGGGAAGCCCACAATAAAGTCCGACGTCACACAAATATCAGGGCGCACAGCGCGCACGCGGCGGATGATGGATTTGTATTCCAACACGGTGTGACCGCGTTTCATGGCTGCCAGTACGCGATCCGAACCCGATTGCACGGGCAAGTGTAAATGACTGACCAGCTTAGGCGTGGTGGCATACACATCAATCAGGCGTTGGGTCATTTCCTTCGGATGTGAGGTGCTATAGCGTATCCGCCCGATGCCGTCCATCGCGGCAATGGCTTGGATAAGATAAGCCAAATCGACCGTGTCCTCATCTTCGGTTGCACCGCAATAGGCGTTGACGTTTTGCCCGATCAGGGTCACTTCTTTCACGCCTTGTGCGACCAAGGCTTCGATTTCGCGCATCACATCCGCCAAGGGACGCGACACTTCTTCGCCACGGGTATAAGGCACGACGCAGAAGGTGCAGTATTTGCTACAGCCTTCCATAATGGCGACAAAAGCTGATCCCGCCGTGGTTTGGTGTATCGGCAAATGGTCGAACTTTTCAATTTCAGGGAAGCGAATATCGACTTGTGCACGTCCTGTGTCTCGGTACGCTTGGATCAGTTGCGGTAAACGATGCAAGGTTTGCGGACCAAATACCACATCAACATACGGTGCGCGTTGCACAATGGCAGAACCTTCTTGACTGGCGACACAGCCACCCACGCCAATAATAATGTTGGGATTTTTTTGCTTGAGAGCACGCACACGCCCTAAGTCGGAAAATACTTTTTCTTCCGCTTTTTCGCGTATCGAACAGGTATTGAGCAAAATCACGTCCGCATCTTCAGGATGGTCAGTCTGTTCCATGCCCTCGCAGGCACGCATCACATCCGCCATTTTTTCCGAGTCATACTCGTTCATTTGGCAGCCGTAGGTTTTGATATAAAGTTTTTGAGTCACGCGTGTATTCGTTTGATTAAAGTTGGGGGCGAGTTTAAAGCGCGCGGGGGCGGCAATCAACTCGTAATTGAGGAAGGCTTTCAATAGCGTATCGCTTTAGTGAAGGCGATACGCTATGGGTAGATTAGCCTGCGTTGCTTTGTTTTTGTATGGCAGCATCGACGGAGGTTTGCACCATGGTTTCGATGGCTTTTTGTGCTTCTGCTTCTTTGCGGGCATTTTCTTGAGGATTATCGAGCAAGGTGGCTCCCATTTTCTTCACAACGCCTTCTAATGCGCCGACAAATAAATTGAGGATGCGGTGCACCAGTGACGCGGAAAACCCACCTAATAAAGCCAATGTCGGTTTGCCTAACCCATTCAAAGTATCATACTCAAATGGGATTAAGCTGGCTAATATTAGTCCCGCGATAATGCCTACTTGTATGCGGATCCAATAAGACGCGTCAAATTTCGGATCAAAAACACCCGTGACAATATATTCATTTGCTTGAAACAAAGCGGAGAAGCTCGCTCCGAGTGCCGCAGCGAAGACAAAGAACAGCAGGTTTACCAATAATTCAGTGCCATGAGAAATGAAAATATTGCCACCATCCGTAGAGATAAAGGGTGACAAGGCGATACAAACGAAACCAATCAGCGACAAGCAAGATAACAGCATCAGGCGACGGATCAGCGGTACGGTGCTGATCCAGTTGAAACGATGTTTGGGGGTGAATACAGGGTCCAGCAATAAAATGGCGCGTGGGGTGGCGGGTGCGATCGCGGCACTGAGTAAGTCATGAACATCGCTCAGTTGGGTAATGTCTAGCGCTGTAGTGCGATCGAATACATAGCCGCCAGCTTGCTTTTCCTTTTCGCGTTGCAGGTGTTCAGCACTAAAGGCTTCCGCTACGGCAAATACGTTCGCGGGCATTTTTTTGCCCGCTGACATGGTGTAGCGAATCATGGAATTGACTTCTCTGAGAAATAAATCGCGAATTTGTGTGGGATCATCATCTAACTCGCGAGCACGCATCTGGGAATCCATATCAACATCTGTGCGCAAAGCATATTGCGCAGCCTGAGTTTCGATTGGAGTGGGTAATGTCGTATCAGTATCTGGTGGTGTAGGTGTGGACATGGCAACTCCCTTATGTGTGTGAGGTGAAAAGCAAGGTGGGCGCATTTTACTCGAATTGTTGTGACTGTACTTTTCGCAACGAAAGTTTTTGTCTTGTGCTACATTGCGCGCCGTTTTGAGGTGCTTGGCTATTTCGTAGCTAAGTTAAACGGGAAGCAGGTGCGATTTTTCTATGCCTGCGCTGCCCCCGCAACGGTAAGTCAGTGTGGACGCGTCATCATGCCACTGTGCGCTAAGCATGGGAAGGCGATGCGTTTTGTCTGACCAGCCCGGATACCGGCCTGAAAACTTCGTACAGGAGATGCTGCGGGTCGGCGCATACTCCTTCCCCCTAGCAGGGGGAAGGCTGGGATGGGGGTTGAAAGGTTGCATCCGTGCGACGATTTCTACCCCCACCCTAACCCTCCCCCTGCTAGGGGGAGGGAACTTCCGCATTTTGCTTTCCACCCGCAGCACTCCTGAATTTTTAACGTTCCAACGGGGACGCTTGGAACCTTTTCAGGAAAAAATCATGCAACCAAAATTGATCTCACTCGCGCTATTTGGCGCATTTACTTTGCCGTGCGCGGCATTTGCCGACACGACAACCTTAGACGAAGTCGTCGTCACAGCCACACGCACGCCGCAGTCCTTAAACAAAACTTTATCCGACACCACGGTGTTAAATGAACAAGCTATTCGCCAGTCGGGTGCGCCCGATGTTGCTACGCTGCTGCGCGCGGTGGCAGGCGTGGAAGTGGCACAATCGGGCGGCTTGGGTGCAAATTCCAGTACATTTATGCGCGGCACCAACTCCAGTCATGTCTTGGTTTTGTTGGATGGCGTACGCATCAGCTCGGCGACCACAGGCACGACGGCATTGGAACATTTGATGTTGGACAATATCGCCCGCATCGAAGTGGTGCGCGGCAATGTCAGCAGTTTATATGGCTCAGAAGCCATTGGCGGCGTGATCCAGTTGTTTACTAAACAAGGCAGCGGTGCGCCCGCGTTCAATGCCAGCGCGGGTTTTGGCAGCCACGGCACGCAAAAAATTGCAGCTGGTTTTTCTGGTGCGGCGAATGACACCACTTTTAGTCTCAATGTCGGCAATGTCAAAACCAACGGCGTGTCGGCAATTAACCCGCGCTTAGCGCCCGCCGCGAATCCTAATAACGATGGCTATAACAACACCACCATCAGCGGGCAAGTGCAACACGCATTCAATGCCGACCACGCTTTATCCGCCACGGTGTTTAGCACCCGTGGCAATAAGCAATACGACAGCTCTTTTGGCTTGCCAACTGATACGAATAATTTACTCACCACTTTGGATAAGTTTTCGGTGGCTTCCGACAATCAATTTACCCAAGCGTGGCATTCGCAACTGCGTTTAGCGCAAGGTACAGACAGTAATCACGCCTATTTAAATGGCGCGCCGTCGTTCTTTTTCCAAACCCGTAGCAACCAACTTACTTGGCAAAATGATGTCGCGTTGATTGAGTCACAAAAAGTCAGTTTTGCTGTGGAACAATTGGCGCAACAATTGGCTTCCAACACTAAATACACTCAGAGCAAACGTACCGTGAATAGCCTGTTGGGCGGCTATGTCGGCGAATTTGGCGCGCATCAAGTGCAACTAAATGTGCGGCAAGATCGCTATTCTGATATGGGTAATGTGAATACGGGGCTGTTGGGTTATGGCTGGCAATTTGCGGATGCGTGGCGTGCCACCGCCAGTGTGAGCAATGGATTCAAAGCACCGACTTTTGCAGATATGTATTACCCGCTGAGTTTTGGTTATGCGGGCAATCCCAATTTGCGTCCTGAACGGGCGGATAATCGCGAAGTCGGCGTGCATTACGCAGCGGGCGGGCAAAGTTTCAAAGCCGTGTATTTTGACCAACGCATTCGTGATCTGATCGTCATTAACAATACATTTACCAGTGTGACCAACCTTAACCAAGCGCGCATTGACGGCGTGGAATTGCAATACGCGGGGACGTTTGACCACTCGCGACTCACCGCTAACCTGACTTTGCAAAATCCACGTGATGGGGCGACAGGTGCACGTTTGCTACGTCGCAGCAAAGAACTTGCGACCATAGGCATTATGCAAGACTTAGGTGCGTGGAAAGTGGGCGGGGAATTGCGTCATAGCGGTTCACGATCCGATGCGGATATTGCGACTTTCGCCCCCGTGATTTTGCCGAGCTACCAACTGGTCAACTTAACGGCGAATTATCAACTCGCGCCACAGTTGTCGCTGAATGGACGGATTGATAATCTGTTCAACAAAGACTACATGCAGGTGCATGGCTACAATACTTTGGGACGCACGGTGTTTGTGGGCTTGAGTTATCAGCCGTAAAATCAGGCAGGGATGAGAGAGATAGGCTCATCTCTTCGCATTCGCGAGTTTTCCCCCATCCACATGTGGGAGAGGGGCGGGGGAGCTGTACGAATGATCATACCCAAGGTGGCATGCTTGGGTAGACAAATCAGCAATCAATGGAAATCCTAATTTTTCCGCCCCCCTGAAAATGCTACTATCCGCATCCCGCTGCCAGCATGGAAGTTACTATGTTACGCCCGCAATTCACAAAAACTTTAGCGACCACACTCAGAAAGGAATCCGTCAATGTCCACGGTGAAGCTGGGCAAGGTCAGTCGCGCTTAGTGGAAGATCTCAGCCAATTGATGCGGCAAAGTGGATGGATGGTTTTGTCTATCGACTTGAATAGCTGGAAGGAAGATTATCATGGCATGGTGGGCGAACTCTCCAAGCAGGTACGAGCCGAATTTATCACGGTCACCAAATCCACCAAAGGTTTTGGTACCTTGATCGCCACGTTGGATAAGCATGCGGGTCAAACCCCTGTGCTACTGGTGCTAGAAAATTTTGATGCTTTGCTGAATAATGCCCTGCATTTGGATAGCAACTATGCTCAATTTATAGACCATCTCAACAGCTTACGCAATCAAGAGAATCACAGATTGCTGGTCATGACAGGCGATCACTACCTTGAGTATCGTGTGTATGCTGACAAAATACGTGACCTTTCACTGTTGAACTTAACCCCTTTTGAACTAGAAGCACTGTCCTATAGCGACATCCTGGTCGAATTGCAACGACACGCCACACCATTAAACAACGACGAACTCGCCTTATTAACTCGAACGATTTATACCCATCAACGCGCCTTTGAATTCCTAGAACATTGCACTGCGCAATTGGCACAAGGCAATAGACAGGAACTCCCTTTAGTACATCGATTGAAAATTTGGGATAAACGCTTTAACCGCTATCAAAAAAGAAGCATACGCAAACATTTTGACACTCTCTTAAATTGGTTTGCCATTATGGGCAGAGAAGTGGCGAATTGGTCATTACAATCAAAATTACTGCGGATTTCCGTGTTGGGTTTAATCACAACGGCTCTGATTTTCTTCGACAAAATCAAGCCTTTCTTAGTATCAGTCAAGGGGTGGCTCAAGTGAACATCAGGCGGGATGACGCTACTCTTAGTAAATCCTGCATACCTAAAAACACAAGACAAGTATTGCAATGGGTGATTTTTGAACCCACTTTATTGCTTCGTTATAGCAAAAAACTCCGTTATAAACAAACGCTTATTATTTACCTGCGTGCCTCACTTTGGATCAGCCTTGTCAGTATGCTGCTGTTTCTACTGAGTCGATTACTGATGGTTGCCTTTGACACACCCCACTTATTCCCCTCAGAATATCTAGCTAAATTTGTAGGTAATTATTATTTACAAACGACGCTTGAACAAAAATTACTTTTTGTCGTTCAACAACATATCACTGGATTTATCACTGGATTGATTTTGGGGCTAGCAGGGGGAATGATGGTCGGACTGGTAGCGGGTTTGGCAGCTGGGTTAGCGGCGGGATTAGCGGCTGGGTTAGTGGCTGGGCTAACAACGGGCTTGGCAGCAGGGGTGGCCACAGGGTTAACCGCTGGCTTGGCGACGGGTTTGGCAGCTGGATTGGCGACGAGCTTGGCTTTCGGCGTTACTGTTGGTATGTTATTGAGTGTAGTAGGGGGTGTGGCTTTTGGGGTTGCATTCGCGCTCACAGTAGGACTCTCTTTAGGACTCACGCCAGGGCTGACTTTTGGCTTGGCATTTGGATTCTCTTTCGGATTAGGCTGGCATCTATCCTATTTTCGCTACTATTTTTATCCATTTCATCTCTTACGTAGTCTGTGGCGCATGAATTTTTATAACGCTCCTTACCGTCAAGATGAACGAATTTGGTTTCCCTTGTGGGGAGTCAGCAATAAATTACGCCGCCTAGCGTTGGTCACCCCCCACGACGCACAAACATTTGTCGTGTTTTTACGTGAATTTCGTCCCTTGCAAAGCAAGCTGGCGGATGAAATTGCTTACGCCGCGTGCGCGGGCATCTGGCTCAGTCAACCTTTAACCTTTGAATGTCTCATCCCGCCCAATATTGAAAACAAAAGCCTACAACCCTCTGATGATTGGCTCAATCAGTTGCACACCTTAAAAGCACAACTAATCGCTTACCGCCATCAAATTCAACCCTCTCTCAAACAACAACAATTCCAACTGGTTAGCAAGCAGCTCACCCACTTTTACAATCAAACTTTGGTGGAAGATAGATGTTGGCGAGAAGAGTATTTATTAGCATTAAGATTATGGCAAAAAGTTGGACAAGAAGAAGCGCGAAAACTGGAAGTTGAAGTACAGCAGCAAGAGCCGATTACCCGCAATGTCTATTTATCAGGTGAAGCCTTGCGTCCCAAGAACAATGCGCAAGTGTTTTTAGGACGAGATGATATAAAAGATGAGTTAACACGACGCATTTGCAGCGCGGAGCAAATGCCCTTATTTTTAATCCAAGGACAACGGCGTGTCGGCAAAACCAGTTTGCTGAATTTTTTAGAACCTTTATTGGGTAGCGGTTTTAGGGTGGTCTATCAAGATTTGCAAAGTGCGCGCATCGGCAATACGGTATCAGGTTGGTTGGCAGATCTACAAACACAAATTCACCGCAAGTTGGACTTGCCTGAAGTGACACCCAGTGTGCCTGCGAATTGGTTAACGGCGTGGCAATGGTTTGAATCGAATTTAGAACAATTGCAACTTGATGATTATAAGCTTATTTTAGCACTAGATGAATATGAAGCCTTGCATCGCTTACTACAAACAGACCCCGATCAAGGGGGGTTATTGTTAGCCGCGATGCGCAGTTTTTCACAGCGGCAAAATCAGATTGTGTTTTTATTTGTCGGTGCCGCTTTGTTTGTTGAATTAGAAAATCCGCATTGGGCACACTATTTGGTACACGCCCAAACTTTCCGCGTCGATTATTTACCCTATGCCGACGCACACCGATTGATTACCGAACCCGTCAGCTTAATTTACCCCCCCGAATTGCCTGAGCAAATGGTGAACTTGACCCAAGGTCACCCCGCCTTGTTGCAGTTATTGTGTTCAGAAATGGTCAATATCGCCAACCGCACTCCGCGTAAAAACATGACCCAAGCGGATTTAGATACCGCCGTACAAAAAGTCATAGATGACAGCTCCACCGTACCGATGGTGGTGTTTTGGCAGCAGTTCTGTGCCGATAACGCCTGTAAAGCCACGGTGCGCGACCTACTCCACGACCTGCCCCCTCGCGACAGAAATCAACTGAACCGACTGCGTGAGCATGGTTTTATTGTGCAAAATGCCGAAGGAAAATGGCAACTCCGTGTCCCTTTTTTTGAAAAATGGTTACGGCGGTTTGATCGCGTGGAGCTGGATTAGATGAATCCTTATTCAACTTCCCTGTGCTGGTTTCGGCGCGATTTACGGCTGCATGACCAGGCGGCGTTATACCACGCGTTGAAAAATAGCGCGGCGGTGCATTGCGTGTTTGTGTTTGATACCAATATTTTAGACGCTTTGCCCAATCGAGCGGATAGGCGCGTGGCGTTTATATGGCATAGCGTGCGGGAATTACAACATGCTTTACAGGCATTGGGCAGCACCTTGCATATTTTGCATGGCAGTGCGCGGACACTCATTCCTCACTTTGCCCAGCAGCTCGGCGCGCAAGCGGTGTTTTGTAATCACGATTACGAACCCGATGCGATTGCGCGGGATGCGGTCGTGGCGGTTGCATTATCACAACAAAACATCGCTTTTCACGACTATAAAGATCAGGTTATTTTTGAGCGGGATGAAGTGCTGACGGGTGCGGGCAAGCCCTTTAGCGTATTTACACCCTACAAAAACGCGTGGCTGAAAAAGCTGATGGATGCCGATTTACAACCATATCCCACCGAAAATCACTTCGGCACGTTAGCATCCGTCAACACGATGAACACGCTACCTGCAATGCTCGCTTTGACCAAACGGCGGTTTTTTGTGGGTACGAATTTATTCGTACATCGCCCGAAAGGGCGAAAAACACGATCAAATTTGCCTGACTCACGAGATAACAGTACGAATAAATTCGTACCCACCGTCAAAATAAGTATTGCAGACCCGCTACCCAGTTTAACCAGCCTAGGTTTTGAAGAGCTGCCGCCCAGCGCGTTACCTTGTGGCATGTCGGGCGCGGAAAAGTTGTTTGCTGACTTCCAGCAACGCATAGCGTTTTACCATGCGCGGCGCGATTTTCCTGCGGTGAAAGGCGTGTCCTATCTGTCCACCCATCTACGTTTTGGCACGATTTCCCTCCGCAGTTTAGCGCGCCATGCCTATTACACAGGCGGAGAGGGCGCACAAACATGGTTATCCGAGCTAATTTGGCGCGACTTTTATCAAATGTTGCTGTATCACCATCCGCGCGTGGTCACGCAATGTTTCAAACCGTCATTCGACGCGCTGGTGTATGGCAATCGTGCCGACCATTTTGACACATGGAAAAACGGACGAACGGGCTATCCGCTGGTGGATGCAGGCATGCGGCAACTCAATCAAACAGGCTTTATGCACAATCGCTTGCGCATGGTGGTCGCGTCTTTTTTGGTCAAAGATTTACACATCGACTGGCGATGGGGCGAGCGTTATTTCGCGGAACAGCTGCTGGATTACGATTTGGCGGCGAACAACGGTGGTTGGCAATGGGCGGCTTCGACAGGCTGCGACGCGCAACCATGGTTTCGGATTTTCAATCCTGTCACCCAGTCGGAGAAATTTGACCCCAACGGCAAATTCATCCGCCGATATGTAACGGAATTGGCAAATTGTCCCGATAAATTCATCCACGCACCGTGGAAATCGCCTACAGACTTTGCTTACCCCGCACCTATCGTCGATCACGCCGTGGCGCGAGAAGGTTGGCTGGCGTTATGCCGACGCTATTTGCCAGCACAGTCTGTGACAGATTAACCACCCATTCCCTTGTATGCTTAGTTTGCTAGACAAGGTCAGTTTTTTGTTAGTTAATCTTATCTGGTTCGGTACGGCAGTTCGATACCCCTCTGGGACATCAAGCCCGTGGGAGAGCAAGGAGCGTCGTACCGAT
>JAQTYN010000107.1 GCA_028688275.1 Gallionella sp. | reverse complement strand
TTTGCGCGTTGTTGTTAACTCGTGTAATTATACTAACGCTTCTTTGGCGGAACCCCGCTGCTTTAAGCCTTGAAAAAATAAAAAGCTTCTTTTATAACAATTCGTGTCTCCGTAAAAAAACGCGGAACCACGAAACGAGACGGAACAAAACGGTTGGAACGGTCAAAACGCTGGGATACGGCGACTCGAGTTTTTGGATTTTGATATATGCATAGTGTAAAATATACATGGTATAAAATACCAAATTATGTAATGAAACAAATCACTGGAAGTAAAATCCCGTCGGCGTCAGCGTAACGAGATTGCCGTCATAATGAGGTTGTTGCCATAATGATGATTTCAAAAATTTTGCCGCAGGCCGCGAGCAGAAATGCTCGCCGTCGGCGTTTACCGTATACAGTTGTTCTTTTATTGGCTGGATCTATCTCCGGATGTAGTCAGCCGCTGGTCTCGCATCTCGTCACCGCGCCCGGCCACGCCGCATCGCCGGTCGTGTCGTCGCAAACCAAGACCCTGCCGCTGGACGAGCAAGGCCTGATCGCCAGCAGTTCGGAAGCGAGCGCCTACCGATTGGGGCCAAACGATATCATCTCCGTGACCGTCTATATGCATCCGGAACTCTCGGCACCGCAGCCCGGTGTCACAGGTGGCCAGGGCGGCGTGATGATCACCAGCAACGGCACCGTGGGGTTGCCGCTGATCGGCAATGTCGACCTCGGCGGGTTGACCCTCGAACAGGCGCAGCAAAAACTTACCGATCTATATGGTGCCGATATCAAATCCCCGAATGTGGCAGTGCAGCTTGTCGCGGCGCAAAGTCTCAAATACTACTTGTTTGGCGCTTTCAGCAATCCTGGGATAAAATACCCAGGTCATACGTTGACACTTCTGGAAGCGCTCTCCCTCGGCGGCAGTCTCGACACCGCAAACGCCGATTTGTACCAGGCGTATGTCGCACAGGGCACACGTAAATTGCCGATCGATTTACACTCCCTGCTGGAAGAGGGGGATACAGCGCAGAACATCAGGCTCGCCTCCGGCGACACGATCGTTGTTCCACCGGATTCGGACGAAAAAGCCTTTGTGTTCGGTGCCGTCAGCAAACCCGGTGCCGTGCCGTTCGAAGCCGGGTCGCTCTCTCTCCTGCAAGCGCTCAGCGCCGCCGGCTTCAACCTCTCCGATTACACCTCGGCACGCCTCAGTCAGGTGCGCGTGATCCGCTCGCGCGGAGGTCGTGAGGAATTCGACATCGTCAATGCGTCGAAGATTTTGAAAGGTGAGGCCATGCCATTTGAACTCAAACCAGGTGACATTGTTTTCCTGCCGCCGACCGACATTGCAACCTGGAACGATGCGTTGAACAAGCTTATCCCTTCGCTTACGACGATTTCTGGTATCTTGAATCCTTTCGTGATGGTTAAATTTCTTCGTCAGTGACATCAGGAGATCAGCTAATGACAACGAATCTCCCCGCGATCGGGTTTCAAGGACCACATGGTTTTCAGGAGCCGCATGATGCGGTCGACCTCGGACACCTGGGACAAATTTTGCGCCGCCGGGCTGGCACGATTGTAATGTTCGTCGTCGGCGCCACGCTGTTCGCGCTGATTTATGTGCTGTTTTCCACCCCGCAATTCACCGTACACGGCGCGCTCTTCCTTGGCGATTCAGAGAGCGCGGCCGACGTGCGCCCGTCAGGCCTGAATTTCCTGTCGGACTATTCCACGCAGAGCGATGTCGAGACACAAATCGAACTCATCACCGCCGGCGCGCTCGTGCAGCACGCGGTTCTTGAAACCGGACTGAACGCACAGATTACACCGGCCGGTGCGCCGCCGCTTACCTATTGGCGGTGGCAATTCTACCACGGCGGGCAGACAAAGTCCTTCGTGCCCGGCCCGACCACTCTCCAGGCCCTCTACGCCGCCACGCCCGGCCGCTACCGGATCGTCGTCGGAAAAGGAAATTCCTACACTCTTTATACACAGCACACCTTGTTTGCCCACGCGCATTTCGTGTTGCGCGGTATACTCGGCCGGCCCGCCGCAGGGGGCGGCATCCATTTACTCCTCGAACCCGCCGGAGACCATTTTCACGCAGCACCGGGCACAAGCTACGATTTACGGGTCTCCTCCCCGGAAGCGCTGGCCAATTCCCTGCTGGCCGGCGCGCTCACCGTCACCGCCGGCGGCCCCCCGACGCAGCCGACCAAAATCGCCACTCTGCAATTCCGCTGGAACAATCCCTGGCAGGGACGGCGCTTCGTCAACCAGGTGATGGCGGACTACATCGCGACGCAGCTTTCCTGGAATACCCAATCCGCTTCCACGACCGCAAGCTTCGTGACCGAACAGCTTACCCATATCAGCGCCTCCCTTGCCCAGGCCGATAAAAAACTCGCGACCTATCAAGCACAGACGGGACTCGTCGATGTGCCGCAAAATGCCGCGGCTCTTATCAATCAACTGGCGCAATACCAGGCTCAGCGCGCCAAACTCGAACTCCAGAAAGAGGAATTGCAGCAGATCAACAGCAGTCTCTCGGCACAACACGGGCTGGACAACCCCTATCTCGTCAGCCAGAGCGCCGACACCGTGCTGCCCACCCTTACGACAGCACTCTCGGACGCCGAGACAAAGCTCGCGCAGCTGCGCAGCCAATTCACCGATAATTCGCAGCATGTAAAAGTTCAGGAAGCCCAGGTGGTGAAAATCGAGGCCTCCATCCGGGCAATCGTGCATAACAATCTCGCCGTCGCCGACAAGAATCTGGCCAACCTCGATAAAATCATCGCGCAATTTCAGGAGCGGATTAAAGCCATGCCGACGGAAGCGCTCAACGTCATCTCGCTACAGCGCTCGACCAACGTTCTCGGCCAGCTTTATGCGCTGCTCATGGAAAAAGACGAAGAAGCGCAGGTCTCCAAGGCCGCCACCATCATCAACACGCGCATCGTAACCCCCGCCGATATGCCGCTGATCGCGACCTCGCCGAAAGCGGTGATCACGATCGTCTTCGGCGCGCTCGCAGGTCTCATCGCCGGCGTCAGCCTGGTATTCGGCCAGCATAGTTTCTCCGGACGATTTGAAAGCGAGGAGCAGATCAGGCTGGCCGTGCGCCTGCCGGTGTATGGCGCGGTCCCGCGTCAGACCAAGGCCGAAATCACCGGCAATATTTTCGGCCCCAAAAAATTGAACCCGTTTTCGGAATCCTTCCGCCTGCTCCGCGGCAATATCTACCGTGGCACGGTACCAAAAACATCCATGGTCATTCTCATCATCTCCTCGAGCAAGGAAGATGGTAAAACAACCGTGGCAGCCAATCTTGCCAAAATCCTGGCCGACGACGGCAAGCGCGTGGTGCTGGTGGACGCCGATCTGCATTTGAGCCCGCTCGATGGCTTGCTCAAGTTCGGCGATACACTCGGCCTGACCAGCTGGCTGGAGACCGGCACGCGGCCGACACTGCAGAATTGGCCCGATGAAAACTTTAAAGTGCTCCCAGCCGGTGCCGCCTCTTTCTCCCGCAGGGAGCCGCTTAACGAGACCGCGCTCGGCGCAATCTTCCAGAACCTGAAAAATGACTTCGAATATATCATCGTCGACAGCCCGCCACTGCCCACCGTCTCCGCCGGAATGACCCTGGGAATATTCGCCGACCTCATCCTCTCAGTCATCAGCGTCTCACACACCTCACGGCGCGCTTTCAATCTGCACAACGAACTCATCGCCGCACTCGGCCGACCACACGGTATTATTATCAACGAAGTCGAATCACTCTATTACAGAGATGATC
>JAQTYN010000062.1 GCA_028688275.1 Gallionella sp. | reverse complement strand
AAACCCGCAAAACTGATCATCGGCGCGATGATGCGTAAACTCATTCATGTCGCATTTGGCGTGCTGAAATCAGGTAAAAACTTCGATCCAGCACTGCACGGTGCTTGACGGGGTTAACAGTATCTACCTAGCAACCCTTCTCCCTTCCCGCTTCACCCTTCTCGTTTAGGCACAATCACTTCCCGATTGCCGTTGTTTTGCATGGCGGTGACAATCCCCGCTGCTTCCATTTGTTCGATTAAACGGGCGGCGCGATTGTAACCGATACGCAAATCGCGTTGGATGTAGGAGATGGAGGCGCGGCGAGATTTCAGGACGACTTCGACGGCTTTGTCGTACATGGGGTCGGCTTCGGCGGGCAAGTCGCTGACTTCCCCTGGGGCTTGGTCGTCCGCGTTGTCCAATGAGCTCAATACGCCGTCGATGTATTGCGGTGCGCCTTGGGCTTTGATGTATTCGACCACGCGGTGCACTTCGGCATCCGAGACGAATGCACCGTGGACACGTTGCGGGTAGCCTGTGCCTGGGGGCAAATACAGCATATCACCTTGTCCCAGCAGGGCTTCCGCACCCATTTGGTCGAGGATGGTGCGTGAGTCGATTTTGCTGGACACTTGGAACGCCACACGGGTGGGAACGTTGGCTTTAATCAGCCCCGTAATCACATCAACCGATGGTCGTTGCGTCGCCAAGACCAGATGGATGCCCGAAGCGCGGGCTTTTTGTGCCAAGCGCGCAATCAGTTCTTCAATCTTTTTGCCCTCCACCATCATCAAGTCAGCGAGTTCGTCGATAAACACCACCAACAGCGGGATTTCTTCCAAGGCTTCTGGATTGTCGGGCGTGAGGGTAAAGGGATTGGTGTAGGGCTTACCCGCATCAATGCCTTCGCGGATTTTTTGGTTATAACCCGCCAAGTTGCGCACGCCCAATGCCGACATCAAGCGATAGCGTTTGTCCATTTCCACCACGCACCAATTCAACGCAGCGGCGGCTTGGCGCATATCAGTGACGACAGGTGCGATCAGATGGGGAATATCTTCATAAACAGATAGTTCTAGCATTTTGGGGTCAACCAAGAGCAGGCGCACTTGTTGCGGCGTGGCTTTGTACAGCAAGCTCAAAATCATGGCGTTAATCGCCACCGACTTACCCGAACCCGTGGTGCCCGCGACCAAGACGTGCGGCATTTTGGCTAAATCGGCGACCACGGTATTGCCGCCGATGTCTTTGCCCATCGCCATGGTGAGCGGCGATGCCATATTGGTATAAATCGGCGAGCCGAGAATTTCTTGCAAATGGACAATTTGGCGTTTGGGATTGGGCAACTCCAACGCCATGCAGGTTTTGCCAGGAATAGTTTCGACGATACGAATGCTGACCAAAGACAGCGCACGAGCTAAGTCCTTAGACAAGCCCATGATTTTGCTGCCCTTAATCCCCGCTTCAGGTTGAATTTCGTAGCGCGTAATCACGGGGCCTGGGTATTTGCCGACCACTTCGACATTGACCCCAAATTCTTTCAGTTTTTCGACGATCAAGAGTGCGGTTTTTTGCAGCATTTCAGGCGAAATGCTTTCGACTTTTTGACCTGGTGGATCCAATAGATCCAAGGAGGGCAAGGAAGAGGATCCTGCCAAGAGTCTTGCTAAAGGGGCAAAGAGAGAGGCTTTGGGTTCGGGCACCACGGGCGCGACAGGTTCGACCACTGATTGAGGGGAATCAGATAAGTTCAAATCAGTTTGTTTAGGCGTGCGTGTGGATGCGCTGGATGGAACTGGAGGGGCGGCTTCCGCTTTCAGCAACGCCTCACGTGCCAATCTCGCTTGTTCACCAATACGTTTGTCTTGGTAGGTTTGCCAGCGTTGATAGCACCACATCCATGACACTTCCAACTTACCACCCAACCATTCCGTGAAATTCAACCACGAAAATCCTGTAAATACACTGATGCTGCTGACCATCAACGCCAGCAACACGACGGTCGCACCCGTAAAGCCAAACCAACCCATAAACGCATCGCCAAATATCTTGCCGAACATACCCCCTGGGGTCATGGGAAGTGAGACGGTCAAACTGTGCAAGCGCAATGCCTCCATTGCACTGCTGGACAAAATCAACACCAAAAATCCCAACACCACCAGCCACGTGGCGCGCGGCGTGGTGTTTAGGGTGCGCAAATTGACATAGCCCGCCCAAATTTGTTGGAGCATAAAGGCGATCCACAGCCAAGCCGATACGCCAAACAGGTAAAACAAAATATCCGAGAGATATGCGCCCAAGGTACCCGCAGGGTTCAAAATGGGATTGCCTTCCGCGCCCGTGCCGCTGTGCGACCATGCCCAATCGTTATGTTGATAGCCGTATAAAGCAAGGCACAAATAGATGGTCCCCGCGATCAAAAACGGCCAATGCAATGCCCGTAGCAACACAAACAACTCGCGATTAAACAGCCGCCATTTGGGAGATAGCGCAGGTTTCTTAGGGGCTGTTTTAGGCGCGGCTTTGGGTTGGCGACGACGGCGGAATTCAACCATTAGCAGCCCCAATTAACCCTAATTGTGCGGCGACATGAACCGCCTCAGAGCGACTATTCACCCGTAACATCTGATAGGCCGCTGCCACATGTACTTTGACCGTGCCTTCTGCTAAGCCTAGCTCGTGGGCAATGTCTCGATTGCTCCGCCCCACAGCCAGATGTTGCAAAATTTGCATTTGGCGTTCAGTGAGTCCGTATTGGTTGGTATTTTGGCGACGACGATCAGGCGGCGGGGTTACCGCTGTCGTGGCAGCGGCGCGATTACGACGTAATGTTTTGTCAGTGATGTATAAATCACCCTGTAGCACCAAGGCGACCGCTTTGAGCAACTCGGCTTCATCTGCACTTTTACATATAAACCCCATCGCGCCATATCCCATGGCTTGCTCCATCAAGGCTCTATCCTCTTTTTCAGAGGTCACCAAAATAGGAATTTGCGGATAACGCTGATGAAAGACTTTGACGGACAGCACATCGTCCCCCCCTGTAATTTGTATATCTAATATCGCCAAATCAAAGTCTGGCGATAGCTTAACTTGCTTCAGTGCTTTCACAAAAACGGATGCTTCAACGACCTCAAGTGATTCATACTGTGACCGCAACATGGATACGATACCTGCACGAAACAAGGCTTGGTCGTCTGCTAACAAAACTTTCATTCTTAAAATCTCCTCTTTGCTCATCATTGGATCGTGAGCATTCAACTATGATGCTCATCTACACGCGTAATCATAACACCCCCACTGACCGCTCTACTACTGTCACGATGCAGACTTAATGTGCGGGCAACGCCAACAGCAGTCGAATATCCTCCACGAGCCATTCAGGCTTTTGCGCAAAAGGTGCAAGTAAGCGCACTTTGCCTTGCGGATCAATCAAAAATGTCCCCGCGCTGTGATCCATGTTGTAGCTACTTTTGGTAGGCTGTTTGAGATACACCACACTAAATGCCTTGGCAACTTGCTCGGTAGCTTGCGCATCTCCCCGCAATCCCAGAAAGCGCGCATCAAAAGCGGGCACATATTGCGATAACAATTCTTGCGTATCGCGTTCGGGATCAATGGTGACAAATAGCACCTGCACTTTTTCGGCATCCGTGCCCAAGCGTTCCATCACCTGCGCCTGATCCGCCAAAGTGGTGGGGCAAACATCAGGACAATGGGTATAACCAAAAAACAACAACACAATTTTGCCGCGAAAATCCGCCAAAGTACGCACTTTTCCGTTGTGATCGGTGAGTTTGAAATCCGCCTGCGCATATTTCTCCCCAACCTCTGAGGCGTGAAAAGGTGAAGGCAACTTAGGTGGCTCGCAGGCAGTTAAAGTCAATAAAGTCAGTATGATATAGAGGTAGCGCATTGATTTATATCCTTGTGAAACGTGAGAGGTGAGACGTGAAATGTGAGATGTGAAACAAACCTTCGCACACTCACCCGTTTCACAGTCCTCAAGCCACGTGGCAACTACCTTCCCAGCCATAGCTATAAAACGTATAGCCGACTTTGACCAAGCCATACACGCCAAATGCCACCACCAATAATCCTGCGGCTTGGCGCACGCGGGGCGATTGTACCCACGATTTGATACTTTCCCAAAATAAGCCGATGGCGAGCAAATTCGGCAACGTGCCCAATCCAAACGCCAACATCATCAGCGCGCCGCTTTCCGCATGACCACTCGCCAACGCGCTAACCAGCACGCTATACACCAAACCGCATGGCAACCAGCCCCACAATGTGCCGAGCAGCAAGGCGCGCAGCGGCGTATTGACGGGAAACAGCCCTTTGGTTAGCGGCTGAATGCGTTGCCATAAGACTTTGCCAAGACTTTCAATCCGCCGCACTGCGCCCCACCAACCTGCCAAATACAAGCCCAAGGCAATCAACATCAAACTCGACAAGGCAAACAGCAGATGTTGAATCGGAATTTGGTCACGCAGCAACAACCCCGCCTGCCCAATCGCCCCCACCAACGCGCCTGCGATGGTGTAGCTGGATACCCGTCCGATGCTATACGCCAAATGAAACGACCAGCGCGGCGAAGACGCAGGACGCTGCGCCGACAAAATACCCACGATACTCCCGCACATCCCCAAACAATGCACCCCGCTGAGAAGACCGACGAGAAAAATGGCTAACAAATTTAAAGTCATGTTTTATTCCATAAAAATTAGGTCGGGTTAGCGGTTATATCGCGTACCCCGACCTTGTAGCCGTAGTTTCAAGGCTGTGCCGAGCGCACGCTACTGCCCACCCCGCATCTACGCTTCCTTAACCCTAAACCACGCAGCATACAGCGCAGGCAAGAACAAGCAAGTCAGCAAGGTTGCGACCACTAGTCCACCCATAATCGACACCGCCATCGGCCCCCAGAACACTTGGCGAGTCAGGGGGATCATCGCCAGAATCGCGGCGGCGGCGGTGAGGGTGATGGGGCGGAAGCGGCGGACGGTGGAGCCGACGATGGCATCCCAACGGGATTTGCCGTCTGCTTCATCTTGGCGGATTTGGTCCACCAAAATCACCGAGTTGCGCATAATCATCCCTGCCAGTGCAATAAAGCCCAAGTTGGCGACGAAGCCAAACGGGACTTGGAACACCAGCAACGCCAGTGCGACGCCAATTAAGCCTAGCGGGGCGGTGAGCAACACGATGATGGTGCGGCTGATATTTTGCAACTGGATCATCAGCAAGGTAATAATGCCCACCAAGGTCAGCGGCACCACCGCTTTAATCGCGGTTTCGCCTTTGGCGGACTCTTCCACGCTGCCGCCTGTTTCGATGCGGTAGCCTGTCGGTAGGCTGGCGCGCAGCGGTGCCAGCACTTTTTCCATTTGCGCGGTGGCGGTGGCGGGCTGGGTTTTGTCTGCCATGTCACCTAGCACGCTCATATTGGGCAGGCGGTTACGTCGCCAAATCAAGCCTTCTTCCAGCGTGGGGACGAGTTTGGCAACTTGGGCGAGTTGAACGTGTTTGCCGTTAGACAGAGGGATGTCTAAGTCCAGTAGCTTGTCTAATTGCTGCTGCCCCACATCTGCACCGCGCCACATCACGTCGATCAGTTGGTCTTTTTCGCGGAATTGGGTGAGTGGTACGCCTTGCAGCCAGCCTTGCAATGCTTGCGAAATGTCTTGGCTGGACAAACCCAATTGGCGAGCGCGGTCTTGGTTCACTTCGACTCGGATGGCTTTGACTTTTTCGTTCCAGTCAAAGCTGACATCTTGCAAATGCCCGTTGGCGCGCATTAAATCGGCGACTTTTGCCGCGATGACACGCACTTTTTCCACATCTTCGCCCATCACACGGAATTGCACGGGGTAGCCTGTGGGCGGACCATTTTCCAAGCGTGACACGCGGGCGTGGATATGCGTGAAGCCACCCGCAGCCGAGGTAAATAGGTCTTCTAACTTGTGTTTCAGTTCTTCGCGTTCGGACAAGCCTTTGGTGACGATCACCACTTGCGCGTAGTTGTCGCTAAACAGCCGTAAATCCAAGGACAGGAAAAAGCGCGGCGAGCCATTGCCGACGTAGCTGGCATAAGAGCGCACATTAGGATCTTTAGCCAGAACCTGTTCGATACGACGGGTTTCTGCTTCGGTGGCTTTGAGCGACGCGCCTTGTGGCAACCACACATCGACGATCAATTCGTCTCGACTAGAAGCGGGGAAAAATTGCTTCTGCACACCGACATTAAACGCCACCATCGCTAAGACAAAAATGCCCACCGTCCCGCCGATGACCCACCAGCGATGACGCAAACAGCCGACGACCAACGCACGGAAATGGCGGTAAAACGGGGTGTTATAGATGTCCTCACCATGCTGTTGTGCTTTAAGTTGCAACTTTTTGGGATCAAGCAAGCGATAGCCTAGATAGGGTGTGAATACCACCGCGACCACCCATGACACCAACAACGCGATGGTGACCACGGCAAAAATCGAGAAGGTGTATTCGCTGGCGGCAGATTTGGAAAAGCCCACTGGCGTAAAGGCTGCAGCGGTAATCAGCGTGCCCGTCAACATCGGAAAGGCGGTGCTGGTGTAGGCAAAGGTCGCGGCTTTGAAGCGATCCCAACCTTGCTCCATTTTTACCACCATCATTTCCACGGCGATGATGGCATCATCCACCAACAGCCCCAAGGCGATCACCAGCGCGCCCAAGGAAATGCGTTGCAAATCAATACCAAAAAGCTTCATCATGAAAAAAGTAATCGCCAGTACCAGCGGAATGGACAACGCCACCACGGTGCCTGTGCGCCAACCCAAGCTCAAAAATGACACTGCCAACACAATCAACACCGCTTCCGCGAGCGAATCTTCAAACAGCGAAATCGAGCCTTTGACCACTTCGGACTGATTGGCGACGACTTTCACCTCCACGCCCACGGGCAAACCCGCTTTGATGACGGTCATTGCCGCATCTAAATGCTCACCCAAATGGATGACATTGCCGCCCTTGTCCATGATGATGCCGATGCCGATGGCGGGTTGTCCCCCCACGCGCATCCGCGCACTGGGCGGGTCGGACAACCCGCGACTCACTTTGACAATATCGCCCAAGCGGAAATGTTGCCCGTTGACCAGTAAATCGGTGTTGCGTATTTGGTCGAGCTGGTCGTAACTACCAGAGACGCGCAGGCGAATACGGTCAGTGGTCGTGTCTATAAAGCCCGCAGGGGTAATCACATTTTGTTTTTGCAAGGCATCGCCAATTTGCGTCGGCGAAATACCCAAGCTGGCGAGGCGAGCGGGCTGTGCGTCCAGATAGATTTTTTCTTCTTGCACACCGATCAGTTCCACGCGCTTGACGTCGGGCACGCGTTTAAGCTCCAGCGCGACTTTGTCGGCATAGCGGCGCAGTTGCGCCAAATCAAAGCCATCGCCCGTCAGCGCGAAAATATTGATTTGCACATCACCAAAGTCGTCATTGGGAAACGGACCTTGCACACCCGCAGGCAGCGTGGCACGAATGTCGTCCAATTTTTTGCGCACTTGCCGCCAAGCTTCAGGGACTTCTGTTTTGGGCGTGTAGTCTTTCAGCAGCACAAAAATGGTCGAATCCCCCGCCTTGGAAGCCGAGCGCACAATGTCGATCCATGGCGTTTCTTGCAACTTTTTTTCCAGACGTTCGGTTAGTTCTTGTTCCACTTGCAGTGCGGTCGCACCTGGCCACAAAGTGCGCACCACCATAACTTTCATCGTAAAATCAGGATCTTCGGCGCGCCCCAAATTGCGATAGGACAGCACACCCGCGATAGTCAGCACGACCATCAAATAAATCACCATTTGTTGATGCTTTAACGCCCATGCGGACAGATTCGGGCCTTTCATTGCGCCGCTCCTGCGTCAATCGCATGGATTTTTTCGCCCGCAGACAAACGATGCACACCGTTGCTGACGATGCGTTCCCCCGCCGCCAGTCCGCTGGCAATCACCGCGCCATTTTCGCGATACGCCGCCACGGTGATGGGACGCAAACTCACGCTGTGATCTTTCGCCACGATCCACACTGCCATGTTTTTATCCTGCTGAAAAACGGCTGTCAGCGGAATGATGAGCTGCGCCGATTTGCTGGTGCGTGAGGCGAAACGGACTTGCGCGGTCATGCCCAACGCCGCATCAGGTGCTGAGTCGATCAAGGTGATGCGGGCGGGATAGGTACGACTGGCAGGATCCGCAGCGGGCGATAATTCGCGCAACCGCCCCACCAAATGCCGCTCGGCACTGCCTGAAAACAATATCACGTCTGCCGTATCACCAACTTTCAACGTCGAAAATTGCGCTTCAGGCACCGCAATCGCCACTTCGCGTTCACCGTCCTGCGCTAATTTTACGACGGGTTGCCCAGCCGCAACGACTTGCCCGACTTCCGCCAAGGTCACCACCACTACCCCCGCATGTTCCGCCACGAGATTGGTATAACCCGATTGATTGCGTGCCAAACCCGCCTGCGCAGTCGCGGCTTGCAACGCGGTTTCTTTGGTATCTAACGCCGATTGGCTGATAAATTTTTTCGCAAACAATGCGCGATAGCGTTCCGCTTCTGCCCGCGCGAGGGTCAATTGCGCCTCTGCCGCACCCACTTGCAACGTCGCATCACCGACATCCAAGCGCGCCAACACCTGCCCCGAATGCACCACCGCACCTACATCCACCAAGCGCGCAGCGACTTTCCCCCCCACGCGAAACCCCAAGGGAATTTCATGCCGTGCGCGCACGTCGCCGCTATAGCTCGCCGCATTTTCACTCGCGATCACGCCGACTTCCATCGTTAAGGCAGGTCGCTCAGCAGGGACAACGATTGGAGTTTCTTTGCTACAAGCCACGACAAAAGGGAGAAACAACATCGCGAGTAATTTGGATTTCATGGGATTTTTGGAGTGGCACAAAAATGGAGTGCCGTAATTTAAAGGCTAGGCAAGCGGCTGTCAAATTTTTCAAACAGTTGTTTGATTCATGCCTGACAGACCAGACGGAGACTAGGTCTGGCCGTAGGGCATCACTTTGGTGATAGGTGCGTGTGGAGTGGTTGTACTGAGAGTGGTAGCACAATCTCCGCATCAAATGCTCCTTTTGACTAGCTAGCGGTTTCTTTGGGTAGGAATTCATTTGCACATCGTGCGATGGGTGAAAAAACGAGATTAAAATTCCCATTCTTACCTGATTAACGCACGATAGTACGCTGTGCCCGCGACCAAAACGAGCGTTGCTGTCGGATTGCGCGAGCAAGATGAAGGGCGTTTAAAATTGCTCGTGTTCGCCGAGGTAACGCCATTGTCCTACAGGGAGATTGCCGAGTTTGACTTTGCCGATGCGGATGCGTTTGAGTCCTGTCACTTTCAGCCCGACCAGTTCACACATGCGCCGAATTTGACGTTTTTTGCCTTCACGCAGCACAAAGCGCAGTTGGTCTTCGTTCTGCCACGTTACTTTGGCGGGTTTAAGGTATTCACCATCTAATTTTAAACCTTGGCAAAGCAACGCCAGTCCCGTGGGTTCCAGTTGTCCTTGTACCCGCACTAAATACTCTTTATCGACACGGGAATCTTCGCCGATCAGTTGCTTGGCGACGCGACCATCTTGAGTGAGCACTAATAAACCTTGCGAATCAATATCCAAACGACCCGCAGGGGCGAGTCCTAGGATTTGGCTTCGATGGAACTGCATAGGCGATTCATCTTCACGCCAGCGATTCGACTCTTCAAACAGCACGGAAGCGGGCTTGTAGCCATGTTCTGCTTGCCCAGAGACGTAGCCTATTGGTTTGTTCAGTAAGATGGTGACGCGTTGTTCTTGGCTTTGTTGTGCAGGGGTGCGCAAGATGACTTTTTGATGAGCGAAGACTTTGCTGCCCAGTTCGCTGACGATGACACCATCGACCTCGACCCAACCTTTCTCAATGTAGTTGTCCGCTTCACGGCGTGAGCATAGTCCGAGTTCTGACATGCGTTTAGAAAGACGAATTTTTTCCATGCAATTTTGGGGGTGTGTAATGAGGCGGGGTTGCGGCGCAACCGTTGCTGCGCCGTGGTGAGTGAATAGGACGATGGTATCGCACACGTCCTATTCGCCCGTGCGAACTATCGTTCTAAATTTAATTCCAGTTCCGTGTTGTCGCCTTTGCGCACGGAAACCTTTTCGGTCACCATTTTGTAGCCTTCTAACTTGACGCTAATGGCATGAACACCAGGCGCCATTTCTAAGCGGAGTGGTGACATACCAAAATACACGCCATCCAGATACACTTTAGCCCGCTGTGGGTTGGTGTTGACCAATAACAAGCCTTCTGTCGCACTGGCGTGGGGTGTGTAGGCGGGAGTCGGTACGCTGGCAGCCGTAGCGCCCGCTGGCAGCGCGACAGGGCTATTGGTGACGGGCGCGACAGCCGTAGGGGCAACATACACGGTCACCCCTTGGATGGGCTTGGTGCCAGGGGTTAGATTAAACAGCTCTGGACGCGTCGCCATCAAAGACGCACCAATTGCTTCGATTGTTTTTTTAGTAACAACCCGCATCCCTTGATTCAGGTAGGCGATCACGTCCTCTTTATTATTGCCAGAAACGCCTGCAAAACGCTGATTTTTCTCGGTAACCAGTCCTGACCAAACAACTTTCCCTGTTGCAACCTCTTTGACAGTACTTTCAATACCAATACTAATTTGGTCGCGCTCTTTGATATCTAACGTCAGCTCTTTGATGACACCAGAAATTTCAAACAAGGCATTGTTTGCGCTACTGCCTTCCATGACTTGAAACCCCTCGCTATCAAAGCGTTTCTTTATCGCGAGGGTAGCCAAATCAGACACATCTTGGTCAATCAGCAGTTCACTACCACTCATGCCACCGACATGTGTCGTCACCTCTCCCAGCAATCTTGGATTGGCTATTTTGCGTTGATCGGCATATTTAACCACGCGTACTGTTGCAGCGTATTTAGGCAGGGTGCTGGCACTGGGATTTTGTTTGTCAACAGATGTCAAAGCATTCCCTTGTGCATCACCGCCCCCGAACACCCCGCTTACCGAATTTTTAACGCTATCCACGGTGTTGCCAATGGTTGAACACCCTGCTAATAACAACAAACAAGACAACACGCTGCGCTGCAATAATACGTTCATACTGATACCTCAAAGTTATTTAGGGCTACATTCTTGGGTCGTGAGCCACACGACAGATTTAAGCAATCGAAAATTGGTGCGCTACTACACCTTGCTACTCCTGAGATAACTCGGAGGAATGAGTAGCTTGCTGGGGCGAATAAGTGTTTTTTTTGTTTCAGGTAAATAGCGCACCAATTCGTTGAGAGCTTTAATATAAACATCACGTTTAAAATCAACCACGGCGTTAATGTCTAGCCAGTAGTCATTCCAACGCCATGCGTCAAACTCAGGATGCGCGCAAGCACGCAGACAAACATCACAATCACGACCTACGAGGCGCAATAGAAACCAGATTTGTTTTTGACCACGGTATGCACTTCGTGAAGGTTTACTCCAATTTTGGGGCACGTCATAGCGCATCCATTCACGGGTGCGCCCAAGTATTTTGACGTGTTGTGGAAATAAGCCAACTTCTTCATGCAGCTCGCGGTACATTGCCTGTTCTGGGTTCTCACCATGCTGAATTCCTCCTTGTGGAAATTGCCAAGCATGTTGACGCACTCGTTTACCCCAGAACACCTGATTTCTATCATTCGTGATAATGATGCCGACATTCGGGCGGTAGCCGTCTCGGTCTATCATTTTTCACTCTATTGGGTTAATTTAATGTGTGGATTCTTTCACATTTCACCCATAATGAAAAGGCTACATACTGAATCACAGCGTAATTAGACCAGAAGCCTCTATAAAGTTGGATATTTCGGCAGATTGAAGGCGATTCGTGCGTTTTAATGACTTGCTTGCGTAGGATCAATAGCACTTTCAACACTTGAAATGCTGCTAACAGGATTAGGTGCCGAAATAGAAACAGCTAGGGGCTGAGCCACAGAGAGTTTCTGTTTTTCTTGTCGTTTTGCAAGCCCGTCTTTACTCAATGAACGATATCGTTCTCGTGCGATTTTACGTTGCTCGGGGGTTAGCTTGCTCCATGCAATCAATTTATTTTGGAAACGTTGTTTTTGCGCGGGTGTTAGATTGGGATAGTGTTTTGCCATACGCAACAGATTGCGTTGTTGTAGATCGGGTAGTTTTTCCCATTGTTTCGCCAGAGGCAAAAGTGCCTCTCGTTGCGAAGCATTCAATGATTGCCAAGTAGTGGCGGCATTGGCGGGTTGGGCAAATCCAAAAACGAGCAACAGTATGCCAGTAATAAAGTATTTCATTCTCTGTGTCAGTTGGAGTCTATAAAAACGTCTAGCGGGAGCTCATCAGTCAGAATGGCAATATCAATATCTGCGTTTTGCTGATCTTGATCGTCCTGCCAAGCATCAATGGCAATAAATAACGCCGCAGCAAGGACACAGACAAGGAGCAATTGGTATTCAATACGTGGACGGTGAGGCAAGGAGAACACATGACCTGCCAAAACCCAGCTGTATGATGGGCTAGCTTTTTGGCGCACTGCATTCTCCCGCGCTTGAGCGAGCGAGATCAACGTTTTATTGTCTAGTGGACTTGAATGATGTGTCAACAAGCGTACAACTCGATGGGGGTCTAATTCTGCATTCATGGTAGCTCAACTCCTTTGGCTTTGAGTGTGACAGCAAGCGCATGAGTTGCACGCGAACAGTGCGTTTTAACACTACCCTCGGTACAACCCATGACAGTAGCTGTTTCACTGGTATCTAAACCTTCCCAATAACGCAACAAGAAGGCTTCTCGTTGACGTAGGGGTAATTTATGCAGTGCCTCTTCAATATGCGCAACAACTTGTTTTTGTAGCAAAGACTGTTCTGGTTTGTCTGGCGCGCTTTGATTTTCTTGATCCTCCAACACATCCAATGGGTCAAACTCATCCTCTTCGTTTTTATTTTGCATACCCGAAAATAGGGTTACCCATGCATTGCGTACTTTTTGTCGACGATAATAATCGTGTAGGGTATTGTGCAAAATACGTTGAAATATCAACGGCAACTCTTCAATGGGCTTGTCTCCGTATTTTATGGATAGCTTGATCATTGCATCTTGTACGATATCCAATGCTGCCTGCTCATCTCGTACTGAAAACATCGCATGCTTATAAGCTCGCCGCTCTACACTGCTCAGAAATTTATTTAATTCAGCGGGGCTACACAGTTTGATCACCTTTTACAAGGACATATTTAAACATAAATTTCTAAGTGACTTGCCAAAACATCAAAATCGCGCCAATGTAAACACTAGCACTGAGATTACTGGGTGTTCGTTAAGATGCGATAGCGTGCCTTGTCTGCTTCAAATCGTGCTTCGATGCTTGCTTTTTCGGCTTTGAGTTTGACGACATCATTCTGTTGTTTGGTGAGCAAAAGTTGCGTTTCATGCATTTGGTTGCGCAAATAAGGATATATGTTTTTCCCTGCGGCTACTCTAGCCGCAGATTCGGCTTTCAAATCCTGCAATTTTTCCTGCGTAAGCTTAAGTTGGGTATTGGTACTGTTTATCATGGATTCAATTTGCTGCAAATTGCGCATTTTGGATTCATCTATTTCACTGACACTACTAAACGTGTTTAGCAGTGCTTTGTCTCGTCGTTTTTGCTCCAGCTTGGCTTCTTCTTCAGAACTTTGTCTTCTCAGCTCTTCTGCTTTAGCTTTTTCCTGTTCAGGGGTGAGTTTTTCACGTTTATTGATTTCGCGCCCATTGGGAGTCAACTCACTGCGATTGTTGTTTGCAAATTCAGGCGGAATAACCTCACCGTAGTGCGTCACTCCTTGCGCATCCACCCATTTGTACAGCTTGGCGGCAACAGGAAAACTCAAACAACAGCCCATGATACACAGTGCTAACAGTTTTACGCTATTCATAACTGACTCCATATTGGTTGCGGTACGATTGTGTCGCTTGCAGATTTTCTTGCATCTGTTCTTCGCCTTGCAAATAGTTGAGCAAATCACTAAGTGTCGCAATCGCGATGACAGGCAGTTGGTACAGCTGCTCGACTTCCTGAACCGCTGACAAGGTGCCTTGCCCTCGTTCCATCCGATCGAGTGCAATGACCACCCCACAGGGTTCTGCGCCCGCTGCGCGAATGAGCGTAATGGATTCGCGCACGGATGTCCCCGCTGAAATGACATCATCAATAATCAACACGCGCCCCTGCAACTTCGCCCCGACAGTTGTTCCGCCTTCGCCATGATCCTTGGCTTCTTTACGATTGTAGCAGTAAGGCACATTGCGACCTTGTTCTGCTAATGCTATCGCCGCGCCTGCGGCGAGGGGAATGCCTTTGTAAGCAGGGCCGAAGAGCATGTCAAAAGGTAATTCTGACGCTAAAATTGCTTGCGCATAAAACTGTGATAAGTTTCTGAGCGATGCACCGTCATTAAATAACCCTGCGTTGAAAAAATAAGGGGATAACCGTCCTGCTTTGGTTTGAAACTCGCCGAAACATAATACTTTTTGTTGTACCGCGAAACGAATGAAATCTTGGCGAAAATTAAACATAACGACCCTTATAGTGAACGACAATGCCCGCCATTATACTGGCGCAGTCGTTTTAGCTGAAAGTTTCCTTTTTGAAGTTAAGTGACATTTCATGGCGGTTTTGATCTATTTTCCTGAGTTAACAAGGTTAAATGAACAACTTCATCACTTAACTCGCCTTTTGTAGAACCCAAAAACGAGAGAACTACCACAGGGTTTATCTATTTAAATACGGCAACACGTTGAGGGTATTTTCCCGCGTGGCTAGCGTGAGTTCGGCTAAGGTCATGCCGCGCAGGTCGGCAAGGGCTTGGGCGATTTTCGGGAGAAAGGCGGGTTGGTTCGGTTCGCTACGGGTCAGGAAAACGGGCGGGATGTCGGGGGCATCGGTTTCCAGTACTAGGCTGTCCAACGGCAGCGTCGCCGCCAGTTGGCGAATTTGCAAGGCGCGGGGATAAGTCATCGCGCCGCCGAAGCCCAACTTGAAACCCAGCTTGATAAATTCCTCCGCCTGTTGGCGGCTGCCGTTGAAGGCGTGGGCAATACCACCGCGCACCTTAATTTGGCGCAAATGCTTCAACACTTGATCTTGCGCATGGCGAATATGCAGCAACACGGGCAAATCGAATTCACGCGCCAATTTCAATTGCACTATGAACAGACTTTCTTGCTCGGCTAGAGTGGGGGAAGCGACGAAGCCATCCAAGCCGATTTCGCCCACCGCGACGGGGCGATGGGTGGTGAGGTAGTGGCGCAGTACGGCAAGGTCATCAGACTGTGCGCGAGCAACATACATCGGATGGATGCCATACGCGGGAAAACAGCTAGGATACTGCGCGCACAAGCGTTGCACCGCCGCGAAATTCCCCACCTCCACGGCAGGAATCACCATCTGATGCACCCCAGCTTTGTGCGCTGCCTGAATCAATTCGGCTTGGTGGTTGCCGAATTCAGGTGCGTCTAGGTGGCAGTGGGTGTCGATCATTCACTTGGGTTTCAAAGCGTTTTTTAGAGCTTGAATCCTACTCAACTGTTCTTCTTGGGATAGTTTTTCAGGTTGGGGTTGGACTGGGGATTTTACTTTAGCGTCGGTCAAAGCCTTTTGAACAGAACAACCTTTGTCATAGGACACTTGGGCGCAGCCTTCTAAACCACGGACATTAAACTCGTCAATCTCTTCTGATGCCTAAAGTGGACCCCTCGGTCAAGACAATAATGTGTCTATTGATTCGGCCAGGTGAAGTTTGAAGTTTTTATGCGGCATATTTTACGTGAATATCCTGAAAGTAGCTTTTGACTCGTTCGGGAGTTTGTTCCAATTTCTGCATGTGATCGGTCGCGGCTGCTT
>JAQTYN010000061.1:3154-16046 GCA_028688275.1 Gallionella sp. | reverse complement strand
TCTGGGTTTTCCTCTCTATGCTCGAAATCATGCAAAACTACGACCCAAACGAGTTGGAGGAACTGAAAACATCCGCCATGAAATTCTTCGGCGGACTTGTGTAGATACTTATGCCTAGCAGGGGGAGGGTTAGGGTGGGGGTTGAAATCGTCGCGCTGATACAATCTTTCAACCCCCATCCCAGTTGCCCCCTCGCTTCGCTCTCCCCCTCTGCTAGGGGGAAGGAGTGGGTCATCTATGTTTTATATGTAAATCATCATGTTAGATAAAATCAATCTTTACCCCCAAAATCCCCTTGCCATTCCCCCGTCCCCCCTGCATAATTCGGCGCATTGATAAACCACGCGTAAGTGAACGGGCGTGGCTAACGCAATGTACCTTTCTGTCTTGCCTGTCTGCGCAACTGCCCGTTGCGGCGAGGTGAGGGATAACCGAAGGGGCGGTATGTCGGTGGATTGGAAGTGGATGACGCGTGGTGCGAACACCTAAGCTGGGCGAAGCGGGGAGCTGGAAACTCCCCAACATAAGCCAGCGCAGTGACCGCACAGGCACACGCGACAACCAGATGCCACACCCAGAACCGCCCCGTGTTGATGAAAGCTCTGCTTTGACTAGCCGCCTTCGGCAAATGGTCGCGACCTTGAAAATGCGTAATTGAAATTCACCCGCCCTAGTCACCCCTAGGCAAACCAGACATCACCTGTCCCCGCTCAACAGTATGGCTACCCATACTTTGTTTTTTACGTCCCCGCAATTTAGGCTTGCCGCAAAAGTGTTCGCACTATGCTTAGTCGCTACCGTGGGATCAGTGGGGAATGTTTACGCAGATACCACGCCAATTTCTTCAGTTCCAGCAACTTCAAATCCAGTTTTAAAATATAAAAAATTTAAACAAAGACTTAAGGAAATGAAAGATCCAATAAATGAAAAAATAGCAGGTTATAAAAAATGACTTTCAGAAGAATATCAAACAGCTTTTGATATAATATTTTCTGCTACAGATAAAGGACATTATTGAATTTATGCAACAAATGAACTTTTAATAGTATTGGGAAATAAAGAAAATAAGTTTAATCTTACACAAACTGCTTTGGATTTTTGTAGTGAGTTTGGCATAAAAGAATGAACTACTGCTTTTCAGGAAATAAATAGATTAACTGAAAGAGGTAATCAAATGGCTTCTCTAGTTCAAGAAAGAGCTTCTCTAGTTCAAGAAAGAGCTTCTCTAGTTCAAGAAAGAGCTTCTCTAGTTCAAGAAAGAGCTTCTCTAGTTCAAGAAAGAGCTTCTCTAGTTCAAGAAAGAGCTTCTCTAGCTAAAAGAAAAGAAAATGCAAAATATATATCTTCTTTAAAATAAAAAACAACAAAAAAATATACTTGTCAAGTAAATCAATGGGGGCAGACTCGATTGATTTTAACTAATTGATTAAAAAAGATTTACCTCTAAAGTTTAGCTCATCGGATCGTGGCGCGTAGGTTGGGCTGAGGCGCGAAGCCCAACGTTTACCGCGTGGTTGCGTGACATTTGTTGGGCGCAGCTTTCGCTCAACCCAACCTACGGCGGGTGTTGCAACAAATCTTGGTTGCTGGTCTTACATCATCGGAAAATCAATGGGGTCAGACTCGATTGATTTTAACTAATTGATTAAAAAAGATTTACCTCTAAAGTTTAGCTCATCAGATCGTGGCGCGTAGCTTGGACTGAGGCACGAAGCCCAACGTTTACCGCGTGGTTGTGTGACATTTGTTGGGCGCAGCTTTCGCTCAACCCAACCTACGGTGGGTGTTGCAACAAATCTTGGTTGCTGGTCTTGCATCATCGTGGTGAGTGCAAATGGCGGATGCGCTACGCTTATCCTCCCTACCGCTTCAAAATCGTGCAAATTTGTCGCACCGACGAGAATTTCTGTTCTAATCCCCCACCCTTATTCATCCCCGTCATGCCAAATGAACAAACCCGTCCCCACCAAACCCGAAATCGCCTTATTCGAGCCCTTTGTCGGGCTGACTTTGGCGGAGATTGTTGTGCCAACTACAACGGAGGAATTTGCTGCGGCGGCAGAAGAAATCATGGCGGCGGGCATCGTGGGCTTCGATACCGAATCTAAGCCGACTTTTGTGACAGGTGAGGTGAGCACAGGGCCGCATTTGGTGCAGTTTGCGTTGCCGCACAAGGCGTTTTTGTTTCAACTCCATCACGCAGCGGGCTTGCCGTTTTTGGAGGCATTGCTGGCATCCGCCTCGTTGATTAAGGTGGGATTTGGGTTGAAATCAGATCGTAAGCATATTCATGCCAAGCTGGGTGTGACTTTGAACGGACTGGTCGATTTGAACACGGTGTTTCGCCGAGACGGTTATCACAAAGACATGGGCGTGAGGGCGGCGGTGGCTCTGGTGTTGGGACAACGGTTTCCGAAATCGAAAAGTGTTTCGACCTCCAACTGGTCAAGAGCAGAATTAAACCCTGCGCAATTGCTGTACGCCGCGAACGATGCCTATGCGGCATTGAAAGTGTTGGAAGCGTTGAATCTAACCCGCACTGCTCTACTGATGATGGATACACCCCCTGAACCACATAAAGATAGCGAATTGACGCAATCTTAATCTCCATAATTCATTTCAATACTGACGATGCGCTGCCCAAACGGGTAGAGTTAACCCCGCAACTTTGAGGAGAGAACACCATGTACTACATCGTAGAAACCAGAAAATCTTCGACCAAGCCAGCACCATTCTAGTATCGTAGAGTGCGCTGTGCGCACCATGGGGAATGGAATGCACCCTACGTCATGATTGTTGTATTGAAGTAGAAACGGACATCAATATGCTCGCCATATCCCCACCGCGCCCACACCCACCCAAAAGATATTGAGCAAAGTATAAGCACGGTCTTTTTTGAGTAAGGCGCACCAAGAAAGCATCACCGCATCAATGGTATTGAACACCCACACAAACAAAAATGGACTGGCGGGACCAAACCAACTGACCAAGGAAAAACTGAATATCCGCATTGATACCCCGATCATTTCAACGGTCGAAAGGTGTTTTAAAACAAGTGCATTTAAGGCTGTAATCATATTGTTGATGTGTCCATGTTCAAAACTTCGCTGCCGTGCGTCCGCCTATCCCAACAAATGCAGCACATGTTCGCGCTCTTCGACTAACTCTTGATATCCCGCTTGCATATAGCGCATCGCCACGTCATTGACTGGTAAACCTTGGATGATTTCGTATTGACCATCTTTACAGGTCACAGGGAAACCATAGATCACGCCCGCTGGAATGCCATAACTACCGTCAGACAACACGCCCATGGTGGTCCAGTCATGTGGATGCGTACCTAAAATCCAGTCGCGTACATGTCCAATAGCCGCATTGGCCGCACTGGCGGCACTGGACAACCCACGCGCTTCAATCACGGCAGTGCCGCGTTTTTGCACATTGGGAATAAATTCACGCAATACCCAATCTGGATCACCAATTAACTCATCCACCGCCCGCCCACGAATTTTGGCATGGTGTAAATCAGGAAATTGCACACTGGAATGATTGCCCCAAATGACCATTTTCTTCACATCACGCACGGGCTGGAAAAGTTTGTGGGCGACTTGGGCAATGGCGCGATTGTGATCCAGCCGCATCATGGAAGTGAAGTTGCGTGGATTTAGATCAGGCGCATTACGCTGAGCAATCAAGGCGTTGGTATTGGCAGGATTGCCCACCACCAGCACTTTAACATCCCGCGCCGCCACCTTATTGAGCACCTGCCCTTGCATACTAAAAATCGCGCCATTGGCTTCTATCAGGTCTTTACGTTCCATCCCCTTGCTGCGAGGACGCGAGCCAATCAACATCGCAACTTGGGCATCTTGAAAAGCGACTTCAGGCTGATCGGTGATAATCACATGATCCAACAAGGGAAAGTCACAATCATCTAACTCCATCGCCACCCCTTTTAAGGCAGTCTGGGCGGCAGGCAAATCCAGTAGTTGCAATATGACAGGCTGATCCTTACCCAGCATATCGCCATGTGCAATGCGAAATAGCAGCGCGTAAGCAATCTGTCCAGCTGCGCCCGTGACGGCAATACGTATCGGTGTTTTCATACTTTTCTCCTGATCTGAATCATTGATTAAAGTGAGGCTGCGATGCAGCGTTCACCTACGACATATGCCTACGAGCGAACAGCCTTAGTGCGATTTCTTTTTAGGTGCGAGCAAATCGGTAATCGTGCCTTCCGCCATTTCGGCTGCAAAACCTAACGTTTCAGACAGGGTAGGATGAGGATGGATGGTTAAACCAATGTCTTCCATATCCGCGCCCATTTCCAATGCCAGTACCGCTTCTGCGATCAATTCACCTGCATTCGTGCCCACGATGCCCGCGCCCAAAATGCGACGAGTTTTTGGGTCAAGCAATACTTTGGTCGAACCTTCTTCGCGTCCTATCGACAAGGCACGACCACTGGCTGCCCAAGGGAATTGCGCTTTTTCGTAGTCGATGCCTTGGGCTTTGGCTTGGGTTTCAGTCAAGCCCATCCATGCGATTTCTGGGTCAGTGTAAGCCACGGATGGAATAGTCAACGGCTCAAAAGCGACTTTATGCCCCGCGATGACTTCAGCGGCCACCTTGGCTTCGTGTACTGCTTTGTGCGCCAACATCGGGTCGCCCACGATGTCGCCAATCGCAAAAATATGCGGTACGTTGGTTTGCATTTGGGCATTAACAGGTATAAAACCACGTTCATTCACCGTTAATCCAGCCGCTTCCGCACCAATTTCACGACCATTTGGACGACGACCGACTGCCATCAACACGCAATCATACAACTGTGGCGCAGGCGCACTGTCACCTTCAAAAGTGACGAGCAGCCCTTCTGGTTGTGCGTCAATTTTACTGACTTTAGTTTTCAGATAAATCGCTTCGTAGCGTTTTTCGATGCGTTTGTGCAAAGGACGCACTAAGTCTTTGTCTGCCCCTGGAATCAAACCATCCGCCAACTCAACCACGCTAATTTTCGCGCCTAACGCGTCATACACCGTCGCCATTTCCAGCCCGATAATGCCGCCTCCGATAATCAACATGCGTTTTGGCACGGATTGCAACGCTAACGCGCCCGTGGAATCAATGATGCGCGGATCGTCGTAAGGGAAGCCAGGGATACGCGCCACGCTGGAACCCGCCGCGATAATGGCGTGGTCGAAGGTAATCGTTTGTTCACCCTCAGCGGTGACGACGATGACGCTATTCGCTGATGCTAAGCGTGCCACACCGTGTACCAATTGCACTTTGCGTTGTTTTGCCAGTTGCTTCAGCCCGCCTGTCAATTTACCAATCACGCTTTCTTTCCAAGTGCGAATTTGGTCGATGTCGATATTAGGTTTAGCAAAGGTCACGCCGTGGTGCGCCACTTCTTCGGCTTCGGTAATGACTTTTGCCACATGCAGCAAGGCTTTGGACGGAATGCAGCCGACGTTCAAACACACGCCGCCCAAGCTGGCGTGCTTTTCAATCAACACCACTTGTTTGCCCAAATCCGCCGCACGGAATGCCGCAGTATAACCGCCAGGGCCGGCCCCTAAAACCAGTACTTGTGCATGCAACTTATTTTCAACACTCATTCTTTTCTCCTTATAATTAAGCGCGCCGCCCTTGCGTGCGCAGATTGATTTTGTCCCCTCTCCCACGCGTGAGAGAGAGGGGTTGGGGGAGAGGGTGGTGGCGCAACGCCCCTCTCCCTAACCCTCTCCCGCCAGCGGGCGAGGGAATTTGTTAACTGCGAATCTGTCCGTTTCCCAACACTATGTATTTTTGTGAGGTCAGCCCATGTAAGCCCACGGGTCCGCGCGCATGAATTTTGTCGGTAGAAATACCAATTTCCGCCCCCAGTCCATATTCGAAGCCATCAGCAAAGCGCGTGGAAGCATTCACCATCACCGAACTGGAATCCACTTCGCGCAAAAAGCGCATCGCCTTAGTGTAATTCTCCGTGACGATGCTGTCTGTATGCTGCGAGCTGTAAGTAGCAATGTGGTTCATCGCCGCGTCCAAATCCGCCACCACACGCACACTCAAAATCGGTGCAAGGTATTCGGTACGCCAATCTTCTTCGGTTGCCTCAGTCATTTGCGGCACAATCTCTTGCGCTGCCGCATCGCCGCGCAATTCCACACCTTTGTCTAAGTAGATTTTGCACAGTGGAGGCAACACTTGCGCTGCGACACTTTCCGCAACCAACAAGGTTTCCATCGCGTTGCACACCCCATAGCGATGGGTTTTGGCGTTATCTGCGATACGGATAGCTTTATCTAAATCTGCGTCATCGTCGATATACACGTGGCAAATCCCGTCCAAATGTTTAATCACAGGAACTTTTGCATCCGCTGAAATACGCGCAATCAAGCCCTTGCCGCCACGAGGGACGATGACATCCACAAATTCCTTCATGGTAATCAGCTCGCCCACCGCTGCACGGTCGGTTGTCGTCACCACTTGCACCGCCGTTTCTGGCAAACCCGCCACTTTCAAGCCTGCTTGCACGCACGCCGCGATGGCTTGATTGGAATGAATAGCCTCCGAGCCGCCGCGCAAAATCGCCGCATTGCCCGATTTTAAACACAGTCCCGCTGCATCTGCGGTCACATTCGGACGGGATTCGTAAATAATCCCGATCACCCCCAACGGCACGCGCATTTTGCCCACTTGTATTCCTGAAGGGCGAAAGCTCATTTCACTGATTTCGCCGACAGGATCAGGCAGTTGGGCGATTTGCAGCAAGCCTTCCGCCATGTCGTTGACGGTTTTTTCGGTTAAAGTCAGCCTATCCACCGATGCGGCATCCAAGCCATTTGCCTGTGCCGCCACCACATCCAAGGCATTCGCGCTCAATAATGCCGCTGTATTGACCCGCAATGCCAACGCAATTTCGCGCAAAGCGCGGTCTTTCGTCGCCGTATCCGCTTGTGCAATCAATCTCGCCGCTGCGCGTGCCGATCGCCCCATGTCCTGCATATAAGTTTTAATGTTATCCATGCTAAGTCCCCAATAATTCTGACGCGCATTTTACCCCAAGCCAGCGACTTCTGTGGCAGGGCAATGGATAAGTTGAGACACTTGGAGTCATAAAAGTATGATTTTTGGTTAAAAACCCCATACGTGCCGATTGCCCCGTACGCCTTATACCACGGCGATTTTAGCCAATTTAACTGACACAATTCCTTAATAAACTTGACCTTAGCATATTTTCTCGGCTAGTATCCACCCGCTTTCCGATTAACCATTTATTTAAAGGAGGTGTCCGAGTGCCCTTTATCCGAACACTATTTTCCATATTGTTAATTGCCTGCTCCATGACCACGGCACACGCAGAATTGACGCTCGCGTTCAGTCAGTCTTTATCTTCACCGCTACCACCAGCCTCTCTTCTTGCCTCTCAAAGCAGCACATTAAGTTTGATTTCTGAGCAAGATTTGGCCAAACACGATGTTTGGGTGCGCATACGCGCAGGCTTTTCTATGCGCGACTTAGACAGCTCTTTAGTCGCAAAGCACGAACAATGGTATGCCAGCCGCCCAGAATACGTTGCCCGCATGGTGGAACGTGCTCGGCGTTATCTTTATTACATCACGTTGGAAGTTGAGCGACGTGGTATGCCCAGCGAAATCGCTTTGTTGCCGATGATAGAAAGCGCATTCGACCCTGGTGCATTTTCTACCGCCAGTGCGTCGGGTATCTGGCAATTTATGCCGCAAACAGGCAAAAATTTTGGCATGGAGCAAAACTGGTGGTATGACGGACGTCGTGATGTCATTTCAGCGACCACAGGTGCACTCGATTATCTAGAGAAACTCCACGAAATGTTTGGTGATTGGGAACTTGCATTAGCAGCTTATAACTGGGGCGAAGGCTCGGTCAAGCGTGCTCAACAAAACAATCAACGCAAAGGACTCCCAATCAATTATGGCAGCTTAAAAATGCCAGATGAAACACGAAACTATGTACCCAAGTTGTTAGCAATCAAAAATATCATCTCAAATCCAGCCAGCTTTGGGCTGGTGCTGCAAGACATTCCAAATCAGCCTTACTTTGCAGCGATTACCACGGCGAAGCATATTGATTTGCAATTGGCGGCCGAGTTTGCAGATATTTCCGTTGAAGAATTTATTGCCCTTAATCCCGCCCACGCACGTCCCGTTATCCTAAAATCAGAAGATGATTTGATTTTATTGCCTGTGGATAGGGTCGAAGCTTTTCGGGTCAACCTTGAAAACTACAACAAACCACTGGTCAGTTGGCAGGCGTATCAGCCTAAACAAGGCGAACGCTTAGATCAGCTTGCACCACGCTTTGGCTTGTCAGTGGATAGATTGAGAACGGTTAATGGTCTGAGCAGCAACAATATCAGCACTCAACAAACTCTGCTCGTCCCTATTAACGGGGAAGAAGGAGAAGCAGATAGCGCGTTTTCCGCGTTCAATTTGCACCTCGCACCCAGCTACAGCAGAGTGCGCACAGTTGAACATACGATAGGGAAACATGAAACGATCGTGAGCATTGCACGCCGCTACCACGTTTCAGCAGCGAGTCTGCGCACCGCGAATAAAGGTAGGTCGTTTAAGGCTGGGCAACGCATCATGATTGTAAAAGCACCAACACGCCGCAAGCATGTAGAAGCGTCGCGTCGTAAACGCACGCATACCAAGCTTGCCGCAAAGTAAGCACGATAGTAATAACTGAAAAAAGGGATGCAGTTGCATCCCTTTTTATTTTGGTTTGAGATGCTTATATCCATTCCTTTGGAACCAAAAACTGCTCGTACAGTGCGGCTTCTGGCGAACCTGCTTCAGGATGCCAGTCATAACGCCATTTCACCAGCGGCGGCATGGACAACAAGATGGATTCGGTTCGTCCATTGGTTTGCAAACCAAAAATCGTACCGCGATCAACTACCAAGTTGAATTCCACATAGCGTCCGCGACGGTAAAGTTGGAAATCGCGTTCCCGTTCGCCATAAGGCGTGTTCATGCGCTTTTCAAGAATTGGAACATAAGCGGAAAGAAAATGGTCCCCTACGCTTTGTTGTATTGCAAACGCGGTATCAAAATCAGGCACACTCAGATCGTCAAAAAAGATGCCGCCAATGCCGCGCTGTTCTTTGCGATGTTTTAAATAAAAATACTCATCACACCATTTCTTGTATTTAGGGTGCAAATCCGCACCGAAAGGATCCAGCGAATTTTTACAAATTTGGTGAAAGTGCACGGCATCTTCTTCAAAGCCATAATAGGGCGTTAAGTCCATACCACCGCCAAACCAAAACACGGGAGCCTCACCTTCTTTAGTCGCAACAAACATACGCACATTGGCGTGTGTGGTCGGGGCATATGGATTGCGAGGATGGATGACCAAAGACACCCCCATGGCCTCCCAGCTTCTTCCTGCCAACTCAGGACGATGCGCGGTTGCTGAGGGCGGCATTTTATCCCCCTTAACATGAGAAAACGCCACGCCGCCACGCTCAATGACATTGCCTTCTTCCAGCAAGCAGCTACGCCCGCCGCCGCCTTCGGGTCGTTCCCAAGTATCACGACGGAACTTTACGCCATCAATCTGTTCTAGGCGTTCGACGATCAACTCTTGCAGCTCAAACAAATAGGTTTTTACGGCAGAAGCATTAAAACTCCCCATGTTTCTTCTCCTTTGGTCAAAGGCGCATTCTAACATTAGCCCTTTAGGAACTTATGATTTTTGCAACCATACCCACGATATCAAGCTAATTTAAAGCTCCGTTTGTCGGATTGAGCAACCACTCAGCAGCATCATATCGACAAGCTATTATCGAAATTCGCTAAGGGGCTGCTAAAATAGCGAACTTTTTTGATGAGTATTGATATGGATCCAATTAACTTAAGTGGTGGCCAACATGCGGTGTTGCTGATTCATGGATTGCAAGGCAGTCCGACCGAAATGCAGCCACTTGCAAAACGACTCAATCAGGCAGGCTATACGGTATCTGTACCGCATTTTCTCGGCTATGGTTATAGGGATGGCGACACTTCGCATTCGGTGACGCCCTGGCAAGACTGGCATGAACAAGTCAAGCAAGAAGTCTTACGTCTAAAACAATCGCATGACACGGTATCTGTCAGCGGCTTGTGCATTGGTGCGGTGTTGGCACTGAGTGTTGCTGCTGAGCTAAGCGGAGAAATTGCTGCATTGTCCTTGCTGGGAACGACCTTGTATTACGATGGGTGGAGCATCCCTTGGTATCGTTTTGTGCTACCGATTGGTTATTACACGCCTTTTCGTTATTTCTACAAATATCCAGGGCGAGCACCTTTCGGCATTAAAAATGAGCAATTACGAAAATGGGTCATACGGGAAATGAGTCATAAGGAATCATCGGTCGCTGCGGTATCGGATTTATGCCTGCCTGCTATACATGAGGCGGAGCTACTCATTAGATCCGTCAAAAAATCGTTGCCCAAGGTGACCGTTCCCACTTTAATTATGCATGCCGTCGAAGATGACGTATCCACTCCACGTAGTGCAGAGTTTGTGGCGAAACATATCGGGACAAAGAACGTGGAAACCGTTCTACTACACAACTCTTACCACATGCTGACCATAGACAACGAGCGGGAAAAAGTAGCCGCAGATACCATAGGTTTCTTCAATGCCGTGCGTAACGAGGCATAAACCCCGCTTAACTTCTGCTATAATCCGCGCCGCCAATAATTCGGAATGTCAATACGTTATGAGCTCCTTAGAAACAATACAACGCATGATGGTCGAGCAGTTCGACCTTAAACTTGAAGACCTTAGCCCTGAAGCTCAACTGGAGGGCTTGGGGTTGGATTCTTTGTCCGTCATTGAATTTATGTTCAATCTTGAAGATGAATTAAAAATTAAACTGTCCGACGAACGTGTTGAGCTTAAAACCATACAAGATGTTGCAAATATCGTCGACAAGCTTATCGCTGAGCAACATACTACTCCTAGCTAAACTATGACTCGTCGCGTCGTTATCACTGGATTAGGAGTTATCTCACCTGTCGGTAAAACTCCTAACGAATTTTTTAACAACCTAATGGCGGGTTATTCAGGCGTTAAGCGGTTAAATGCCCCGTTTATTGACAAGCTGTCCATTCAAATTGCTGCACCTGTTGAAGACTTTAAGCCCACAGACTATTTCACTAAAATCCAACTTTCTGGCATCGAACGCTTTAGTCAATTTGCTTTGGTGGCGGCACAACAAGCCGTACAAGATGCGCAACTAGAACTAAACAGCGAAGCCGAACAAGATCGCGCGGGCGTCTTCATGGGTTCATGCATGGGTGGCGCGTCTACTTTGGAAGATGGCTATGTGGAAATGTTCCTCAAGGACAATCCACGCATCAAACCATTGTCCGTGTTGCTTAATATGAACAACGCTGCCGCTTCACAAATCTCGATCAAATATCACTTGCGTGGACCTAACGTCACCTATGCGACCGCTTGCTCCTCTTCCGCAATTGCCATCGGTGAGGCTTATCGCCAAATCAAACATGGCTATTGTGATGTCATGCTGGCTGGAGGATCTGAAGCATTATTGACCCTAGGTGCAATGAAAGCTTGGGAAGCTTTGCGCACGCTTGCATTGGAAGATACTGAAGATGCAAGTGCATCTTGCAAGCCTTTCTCCAAAGATCGCAGTGGCTTGGTGCTGGGTGAAGGTGCGGCGGTATTGGTATTGGAAGATGCAGAACGGGCGATGAAACGCGGTGCAAAAATTTACGCCGAATTAATTGGCTATGATTGCTCATCGGATTCCAGTCACATCACCAAACCCGATGCGGTAGGACAAAGCCGCACCATGCGCAAAGCACTACAAGAGTCTGGATTGGCATTGCAAGACATTGGCTACATTAACGCCCATGGCACAGCAACACTGGCTGGCGATATTCAGGAAACCATGGCGATCAAACAAGTTTTTGGTGAGTACGCTGCCAACATCCCCGTGAGCTCGACCAAGTCTATGCACGGCCATTTAATGGGTGCCACAGGTGCGGTGGAGTTTATGGCGGCAATTTTAGCCTTGGAAAACAACGCCATCCCTCCCACCACCAACCTCCTTCACCCAGATCCAGAATGTGATTTGGATTATGTACCCAATGCAGGACGACACAATGTCCCGCTAAATGCGGTCATGTCCAATTCCTTCGCCTTTGGCGGTAGCAATGCCGTATTGATAGCCAAACGCTTCGTTTAATTGCCGTTGATACAGAAATCGAAACGTCGGGGGAGACTTAGTTGCTTAGGTCTCCTCACAAATGCCAGATTGCGTGAAACAAAAAAGGATGCCATAAAAAGCATCCTTTTTTCTGTAACTTCGCTGACGCTACGATCAGCCTTTCCCTCTTCAGGGCATAGCATTGAAAGATAGCTCAGCCAATCAGCTCAAAAACTACTTAAACCACATACGACTTATCAGACCATCTTTCATCAAGAATTGATGCTTGATTGCACCTAGAACATGGATACCAACGAGAACAAATAAGACAGTGACCAAAATTTCATGCGCATCGTGCGCGGGAACTTCACTGAATTTGCGTGGCAGCAGCGTGGGATCCCCTGCCAAAATAGCTTTGCCTATTGAAGAATTCAGCACGATCATCATGCCGCTGACGGGCAATAAAAACAGTACAAGGTACAAGGCGTGATGCACACCTGTAGCAACTTTATCCATCAAGCCTGTGCCGATGGGTGCGGGTACACCGTCTGCTTTGCGGAAAAACAAACGTAAAATGGTCAGTAACAACACGGCAGCACCCGCTAATGAATGCGCCACATATTCAGCGATAGTCGCCCCCGCTCCTTCAACCGCTTTACGCGCATCATGTGCTTCTTCGCC
>JAQTYN010000061.1:0-3054 GCA_028688275.1 Gallionella sp. | reverse complement strand
AATTACCACGCGTTTACTGTAATGAGTCATGCTATTTCTCCTAAAATTATCTGGGCTTCTTCAGAGACGAAAAGACTAAAGAAGTTCCGTCGGTCAAAATGAGCGCGCAATTTACCTGAAAATGGTGCGGAAAAACAAACGTAAAATGGTCAGTAACAACACGGCAGCACCCGCTAATGAATGCGCCACATATTCAGCGATAGTCGCCCCCGCTCCTTCAACCGCTTTACGCGCATCATGTGCTTCTTCGCCTAAAACATAAGCGGCAACCAATAACAACAAAGTCAACCAATGGGCAATTACCACGCGTTTACTGTAATGAGTCATGCTATTTCTCCTAAAATTATCTGGGCTTCTTCAGAGACGAAAAGACTAAAGAAGTTCCGTCGGTCAAAATGAGCGCGCAATTTACCTGAAAATGGTGACGAATGCAGTCTTTTTTGCAAACTCGCCCCAAAAAATAAATAGATAATCCTTACCTTCACCCCTACACCACGGCGCACATTTGCGTTAGGATAGCGTCCCTTTTGTGAATTTGTTCCCCATGTCTTTTAGTTGGAATCTTTGGTTGGTGGGTTTGTCCGTGTTGATTGCCGTGATAGGCTCATTCACGGCCTTAACCCATGCGCAGCGGATGCGACAAAGTACAGCACGTGCCGCCACGGTATGGATGTTGACGGGGGGAGTCACGCTCGGCATGGCAATCTGGTCGATGCACTTTATCGGGATGCTGGCATTTCATTTGCCCATTGCCGTGGGTTACGACCTCACCCTCACGCTACTCTCCATCCTGCCCGCCATTGCCGCCGCATTGTTAGGCTTTAAATTGCTACGTCAAGCGCAGATCCAGACCACCCAGATTATGGGCAGCAGTCTGATGATGGGCTTGGGCATCAGCGTGATGCACTACACAGGTATGGCGGCACTCAAAATGTCGCCGTCCATCGTCTATGACCCGCTGATTTTTGGCGCATCGGTACTTATTGCGGTGCTTGCTTCGGCAGGCGCGCTGTTGATGATGTATGAAGGCGAACGCTTCAAACGCATCCCCTTGCTGCGCTTTGTGCTGGGCGCGCTGATGATGGGGAGTGCCATTTCGGGGATGCACTACCTCGCGATGTTGGGGGTGCAGATTGCTCCCAACAGTGTGTGTCAAACAGATGCCTCACGCCTCGCACCCAATTTACTGGCGACGATGATTTTTACCATTTCCTGCTTTTGGTTTAGTGGCGGCTTACTCGCGACCTTGTTTGACCAACGCATGGCGAGAGAAAACGCGCAAGCCTTGGCAGACTTAGCCCAAGCGCATCGCGATTTACAATACCGTGCAGCCCAGCAAGCAGAGGAAATGACGCGTACTTTGCGCGAAAGTGAAGAGCAACTCAGCATGACGCTGCGGTGCGCGCCTGACGCGGTATTTATCGGTCAGGCAGATGGTCGCATTGAGTACATCAATGACCACGTCACCCATATTTTGGGTTATACGCAAGCGGATTTGCGCGACAAGACTATTTACGCACTCGTGCCTGCCGATTGGCGGGAAATTTACCGACAAACCGCGCAACAAATTTTATTGGATCACGAGCGACACGTGTATGAGGTGCGCTTGATTCACAAAGAAGGTATGACCATACCGATGGAACTCAATACGGTGTTATTACCCGATAAGCGGGTGTATGCCTCTTGTCGCGATATTCGAGAGCGCAAAAGCGCGCAACGTGCCTTGCAGGACTATCAAGAAAAGTTACAAAGCCTATTAAACTCCATGGCGGAAGGCATGTATGGGATAGACACCCAAGGCTTGTGTACCTTTGTCAATCCTGCCTTTTTGTCTTTTCTCGGTTATAGCCATCACAAAGAAGTGGTGGGCAAAAAAATTCACTCACTGATCCATCATTCCCACGCCGATGGCTCACATTATCCTGGCAGACGATGCCGCATGTACCTTGCCTATCAATCCAAACAAAAAATTCATGTGGATAATGAAGTATTTTGGCGCAAAGATGGCAGCAGCATCCCCGTGGAATACTGGTCCTATCCCATTTTTAAGGATGAATGCGTGGTGGGCTCCGTCGTCACCTTCCTCGACATCAGCGAACGCAAGCGCGCAGAACAGCATTTGCGCCACAGCGAAGAGTCTGCACGCGCGGCACTACAAGAATTAAATTACCAAAAATACGCATTAGATCAACATGCTATCGTTGACTTAACGGATGTTCATGGCACGATTACCTACGTCAATCAAAAATTTTGCACCCTCAGTGGTTATTGCGAAGCAGAACTGATCGGGCAAAACCACCGCTTGCTGAATTCGGGATACCACCCTCAAAGCTTCTTTCAAGAAATGTATCGCACCATTGCCAACGGTGAGGTGTGGAGTGGGGAAATTTGTAATCGCACCAAAACGGGCAATCTGTATTGGGTCATTACCACCATCGTGCCTTACCTTGATCGACACGGAAAACCCACCCAATACATTGCCATTCGCACGGACATCACACAACGCAAAGCGGCGGAAGATCGCATCCATCAATTGGCGTTCTATGACGCGCTGACAGACTTGCCCAACCGCCGCCTGCTGTTAGATCGGCTACATCAAGCCCTTGCCACCAGTCAACGCACAGAACGCTATGGCGCGGTACTCTTTCTGGATTTAGATCGCTTTAAAACCTTGAACGACAGCCAAGGGCATGATGTCGGCGATTTATTGCTCGCCCAAGTGGCGCAACGGCTACAAAATTGCGTGGATATGGGGGACAGCGTGGCGCGCTTGGGCGGCGATGAATTTGTGGTCATCTTGGAAACGCTGAGCCATCACATCAGCAAAGCCGCCAGTCAAGCCGAACAAGTCGCCGAGAAAATTCGCGAGGTGCTGAATCAACCCTTCCAGCTCAAAGAACTGATCCATCACACCACCCCCAGCATCGGCATCACTTTATTCAAAGGTCAGCAATTCAGCGTCGATGACTTGCTCAAACATGCAGATATTGCAATGTATCAATCCAAAACCGCTGGGCGGAATACCTTCCATTTTTATGAACCCGCGATGCAAAT
>JAQTYN010000106.1 GCA_028688275.1 Gallionella sp. | reverse complement strand
CCTCAAGTGCCACTTTCGCCTTGAACTCGCCCGTGAATTTTTACGTCGGCTTTCACTCATCACCTGCTCCTCTTTTACTGCAGGCTACCATCTTAATTCACTGTCTGAAATTCGGGGTCCACTATACATCACCAAAAACATTCCCAAAGGGAAAAATTTTTCAGTGCTAAAACACGAGCTTGAAACTAATTTTTTTCAGAAAGTAAGTGAGTCTGAATTAGCCGTGTTTGATAGTACTTCGGATGTCAATATTGAACGCAAAAGATCGTTATATGGCTCAATAAACTTCTCTTACCAATATCTGAACGATAAAGAAAAAATAGCTTTTGAATTGCTATCGTTGTTTCCAGACGGAATAAACCTTGAAAGTTTCAAAAGGCTTTCTAAAGAAAGTAAATCGGATAACAATCGTTCCAATAAAAAAGCGACAGCCTCAGAGAGTTTACTTATCACAGACCCGCTTATCAAGGCGTTGGAAAATAAATCACTGATTCAAGTTGATAACGGGATGGTTAGACTTCAGTCTATTGTTGGAAAGTTTGCAGATAGGCAGTTTCAATTACGAAGTGAGGAAGAGCGAGCGCGCTATTACAAAAATGCGTTCGAGCATAGCTGCTCATTCGTAGTGGGTTTACGTAGATCTTTTCCTGAGTATTCATTTCGGGTGACCAAAATAACAAATAGTCACCAGAATAATTTTATCAAAAGCATCAGATATGTATCGAACTATAAATTCAATTGTGAGGCATTCTTACAATACATTGATGATCTATCAACTCTATTTGCCACAATTACAGGAAGCAACTTGTTATTACAGGTATTGAAGGAGCAAAAATTTTTGTTTGACAATGAAGCAGAAAGATTATGTTATGACATTCTCATGCTCAATTTGGATTATTACGGTGGGAATTTTGTGGGTGCTTACTGCAAATTGCAGGAGAGATTACCGCTTAACCAGCTAAATAACTTGAATTACGGAGACCATATTGAAGCTCGGACAATCGATAACGCATTGCATCTATACGCGTATGAGGGTGAGATATTCTTATTGGCAAGGCATATCATTTCTAAAAAACAGGAGTACTCTCATTCCTATCCACCAGAGTTCTTCCAGTTGGGATATTTTAACAAAGTATTATTGTCATCAAGTTCGGCGATTGATTTTATGATGCTTGACATCATCTATTCTCTTGGCTTACTGACCCAAAAAATAATCAATGCGTATATTGAACACGACATTTTCGAAAAATCGCATTTGGAAATGACACAAGTTCATTACATTAAGGCAAAGATGGGATTGCTGAAAAAGCAGTCTATCCAGCCATTGGTTGTGGTGAATCCCTATACCGAAGGCTTAAAGCAATTGATGTACGCCTTTGTCGAGAAAGACCCAGAAGCAAAGGCTGATTATTTCGAGAGTGCTTTGGAGCACTTAACGCATATCAAGTATTACTACGTTGAGGCTTTGTATTTCTACGCCCATTTTTTGAAGGACAGTTCGCAAAAAGATAAGTTTGATGAGATATTCCAGAAGGGAATAGGGTTGGCACGCAAACATTATTACCGTTTCCAGATTTATAAATTTGAGCAGCTCGTGGCGGAGACCCCAAGCGAATACGATATGAATAAATATCCTTTGCCCGAAGAGCTAGACTTTGACGGATACGCTGATTTCTTATTGAAAAAACGTCGGCGGCATTGATGGGCGCGGGTGTGGTAGATATCGCGAATCGCCTTACAAACCCCGCATTCCGCTTGCGCTATATGCGGGCTACGACATTGATTACACCGCTGAATGTGTTTTCAACCAATCTCGGAGTGCGTCGTTCATGCGCGTTTGCCAGCCTCGTCCTGAGGCGCGGAAGGTGGCGAGAATGTCGTGGTCAAGCCGTATGGCGACTTGTTCTTTGGTACTCGTGCCAGCGGGGCGGCCGCGTTTGGCGCGATAGGTGGCGAGCGCGGCGTTGAGTTCTTCCGCCGTGGCGGGGCGGTCGTCTTCGGTTTTGCCATCCCAGACAAAATCTTGTTTGGCAGGGAGGGCGCGCACCGCCGCCAACACTTCGTCACGATTCATCGTATTCGTTTTCGAGCCAGTCATCATAAACCTCACGTTCTTTATCACTTGCAGGGCGAAAACTGATAATACGCGCAGCCTCGCCGCGTGCGGTATGCACCACCGTTAGCACGGCTAAAAATCCCAGTGCGTAGGAAATAGACTGCGTGCGAGATTCGCCCCCACGTTGCACCAACACATCAAGGCGATAGCGCGATGCCAATACTTCATTGGCGCGTGCAAAATCGAATCCATGTTTACGCAAATTCTCATGGCGTTTGGTTTCATCCCAAATCAGCTTCATTTTCATGCGAATAATTGTATATGCGTTAATTCAAGTAAGCAAGTTGAAAATGCTATCGCACAACCCTAAGGCGGGTGGCTGCGCGAACCCAACCTATTTCGCGACATTCATTAAACCAACAATCCCGCCAATTCTTGATAATCGGGAAATCGTCCATCCACACTCAGCAATTGCGCTTGATGTTCAACCGTAGTGGCAATAATTAGCCGATCAACGGGGGTCTTTGTGATGTTCCGTCAAGGCAACTGCACGTTCGGCAATGGCACGAGAAACGGGTATAACCTGCACACCACTGGCTTCAACTTGATCCAACCAATCGGCAACGGGCAAGCTCAAGGTAATTCGCCCATGCGACACCAACCAAGTCATTTCCCAACAGGTCATCGACGAAATTGCCAATTGTTCGGCGGTTTCAATCGCGGCGAGTTGCGTGGAACTTAAGCGGTCTGGCGTACCATTTACCCACCAAAACAGCGCGTGCGTATCCAGTATCAGCATGGTGAAAGCACATCCCAATCAGTGTCTGGTGCGCCATTCAAAATGTCGCCTTGTTCTATTCCCATGCCAAGCAAGGCAGGCGGCGGGGTGCGGCGTGTGCTGGGTTTAGCTGATTCCCACAACACAATGACGCGAGCGCGCACGCTATGGGCGGGGAGTGCCATGTCTTGAATGACCAAACGATGATTGGCGATAGATGCCGTTGTTTCGAGAGCTAACATAATCAAGTCTCCTTGTGAAAAACGTGGGCAAGCATAGCATATTCGCGTTTACTCTCACTATGGTGGTTTGGGTCGGATGCCGTGCTTTCATTATCTTGCTCAATTTGCCACGCGATGACGCGCTTCATCGCCAATGCGTTGCATTCGTCTAAGATGGCTGCTTCTGCTAAAAAATCATCAAAATTACTGCCGATATTTTTTGCGTCCATGGTGCTTGCTCACCGCCCCAACTGTGCGCTTTGCCGCTGCGCCGTCCCTACCACCATCGACACCAGTAACGCCAATTGCGGGGCGATGGTGGCGCGGGCTTGGCGGAGTTCGTATTCGTCTTGTAAGCCCATCCAAAATTGCACCGAGGTGTCGAATACTTTGGCGAGTCGCAGGGCAGTGTCGGCGGTGATGCCGCGTTTGCCTAATACGATTTCGTTGATGCGGCGTGGGGGAACGCCGATGGTGTTGGCGAGTTTGTTTTGGCTAATGCCCAGTGGGCGTAAAAATTCTTCCAGCAATATCTCGCCAGGGTGGATGTTTTGTAATTTTTCCATGCTGCTTTTCTTAGTGGTAAATGGTAGCGTACAAGTAATCGCGCATTTTAAATCTGACCGAATCAACCGTGGGTACGAATTCATTCGTACATCGCCCGAAAGGGCGAAAAACACGACTTATAGATACGGCACAATAAAGTTTGAACTTTTTTGGCTAAAAACTGTTCAGACACTTATGGACAAAGAAGACGCAAGAAATCAAACATTGGAGCAATTGCACGAACGGCGTAAGCAAGTAGTGCG
>JAQTYN010000060.1 GCA_028688275.1 Gallionella sp. | reverse complement strand
CAGTGCGACAGCAAAAACGCGTTTAGAAATAGAAACAAAAACACGGGGCAGCGCCGACCAGCTGCATGAAATAGGCGACCCTCTTAAACTAGACACATTATTGTCTTGACCGAGGGGTCCACTTTAATGCACGAGTCCAAAGCTCTCCTACGGAAAAGAGAAAATCAACTTTGTTTGCTTGAGGGATCAATTCAGGCAGATGCGTTAAGTCTATTATCCACAGGGTTTCTCGCCAATTTTTTGGAAGTTGTTGCACCCCATGTATAGGATGAGAAATCGTCGCAAAAAGACGAATCCATTGGCTGCGAAAGAGAATTCCAAGTTGATAAATCAGAAGGGGTAGGGCGCGTTTCGTTATGAATAAACCCCAGAAATTATCTCTACTGTTATCCTTGAAAAGTGTAAGCAGCATGACAGTGAACGGAAATAGTATGAATATACTGACTTGGATCTTGATTGCTCTTATTGTAAGCAGCAGTTCTTCCGTACGAATATCGTTCGTATCTTTACGAAACATCTGAACAATCCAATCATCATTTGTACCCCAAGCAAATAAAACGCACGCTGCTGGCACTACCACGAATAAGAAAATATTTTCTAAAATCGAAACGTCTTTGTAATTCCGCTGCCAATATCGCCTCAACATTTCTACACCTTCTTCAATAGATTCCTCTGAGCGCAACAGCAACAGTGGGGCAGCAAATAGCGCGATAAAGCTAAAAATTGACCAGTTAAAGTGCATCGCCAACCACCACCAAGCCCCAACTGCCGCAAAGGTTTCCACAATCGCAAGCGCAGAAATTTTGCCCGCTGCAATGGAGTCCTCATTGCACCACCAAACCCAAGCTCTTTCTGGTTTAGCTGTCGTTGTGTCGTGCTCGGTCATGGCGATGTTTTGAAAGGGAAAGGGGGATGAAACTGGCGGTGAATTATAGCCCGTCGTCTCTTAAATCGTATCGCTTGAATCTATTGTTGCCACGTCATTGTCATCGCATCACTCTCGGATGCCCCGCGCTGTTTTGTGTGCAGCATCGTGCGGATTGTTTCGACGAACTGGCAACAGGGGCGGTACGCCCATGAATAAGCCAACAATCCAAATTTAGTTTGGTGGAAAGTTGACGACCTTGGTAATCAGCGGTTTTGTCAAACTATCACCGTAGCCTTCAATAATGACCTGATGTTGAGCGTCATCACCTTTCACAATGACATACCAAGGCTGACTTGGCTGCGCAGCTGCCTCCATGCCAATATTTTCTGGCGGCAGTTGAAAATTAGAGGTGATACCCCCGCTAAATGCCGCCGACGCTGCGGTGGATGCGTGCATGGCAGGATCAGCGTTATGTACTGCATCAATTAAAATCCGAGAAGTAACGATGGTTTCTGCAAGACGCACTGCTTTTTCCAGATTTTCCTCGCGCGGGTCGCTTTTCGCACATGAAACTAGGGCGAGAGCGGCTAAGCCTGCAAGCATCAGTTTGTGAGTTGATGTTTTCATTTGAACTCCTAAATTACATTTATCAAGCATTCCGTGCAAACTGCATACTGGTCACATAACCTTGATGAAGCATACAGAATCCAGTCCTTGGAATAGAGAACTATCTGTTTAACAGCCTGCTAGGGCAGTTGGCGGAGGTTGTTGCCGCGCAAGAAAACAGTTTATTCACCCTACACTCATGGAGTTGCTGACGCGTGAGCGCAATGAATTTGTGCGCTAGGACGCGGCTCCGATACTGCCAAATTAGTGGGAAGAAGGCTGAGTCGGCTTTGCAGCTACTTTGGCGGGTGCAAACAGTTCGGTTTGATGTTTGGCATAGTACTGCAAGGTCTTATGCACCGCCTTGACGACTGCGCGGGGGCTGATGGTGGCACCTGCCATGTAGTCAAATTGTCCGCCATCTTTTTTGACTTTCCAATCGCCGTCTTTGCCTGCCACCAAGGTTTTGCCGTCGAAGCCTTTAATCCAGTTGCCGTGCGCAATGTCGATGTAATCACCTAGCCCTGGGGTTTCTTTGTGCGTCACGACGCGTACGCCACCGACTGAGCCATCGGGATGAATAGCGATAATCAAATTGATTTTGCCGCTGTAACCGTCGGGGGCGATGGATTCTAGTACGACGGCGACGGGTTTTCCGCCTTGGCGGGCGCGATAGGCGAGGGTGGGTTTGTCAGTGCCGAGCAGTGGATCGGGCGCAATGTCCAAGGTGTCGCGCACGATGTCGTTATCAAACGTGGTCGGCGGCACGAGTTGGGAGATTAATTTGAGTTTTTCTGCCAATTCGCTTTGCGCAATGCGATCGTGGGTTTGGTTGTAAGTGATTGCCAGAATCGCTGTGCCGATGACCGTGAAGAACAACAAGTTCATCGCGGTGAGGAAGGAGGCTTTTGCCATGGTGCGTCTCATCGCGCTTGCTCCTTTTTACCGAAAACTTTAGGTTGCGTGTACAGATCAATTAGCGGGACGCAGATGTTCATCAGCAATGTGGCAAATGCCATACCGTCAGGGAAGCCGCCAAATACCCGAATCAGATAGGTCAATAAGGCCGCACCCGCAGCGAAAATCAGTTTGCCTTTGTGCGTGGTGGGGCTGGTTACGGGATCGGTGAGAATAAAAAATGCGCCTAGCATCGCCGCGCCTGAGAACAGGTGGAACAAGGGCGGGGCATAGTGCGCGGGGTCAATCAGATGGAATATGCCCGCAATCACGAACAGCGAACCCAAATAGGCCACGGGCAAATGCCACGTAATAATGCGCGTCGCCCACAAATACACGCCGCCAACCAAGAAACCCACAGCAACCATTTCGCTGCCTTGACCCGCTAATCCACCGAAAATCGGTTGGCCGAAAATGCTGCTGATGGCGGTGCCGAGGTGCAATTGGGTTTTCAGAGTGTCCAGCGGCGTTGCCATGGTGAAGGCATCCAAGGTCATGTTTTGGGGCAAGACATTGCCAAACATATACGCCAATTGTCCCGCAAAACCTAAGTCAGCGTGTATCAGCATGGCGGGCGTGAGCCAGTGGGTCATGTGGGTGGGGAAGGAAATAATCAATACCGCGTAGGCAATCATCGCGGGATTGAAGGGATTGTTGCCCAAGCCGCCGTAGAGTTGTTTGGCAATGACAATGGCGAATGCCGTCCCGACCACCACCAGCCACCACGGTGCAAGCGCGGGAATGGACAAGGCGATTAACCATGCGGTGAGCAATGCGCTGTTGTCTTGCAAAAACGGGGCGACGGGACGATTGCGCAATTTCAACATCGCGGCTTCGGTTGCCACGGCGGTGATGCTTGCCAAGGTCAATGACACCAAAATAATCGGTCCGAAGTAATACAAATACGCGCCGATGGCGGGAATTAAAGCCAACATCACCCGCAGCATGATTTGCGACACGCTGATGGGTTTGCGAATAAAAGGCGAGTAGAACATGGTTAAACTATTCCTTATGAATCAGTCGTTAGTTGGTAGCCGTTAGCACCTAGTTGTAGGAGCGGATGCAATGCGCGTAGAGCAGATTAAGTCGTTGCATCTAAGTTTTGTCTATTTTCGATTGGTTAGTGAGCAAGCAGCAACTAACGACTATCAACTACGTCCCCGCATCCGACTGAGCACGTGCTTGGTTATTCGCACGGCGGGCTTCAATGTCGGCGATTTCAGCTTGTTGTTGTGGGGTAAGGTCACTGACATTTTTAGGCGTGACCGCTTGTTGTTTTGCCACTGCCAGCGCGGCTTGAATTTTCTGCTGCGCGTCGTCACTTGCGGCTGGCTTTGCGGCTAAGGCGGCTTTTTCTTTAGCGGCCAGTTTGTCGGCTTTTTCTTGCTTTTCGCGTTCTATGCGATATTCACGGAACTCATGGCGTTCCCGCGCTTGGTCGGCGGCTTTTTTGTCGTTGTCGCGCGCCCAAATTTCACTTTTGGCAAAGCGGTAATACTGCACCAGCGGGATATGGCTAGGGCACACATAGCTACACGCGCCGCATTCGATGCAATCAAACAAATGAAATTCCTGCGCTTTACCGAAGTTTTTAGACTTGGCAAACCAATACAAATCTTGCGGTTGCAACTCTTGCGGACAGACTTCCGCGCAGCGGGTGCAGCGGATGCATGGCATGGCAGGCGGTGCGGGAGGGAATAACGCATCCGATGCGGCGATGATGCAGTTGCAAGCTTTGACCACAGACACTTGGTCATTGGGTAATGGCACGCCCATCATAGGGCCGCCCATAATGTGATGTGTGGTGTCGGGTTTTCCGCCCGCCCACGCTACCAGTTCATCGACGGGTGTGCCAATCAGTACTTCAAAATTTTGTGGTTTGTGCACATTGCCTGTCACCGTCACAATACGCGACAACAGTGGTTCGCTGAATGCCACGGCGCGATAGATGCTGTAGGCAGTTGCGACGTTGAAACATTGCACGCCCTTGTCGGTGGAGCGCACGCCTGCGGCAACTTCGATGCCTGTCAATACGCGGATCAATTGTTTTGCGCCACCGCCAGGATACAAGGTCGGTACGGCAATGACCCGCATACTGCTGCGATCTACACAGGCTTCTTGCATCATGGCAATCGCTTGCGGTTTATTGTCTTCAATGCCAATCAGCACTTCATCCGCACCTAAGACACGCCGAATAATATCGCCACCACGCACAATGTCTCGCGCCCGTTGACGCATCAACATATCATCACAAGTGATATAAGGCTCACATTCCGCACCATTTAGCACAATAGTACGGACATGGTGTTTACCACCTCGTAGCTTGGCATCACTGGGGAATACCGCGCCGCCCAAGCCGACGATCCCTGCTAAACGTAAAATATGACGGATTTCATCAATGGGCAGGGTGATGGGATTGCGTTGCTCGCGCACGACCCATGCCTCTTTGCCATCAGGAATCAGCGTGGCGCATAAATCAGGCAAGCCTGAAGCGTGTGCGACCACTTGCATCCCGATCTCAGCAATGGTGCCAGAGGTCGAGGCGTGTATTGCACTAGACAATCCGTCCTCTGGCATGCCAATTAACTGCCCTTTGAAGACATAGTCGCCCGCTTGCACCAAGGGCTTTGCCATGCTGCCGACGTGCTGGTGAAAAGGGATCACCAACTTGCTCGGTAATGGCGGCGTGGCGATGGGTGATCTGACCGACAGTGCTTTATGGGTGGGCGGATGCACGCCGCCATGGAAATGATAGAGCTGGGTCATGGCGTGGGCGACAAGGCGTAAACGGGATATTTCCATTTCCAAACGGAAAGGGTTTCTTCAATGGGATTCATGGCAATGCAATCAACAGGGCAGGGAGCAAGGCACAATTCGCAGCCTGTACAATCCGCTGCGATGATGGTGTGCATTTGTTTTGCGGCACCGACAATCGCATCCACGGGGCAAGCTTGGATACACAAAGTGCAGCCGATGCAGGTGTTCTCGTCGATATAGGCCACCGCTTTAGGTTTTGGCTTGGCATTGTCGCCAAACGGCTTGAATTCCTTATTCAGGAGTTCAGCCAACTTGCGGATGCCTTCCTCGCCGCCTGGGGGGCAGCAATTGATGTCGGCTTCTTCAGCGGCAATCGCGGTGGCATAGGGCTTGCAGCCAGGGAAGCCGCATTGCCCACATTGAGTTTGTGGTAAAACTGCGTCGATTTTATCGACCAGTGGATTGCCCTCGACCCGAAATTTAATTGCCGCAAAACCCAGCACGGCACCCAGCACAATGGCAATACCCGCCATGACCAACAACGCGCTTATCATTATTTAATCAGTCCTGAAAAACCCATAAATGACAAGCTCATCAGCCCCGCCGTTACCATCGCAATCGCTGAACCTTGAAAAATCGCTGGCACATCCGCGCCTTCCATGCGTTCTCGCATGCCCGCAAACAACACCATCACTAAGGTAAAGCCCAGCGCGCCCCCCATGCCGAAAAATACCGACTCCATAAAATTATGTTCGGCTTGCACGTTCAATAAAGGAATGCCCAACACCGCGCAATTGGTGGTAATCAGCGGCAAATAGATACCCAGCACCTGATACAACACGGGGCTGGTTTTTTGAACGACCATTTCGGTAAATTGCACAATGCCTGCGATGACCACAATAAAAGAGAGGGTGGAGAGGTAGGCCAACTCTTTCCCTAGCAAATAATGTTCAATCAAATAACTCGCGCCTGAGCCCAACGTCAATACAAAGGTCGTCGCCGCGCCCATACCAATCGCGGCCTCCAATTTTTTGGAAACCCCCATAAAAGGGCAGAGCCCCAGAATTTTGACCATCACGATGTTATTCACAAACACCGTGCTAATCAAAATCAGAATATATTCAGTCATTGCCCTGCCCTAAGCAAAATTAGGCGCGGATTATCCCCCGATTCATCAAGCGGTTCAACTAGTTTGCCAGAGGCGAGGGCACATAAATTTCTCGCATGGTGCAAATCAGTTTAGCGATGGCTTTATGAAAGCTCCCGTTCAACAGGGTGTGCGAACGGGATTTTGGGAGATATCGAGAAGTTATTCTTTCACGGCTTCAACGGGCAAAGTTAATGTAACTTCATCGCTGACGTAAGGCGCGTATTTGCCCATGTTGAATTCGGAGCGTTTAATTTGGGTGGTGGCGTTTGCGCCGCATGCGTCTTTTTTGCGCATGGGGTGGGGCATACATTTAAATGAGGTGACGGTCAATGTGACGGGCTTGGTTACCCCTTTGATGGTCAAATCGCCTGCCACTGCGGTCAGTATGTCTTTGTCAAAAGTCAGTTTGCTGGATTTGAAGGTGATGGTGGGATAGGCAGCCGTGTTGAAGAAATCTTCGCCTTGGATGTGTTTGTTGAAAATGTCCACGCCTGTGTTGACTGAGGTGGCATCAATCGTCACATCTACACTGCCCGTTTGAGCGGCGCGGTCAATGACGATAGTGCCTGATGTTTTGTCAAAACGGCTGAGTTGGGTGGAGTAGCCAAAGTGGCTGTATTCAAAGCGGGGCAGGGTATGCGTGCCTTCGATGATATAGGTTTCAGGGGCGGCAAATGCGCTGGAAGCAAAGGCAGCGGCTAGGGTGAAGGCGAGGATGTGTTTCATGGTGAGTCTCCTGTGTGGGTGAAAAAGGGTTTTGTGATTTTTTTCGTTTATGCTTCGACAAGCTCAGCAAGAACGGAAGTGTTTATTTTTTGACTGCTGCGGCATGGGCAACCAGATGGAAGCCAATTTGGATTTCATTGGCGACGGTGCTGATGTCTGTCCAGATGCCTTCGCCTATGCCGTAATCCAGCCGTTTCAGTACAAATGTGCCATCGAATATCGCGGTTGGTCCATCGGGTTTGAAGGTAAACACGGCAGATACGGGCACGGCTTTGCCTTTCAGCGTGAGCGTGCCGAAGGTTTGGTAGCGATTGCCACCCAAGGCTTTGACGCTGGATGACACGAATTGTCCGTTGGGAAAGGCGCGGGTGTTGAACCACAGTTTGCCGCTGACTTCTTCGTTGGCTTCCGATGAACCCGTGTCGATACTGGCGAGATTTACGTCAATTCGCGCTTGCGCTTGGCCGAGTTGCGTTGGGTCAAAACGCATTTGCGCCGTAAATTGCCCGAACTTCCCGTCCATCGGTACGCCCATTTGTTTATAGCCAAAGGTTAGGCTGCTTTTGGCAGGGACGATTTGGGTAAATTCCGTGGCATAAGTCACGCTGGTCAAACCCAGCAAGCACAAGGTATAAAACAAAGTTTTCATGGCTTTCTCCGCGCTTAAAACGGCAACATGCGCCGTAAAGTACTGTCTTTATCAATCAAGTGGTGTTTGAGTGCGGCGGCAATATGCAGCGCGACCAGCACCAAAAGTCCTATATTCAATCCTTCATGCAGCTCTTTCAATAAGTCGCCTAGCTCTTTGTTTTTGCTGACTAAGTCTGGTAATTGCCACAGTTCAAAATACACCACGGGGATGCCTTTTGCGGAACTCATTAACCAGCCTGACAGCGGTATCGCCAGCAGTAAGGCATAAATCAGTCCGTGCACGCCGTGAGCGGCAGTGCGTTGCCAATTGGTCGCGAGTAGGGCGGGTGGCGTGTGGGTGAGTCGCCAAATGACGCGCAGCAAGAGCAAGCCCAGTATCGTCACACCTAGCCATTTGTGATAGCTGATGAGTTGCAATTTCAACGGTGAAAATGGCAGCTCGTGGGCGTATATGCCCAGTGGAAAGGCGACAAAAATCAGCAGTGCCATTAGCCAATGCAGTGCCATCGCGGGGTAGGTGTAGCGGGTGATCATTTTTTGTCCTCCATAGATGCGGTCTCAAAGGCGTTGCGCAAGGTGCGTAAACCCTCCGTCAAGGTTTGCATTTCACTGGCGGATACTGGTGCGAGTGCTTGTGCAATATGTTGCAAATGGGCTGGAAAACTTTGGGCGAATAAAGCATTGCCCGCTTCGGTGAGTTGCACAATTTGGCTGCGTCCATCCAGCGCGTTAGACACCCGTTGCACCAAGCCTTTTAGCTCCAATCTATCTACCACGCCCGTCAATGTTCCCTTGGTAATCAAGGTGTTGTCACCCAGTTCTTTAAATGACATGCCAGCGGTATTGCCCAGTGTGGCGATGATGTCAAATTGTGGTGGTGTAAGCCCCATGGTGCGAATATGGCTTGACCCGTATGCAGTAAAGGCTTGGCAGCTGGCCGTTAATTCGCGTAGCAGGGGTAGAAAAATTTTGGGAGACATGGCGAAGCTCAGATAAGTACGTGTTAGGATTATATTAGTTCTAACGCGTACTACTGTCAAGCGGCTAAATGTGCAATGTGATCAAATACTGTAATGCAAGAAAGTGTCTCGCACGGGGGGAAACTTTGCATGATATTGTTCTAGTAACTGCATAAACGCATTGATTTCAAGTGGTTGACTGAAGAAATAGCCTTGATATGACATGCAGCCATTGTTTTTGAGGAAGTCGAGTTGCGCACTGGTTTCTACGCCTTCTGCAATGACATTCAGTTTGAAGTTTCTGCCGATGTCGATAATCGTTTGTATCATCATGGCATCATTGGCATCTGTTGCCAGATCGCGCACAAAACTCTGATCAATTTTGATTTGATCTAGAGGCAAGCTTTTTAGATGAGAGAGCGAAGAATAACCTGTACCGAAATCATCCATCGACAGGCGGATGCCGAGTGCTTTGAGTGCGTGCATTTTACTCACCACGTCAGCAACATCGTTGAGCACCACACTTTCCGTCAGCTCCAACTTTAAGCATGAGGCGTGTACATTGTACTGGCGCAGCATGGCGGTGATTTTAGCGACAAAATTAGCTTGTCTAAATTGATGTCCACTGACATTCACGGAGAGTATCAAATTTTGGGTTTCCTCAACGCTCCCCCATGCCATTAGTTGTTGACAGGAAGCCTCTAGCACCCAGTCACCAATTTCCAAAATGAGTGTGCTTTCTTCCGCAATCGGTATAAATTGCTGCGGGGGGATTAATCCGTGTTTTGGATGTTCCCAGCGTATCAATGCTTCTGCCCCAAATGGGTGGTGGTCTTGATTGACCTGTATTTGATAATACAAATGCAATTGTTGAAGCGGTATGGCATGGCGTAAGTCAGCTTCTATCCTTGCACGGGTTTCCACCACAAGCTGCATGGTGGGATCAAAGAATCGAACGGCGTTGCGCCCTGCATCTTTGGCTTGGTACATCGCCATATCAGCGTGCTTAAGCAAAGTATCAATGGGCTCCTCAATGCCGAAATACAGGCTTACGCCGATACTAGGCGAGCTATGATAAGGCGTGTCTTTGAGGTGGTAGGGGAGTGATAGTGTTGAACGGATTTTTTCTGAAATTGTCGCGACTTTTCGTGAGGTTTCTTGCTGATCTTCATCCAATTCCTCAAGGATTACGACGAATTCATCACCGCCTAAACGCGCTACGGTGTCAGATTCTCGCACACATGATTGGATACGCTCCGCCACTTCAATGAGCAATAAGTCACCATAATCATGTCCCAAGGTATCGTTTAGCGTTTTGAATCGGTCCATATCCAGAAACAGCAGTGCGCCATATTTCAAGCTACGTGCTGAGATAGCGAGTGCGGCATGCAGTCTATCCATCAATAACCGACGGTTGGGTAACGTCGTGAGCGCATCGTAGAACGCCAAGTTGCGAATTTCATCTTCTGCTTGTTTGCGTGCGGTGATGTCACTGAAGATGGCAACATATTCGGTGGTATTACCTTTGTCATCTTTGACGGCAGTGATGGTCAGCCATTTGGGATAAATCTGTCCACTCTTGCGCTTATCCCAAATTTCGCCTGTCCATGTGCCGTGACATAACAACTGTTGCCACATATCCGCATAAAAAGTTTTGTCGTGCCTTCCTGAGCTGAGTATGCGTGGGTTTTTTCCTAAGACTTCTTCCGATGAATATCCTGTGATGTTTTGAAAGGCTTGATTGACGCGAATAATATTGCCTTCGGTATTGGTGATGACAATGGCTTCATGCGTTTCAAAAGCGACGGCCGCCACACGTAAACGTTCTTCGGTCTGTTTGGTTTCGGTGATGTCTTGCACTGCCCCTACTGAACGCAGTGCTTTGCCTGACGTATCAAAATCGCTACGGCAATGCTCTCGCACCCACTTAATCCGCCCATCGGCGAATAACAAGCGGTGTTCCACATCATAGGGTTGGCGATTTTCCAAGGACTGCGTGTAAGCCTGATTGACCTTGTTGCGGTCATCGGGGTGGACGACACTCAGGAAGTTTTCATAGGTTGGTTGAAAGAGGGCAGGATCCAGTTCAAATATCCGATAAATTTCATCCGACCAACTTAACTCGCCGCTCACAAGGTTAAGCTCCCAACTGCCTAACTTGCCTAACAGTTGAGCTTCGTTGAGCAAGTCTTGATTATGTTGCAGGATGAGTTGGCTATTTTTTCGTTCGGTGATGTCGGTGTACGTCCCAATATAATGGGTGGTGACGTGGTGGTGATCTTTAACGGCGGTGATCGTTAGCCAGTGAGGGCGTTCTCCGCCATCTTTGGTTCTGTTCCATATTTCCCCTTGCCAAGCTCCTTCGCGTTGGATGGTTTGCCACATGGTGAGATAAAACTGATCAGCTTGACGACCTGATTTTAGGAAGTTCATTTTCTGACCAATCGCCTCGGCTGCGGTGTAGCCCGTAATGTGGGTAAAGGCTTGGTTTACTCGCAAAATAATATCGTGTTCATCGGTGACGACCATGCCTTCATGTGACTCGAAAGCCGTTGCAGCGATGCGCAATTCTTTATCTGCTTGTTTGCGTTCGGTAATGTCGGCGCGAATTGCAATGTATTGGGTGGGCTTACCTTCGTGGCTCATATAGGGCACGATGGTGGTCAATACCCAATACAGTTCACCATTTTTGGCGCGGTTGCAAATCTCGCCATGCCATACTTTGCCTGCCGCGATGGTGCGAAACATCTCCCGAAAGAACGCTTTGGGGTGTGTGCCAGAATTGACTAATCGATGATTTTGACCAATCAACTCTTGGGGTGAATAGCCGCTAATTTGACTAAACTTTTCGTTCACATAAGTGATTGTGCCTCGCACATCGGTGGTGGCAACAATGGCATGTTGATCGAGTGCGAATTTTTGATAGCGCAACTCTTCCAGTGCGTTTTGAGCATGTATTTGGCTGTCGCGGATGACTTTTTCAATACGTTTACGCTCACGTATATCGCGTATGAAGACCACGAGTTGTTGTGTTTCACGCATCAATGTCGTTGAAATTTCGAGGTCAATTTCATCGCCATTTTTGTGACGGTGGCGAGTTTCAAATACGTCGAACCCCTCCAGCATAATTTTGGTGATGTGTGCTTGCACATCTTCCACTGACTGCTCATACGCCTCTAATTGGCTGATGTGCATCCCCAGCAATTCTGTGACGGTGTAGCCTGAAAGAGCGGCGTAAGCCTGATTCGCTTCCAGTATGAAGCCGCGTATGTCAAGTAACCAATACCCATCATGGGTCGTGGCGATGATGCTATTGCGAAAGTCTCTTTCTCTCTGCATCACTTCGCGATCTGATAACTTATCCAGCATGGCATTTAAGGCATCGGTCAATTCTCCTATTTCGCCACCCGCTGTTTCAGCGATACGAAGATATTGATTTCCATTGCTAATTTGGTGTGCAGCATAGGTGATACGTTTGAGCGGTGCGAAGGTGTGGCGCAAGATCAACATGAATGCAATACCCAGTAGTATGACGACTAAAGCTACGTAAGTAAGGCTTGGTGTCGCGACGCTGGACATTTGCTGTGCAGCTATTTGGGTTGGTATGTGATACGCCAGCAGTAGAAAGCGTGTGGGTTGATTAACATCAAAGAATATGCGTCTTGCTGCAATATAACCACCTGTGTCATTGCCAATAGCACTAAGCCTTAATTGCTGTTCCGTGGGCGATGTTAATAAAGATTGCAGTAGCGGGAAATCATCGCCTATTGTTCTATGGTTATCTGGTTTTGGTAAGGGCGCGTGTCGATCGTCCTGTCGAGAAAGATAGTTGCCCTGTTGATTAGCAACATAGGTCAGTACGCCAGGCGGCAGTCCTATTGATAAGTCGGTCAGTAAAGCATTGACATCAAGATGCAGCACAACTAAGCCAAACAGTTGTCCTGTCGTATCAAAAACAGGGGTGGCGGTGCGTAATAACAGTTGCTGAGGGTGAGGGAGGGGATCATCTTCTGGTTCAGTCATAAACTCGGATAGATGTACTTGTCCTTCAGGCAGCTTCAATCCTGCCTGGAAATAGCGTTTGTTTTCTCTCGTCTGTAGTTGCTCAGGAGATGCTACTTGTATCTTGCCGTTTTGATTTTCAACGCGTACCAGCTCGCGCCCGCCATTCGCCAAGCCAATGTAATGTACCCGCACATAATCAGGGTGTGCTTTCAAGAATGCAGCGAATATGTCCTGTAATCTGACTGTCCAAACTTCCGTGCTGTTGTGCTCGCGAGGATCCATGCCGTGGTTCTGACGGGCACGTATCAGTCCTGAAATGGGCGGGTTGTGTGCCAAGAATACGGTGTCTTGGCGTAATGTTTCGATGGCAGTCGTTAAGTGCGCTTGTTCTAGATTGAGCGCGGATTCAAGGTCGGCACTTCGTTCGTTAAGGTAGGCATCCTGTAGCCGCTGATTTTGATTGACCACCCACAGCAAACCGCCTGCTATGACCAGCAGGAGTGCCGCAAACGTGATGCGGGTTGATAGATTCACGTCTCTGAGTTTCATAACATATTCATGCGCGGCAGGATGTTGTGATGACAGAAAGTTGCATGCGTTGCCATCCACTCCGCAGACGACCACATACGAGCGGTCGTGAACAGGTTTTCTGATCGGCGAGCGTAAATTATGGCATTAAATTTCTATCCGTGTACCCATTTCAATAACCCGATTAACAGGGATCTTGAAGAAATCAGCCGCATTCATGGCATTTTTGGACATGATCAGGAAGAGGCGTTCGCGCCATTGCGCCATGCCAGGATGTGGACTGGAGACAATCATGGCACGAGAGATAAAGAATGAGGTGGTCATCATGTCAAATGGCAAGCCCTTTGCTGCGCATCCTTGTAGTGCTAAAGGAATATCAGGCACTTCCATAAAACCATAGCGTATGCTTAAACGATAGAAATCTTTAGTCAAGTCTTTGATCGTAATACGTTCTTCGTCTGGTACGTAGGGGCGTTCTTCCACCGATACGGTGAGCAGCACATTGCGTTCGTGTAGCACTTGGTTGTGCTTCAGATTATGCAACATGGCAGAAGGTGCACCTTCTCTGGCACTGGTCAAAAAGATTGCCGTGCCATTGACGCGCATCACATCGTCCACGCCACTGATGACTAAGGACATCGGCACGGTTTGGCGAGAAATTTCGGCAAACAATAATTTGCGCCCTTTTTTCCAAGTGGTGAGTACGGTAAAGGAAATCAGCGCGATGCCCAGCGGAAACCAGCCGCCTTGTGGAATCTTCAAGGCGTTGGCGGAGAAATAGGCTAAATCGACGATGAAAAACGTGCCGATCGTGAGGACGGATAGCCATTTCGACCAACGCCATGCCATAACAATCACAAATGAAATCAGCAACGTGTCGATCATCATGGTGCCTGTGACGGCAATACCATAAGCAGCGGCGAGGTTGCTGGAGTTTTGGAAGGTTAGTACTAGGAAAATGACTGAAAGATAGAGTGTCCAGTTGGTGAGTGGGACATAAATTTGTCCTTGTGCTTGGTCAGAGGTTTGACGAATTTCCATGCGGGGTAAAAAACCCATTTGCACAGACTGATTCGCGACGGAAAATGCCCCTGAAATGACGGCTTGCGAGGCAATCACGGCGGCTGCCGTTGCCAATATCACCATGGGAATCAATGCCCACTGCGGCGCGAGTAGGTAGAACGGATTGGCGATAAATTCAGGGTGGTCTAGCAACATTGCACCTTGGCCAAAGTAATTTAACACCAGCGCGGGAAGGACGAAGCCAAACCACGTGAGGCGAATCGGATATTTGCCGAAGTGCCCCATATCGGTGTAAAGGGCTTCACCGCCCGTGACCGCCAAGACCACTGAACCCAACGCTAGAAAAGCTAACCAAGGGGATGCAGTTAAAAAATGAAAGGCATACAGGGGATTGAGTGCCAATAACACATGTGGATGCTGGGCAACAGAGATCAAACCCAATATACCCAACACGGCAAACCATAGAATCATAATCGGGCCAAATGCCGTACCCATACGCCCCGTACCATGTTTTTGCACAAAAAATAGCGCAGTTAGAATCATAACGGTAATGGGCAGCACATAGCTTTTTAGCCCTGGCGCGACCACATCCAATCCTTCCACCGCTGATAGCACGGAAATTGCGGGGGTAATCATACTGTCGCCATAAAACAGCGCGGCAGCAAATACGCCCAGTATCATCACGGCCCAAGATAATTTGGGATTTTCTTTGGTGAGCTCGCTGACCAGTGCCAATAAAGCTAATGAGCCACCTTCGCCACGATTATCTGCTCGCATGATGATGGCAACGTATTTCAGCGAGACCAGCAACATAATCGTCCAAAACATAATGGAGAGTACGCCTAAGATATTGGCTTCGATCACAGGCAACGGGTGATGACCCGAGAAAGTTTCCTTTAGCGCGTACAGCGGACTGGTTCCGATGTCGCCATAGACCACACCAATTGCACCTAAAACCAAGGTGGAAAGTTTTTGCTTAGTTTGATGACCACTCATAAAAGTGCATACCCATTTTGCTAGTGAATTGGGCGGCACTGTACGCGAGCCGACCAATGAATGCAATGCTTTGGACCGCTCCTATAAGATTCAATTCACTCCCACTACCAATCAAGCTGCTGGCATCAAAACGGCCACTGTGACTATCACTGACAACGCCAGTCCAGCCACCCAAGTCATTAGCATGACAGGCACCACGGTGATGCCCGCCAACACCACCGCAACGATTTCCCGCAGCGCGCTGAGTTTCAGCACTCCGATACTCACCAGCAGTCAGGTACAAACGCTAACCCTGAGCAACACAGGCACGACTCCGTTGGTGGTGTACAACACTGCAATACAACTGACAGGCACCAACCCCGGGCAGTTCGCCATGGTGATCGTCTCGCCCAACAACTGCCTGTCGGTCAGCGGTGTAAGCGTACCCGCAGGCGGCAGTTGCGCGCTGGACATCCAGCACAGACCCAGTGTGGGTGCAGTGGTGGGAACGACCTACACCGCCAATATCAACTTCAATCTCAACATCCCCGTCAACCCCAGCGTCAGCCTAACAGGCACGCTGTTCACGGGACTCAGAACCTACTACATCCACAGCGACCACCTCGACAGCCCGCGCAGTATTACCAACACGGCGGGGCAAGAGGTGTGGCGGTGGGACAACACCGACCCGTTCGGCAACAACATCGCCAACGAAAACCCCGCTAATCAAGGCACGTTCACCTTCAACCTGCGCTTCCCAGGGCAATACTTTGATCGCGAAACGGGGCTGCACTACAATGTCAATCGCGATTACAATCCTGCCACAGGGCGGTATGTGGAGAGTGATCCGATTGGGTTGCGGGGTGGGATTAACACCTACGCTTATGTCAATGGGAATCCGTTGAGGTGGAGTGATAGACTAGGGCTTGCGGTAAAATGTAAAACAGTATTTAAGATTCCGTTTTACGATATTCAATATTGCAGCGATGACAGAACAGAGCCTAACGACGCTGTAGAAAAACCCGATTCTGAAGACCTGTTTCAGCGTTGGGTGGATTTTTTTCAAACCAGATCGTTATTTTCATTTTCGGCTTCTTGTTTTTATAACATATTTTCATTGCAAACC
>JAQTYN010000059.1 GCA_028688275.1 Gallionella sp. | reverse complement strand
CTCAAGTGCCACTTTCGCCTTGAACTCGCCCGTGAAGTTTTTACGTCGGCTTTCACTCATCACCTGCTCCTCTTTTACTGCAGGCTACCATCTTAATTCACTGTCTGAAATTCGGGGTCCACTATACGATTTGTCGTGGCGTGCAATAGCATCGAAACGCCCCGTTTATTGTTGATGTCTGCAGGTGAACATGCGCCAGATGGTATCGCTAATTCATCGGGGCAAGTGGGACGCAACCTCATGGATCACCTGATATTTTTTAATAATTTCAGAATGAACACCCCTATTTATGGCGGGCGAGGACCTCAGTCTGTGTCAGGCGTGATGACGGGGCGAGACGGAGCCTTCCGATACCGTCACGCGGCGGTCAAGCTCTTCCTCAGCAATGACATCAATATCCAAGAAATTGCTTTGCAAACGATTAACAATCCAGAGCATATACACGAAGTCATTGATGTTCTGAAAGAAGTCGTCATACATCACGGTTGTCTGGGAGGCGAACTTGAGCAGCTTCCGCGCGCGCATAATCGCTTGACGCTAGATCATGAACGTTTGGATCCACTCGGCTTGCCCTTGCCACGCATTCATTACCAAATTGATGAGTACATCAAGAATGGGCTGGATGTTTGGCTCAAGTTCACGCAAGATTTGATCGTTAAAATGGGTGCCCAACCTTCATCACCTGCTATTGCGCATTCCTCTCATCACCCAAGTGGCACGGCGAGAATGGGGCATGATCCACGTTATTCGGTGGTAGATCAAAACTGCCGGAGTCACGATCATCCCAATTTGTATATCGTAGGCGGGAGCGTGTTCCCCACCATGGGAACAGCGAATCCTACATTGACTATTGCAGCTTTAAGTTTACGTCTTGCTGAGCATCTAACTTCTTAGTATCGTTTAAGGTCTGGGGATGCCTAACAGGGCGGAAATAAGGTATCACCGCTTGGACATTGCTACGCCACAAAATCGAATAAATTCACCAGCCCATCTAAGCCGACAAAATTCAGCGAATAACTGGCTTGTTCGCGCACCACGGGTTTGGCGTGGTAGGCGATGCTCGTGCCTGCTTGCGCCATCATTTTGAGGTCATTTGCGCCGTCGCCCATGGCGATGACTTGTTCGGGTTTCAAGCCCAGTTTTTCACGCAATTTGACCAAGAAATGTGCTTTGGCTTGCGCATCAACGATGTCGCCTAGGACGTTCCCCGTGAGTTTGCCGTCAACGATTTCGAGCGTATTCGCGTGGGCTTCATCCAAGCCTAAGCGGGCTTTCAAACGTTCGGTGAAAAATACAAATCCGCCTGATACCAGCAAAGTTTTGATACCGTGTTCCTTGAGTTTTGCCAGCATCACTTCCGCACCAGGATTGGGTTGCAGGCGTTCGTCATATACGCGTTGCAAAGCTGATTCATCCAGCCCTTTTAGCAAGGCAACACGGCGGCGCAAACTTTCGGCAAAGTCGATTTCCCCACGCATGGCGGCTTCGGTAATGGCCGCAACTTTGGGTTTCAAGCCCTGCATATCGGCGATTTCGTCGATACATTCGATGTTAATCAGGGTGGAATCCATATCCATCACCACCAGACCAAAATCTTTCAACGAACGATGAGGTGGCACGAAGCCATAATCCAATTGGTGTTCAAAGCAATAAGCCGCCAAATCAGGATGCGGTTGCGCGGGACTGAGTCGATAAGCGTGCGGGGCAATCTGGGCTGGCTCTTGGCTTTGGGTCAGTTGCGCGATGTGTTTTAAGTGTGCAGCAGCAATGTCATGGGTGGCTTGAATAATCAGGTTCATGGTCAAAATGATTTATTGGTCAGGATTGAGGTGGGATGCTATTCGTCATCCGATTTGAGGATTTTGAAAATAGTCGTAAACGAAAAGCCACGCGACAGCATAAAGCGCATTTGCTTGGCTTTTTCTTTATCATCTTGTGGCAGTGTGCCAAATTTGCGTTGCCAGACTGCCTGCGCCGTTTCAAATTCTGTGGCTTTCAGTTCGGGCAGCACTTCTTGTATCAGCTCTTCCGCAATACCTTTATGCCGCAATTCATGGGTAATGCGTTGCGTGCCTAATCGGCTGCGTTTGGCGTGCAAAAATTGCGTGGCAGCTCTGGCATCGGACAAATAGCCGCGCTCGGTCAAGTCATCTAGCAGGGTGTCTAAACTTTCATCGGTTTCTTGCCAGTACGGCGATAACTTGCCACGCAACTCCAAACGACTATAGTCACGCCGCGCCAGATAAGAAAAGGCGCGTTGACGTAAGGTCAGAGTGGAATGGCGAGACAATTTAGCTTGTCGGCTGGTGTCTGCACGAAGTAATTACGCGTTACTCAGTAGCGGCGGCTTTGGTTTTGGCAGCAGGTTTTTCTTTGTTTTCAAGCACAACGACAGGATTGATACCTAAAGCATCACGCACTTTGTTTTCAATTTCACGAGCTAATTCAGGATTGGCGCGCAGGAAATCACGGGAATTATCCTTGCCTTGACCGATTTTATTGCCTTGATAGCTATACCACGCGCCCGCTTTTTCCACGATTTTTTGTTGTACGCCCAGCTCGATAATTTCGCCTTCGCGGGAAATACCTTCGCCATACAAAATATCAAACAGTGCTTCGCGGAATGGCGGCGCAACTTTGTTTTTCACTACTTTGACGCGGGTTTCATTGCCGATGACTTCGTCACCTTTTTTGATCGCGCCGATGCGGCGAATATCTAAACGCACGGAGGCATAGAATTTCAACGCGTTACCGCCCGTGGTGGTTTCAGGATTGCCGAACATCACGCCAATTTTCATGCGAATTTGGTTAATGAAAATTACCAAGGTATTGGAGTTCTTGATGTTGGCAGTCAATTTGCGCAAGGCTTGCGACATCAAACGCGCGTGCAAGCCCATTTGTGAATCGCCCATTTCACCTTCTATTTCGGCTTTAGGTGTTAAGGCAGCGACCGAGTCAATGACCACGACATCCACCGAGCCAGAGCGCACCAACATATCGGCGATTTCTAAGGCTTGTTCGCCATTATCTGGTTGGGAAATCAGCAAATCTTCCACTTTGATGCCTAATTTTTGGGCATATTGTGGGTCAAGTGCATGTTCCGCGTCGATAAACGCGGCGGTGCCGCCCAGTTTTTGCATTTCAGCAATCACTTGCAAGGTCAATGTGGTTTTACCGCTGGACTCAGGACCGTAAATTTCTACTACTCGACCGCGTGGCAAGCCGCCCACCCCTAAGGCAATATCCAAACCCAATGAACCTGTGGATACCACGTCAATGTCACGCACAACCTCGTCGGAATTTAGGCGCATAACAGAGCCTTTGCCAAACTGCTTTTCGATTTGCGCTAAGGCAGCCGCGAGGGCCTTGGTTTTGTTTTCGTCCATGATGACTCCTAAAAAAAGTGTGCGGATTATGGCATAAATTCGGTGTAGGTGAGTTGTGGCTTAATCATTTTGAGATGTATCTCATGTTGGTCGGCAATGAATAATAGAATGAAAAGCGTGATGTCTCTCCTGATACAATTGCAAGTTCAATAACTCTTTAATTCATGACCATCATGTCTGTTCGATTTGCCACTCTAGCCCTGATGCTTGTTTGTTCTTTTAACAGTTTTGCACTGGACAATAGCACTGGAGTCACCGTCACGCCACTCATGAAAACCACCCAAAGTTGGGATGGTAAGCCCATCGTCTATCCCACGGGGCAAGCTGAAATCACGGGGCTATTGATAGAAGTTGCACCAGGTAAAGAGACGGGTTGGCATGAACATCCCGTGCCGTCATTTGCTTGGATCATCTCGGGTACATTGGAAATCACGCGCCAAGATGGGCAAGTCAAGCGATTGCAAGCGGGCGACGCGCTCGCTGAAGTCATTGATACCTTACACAATGGGCGCAATGTCGGCACGGATGTGGTCAAGCTCGTGGTGTTTTATACGGGGGCGGTGGGTACGCCATTGACGATTAAACATCCTGAAGTGACCACCGATACCTTGCATTAGTTGGCTATTCTCCACCTACCCGTGGCACAATCTCGCCCCCTTACCTTTTTGATGCAAAAGCTATGCTGAGTTACCGTCACGCCTTTCACGCAGGCAATCATGCCGATGTGCTGAAACACTTTGTTGAGCTGGAGTTGCTGCGTTATTTGTCTTTGAAAGACAAACCATTTTGGTATATCGACACCCATGCGGGCGCGGGGTGTTATGCCTTGCTGACGGGTTATGCGGCACAAAATGCTGAATATGAAACGGGGATTGCACGGCTGTGGTCACGGGACGATATGCCCGCTTCCTTGGCGGAATATGTTTCGCGGGTAAAGTCGTTTAATTTGGACGGCGATATGCGGCTCTACCCTGGCTCGCCCATGTTAGCGTTGGAAGTGATGCGCAGAGAAGATAAAGCGCGACTGTATGAACTCCATCCCACGGATTTTCCGATGCTGCAAGACAACGTTTCACGTTATCGTTCTCAAGCGTTGGTGGAATGTGGCGATGGTTTTGCAGCATTGAAAGCTGTGTTGCCGCCTCCGCCGCGCCGTGCGCTGGTGTTGATTGACCCGCCGTACGAAGAAAAACAGGATTATCAGCGCGTGGTCACCGCCTTAAACGAAGGCTTGAAACGATTTGCCAACGGCGTGTATGCCGTGTGGTATCCGCAATTGCAGCGCGCCGAGTCGCAGCAACTCCCCGAAAACTTAAAGCAACTGCCCGTAAAAAGCTGGCTACACGTCGTCCTCAGTGTGCAGGGCAAAAGTGAAGATGGTTTTGGTATGCACGGCAGCGGCATGTTTATCCTCAATCCGCCGTGGACGCTCTACGCCACCTTGCAAGAAGTCATGCCATATTTGTTGAAACACTTAGGTCAAGACGAAGAAGCGTCCTTTACGTTGGAACAGTCGGAAGGATAAGTGCGTATCAGTACTTTCCGCATAGTAAATCGTTTCATTGAATTGTCTTTAAAACGACCATCCGCTAATCCTGATCGTGTGTAGCGTACTGCATTACGTGTAAATTATTCTTCGCATCACTAGCTAGTAAATTCAATGGGCGATTTCAAAGCATGTATTCCATGTCGTGTTAAGCGTATCGCTCATTTACATGGTTACCCATCAGTCAAAAGTCTACGTGAAATTAATCAAGAGCGAACTTAGAACTCAGAAATGAGGGGTAGCTCTCGAATCAAAAAATCATATTAAATGCATGTTTATTAAGATGGCTCAATTTAGAATGTTTAAGGGGGCATGGCGCAATTCCAGCTATCCAGTTAATATAAACGCCTGCGTGCAATAATAAGTGCGCATCAGTATGATTTTATAATTAAATTTAAAGGGATTTATCATGGTTAAGACCAGCACACTAGGGAAGGTATGCCAAGCCAGTTTACTCGCTTTTACATTGGTTTTATCGTCGGTTTCGACCAGCGCAGTCGCAGCACCCGCAGTGGCAGAAACCATCTCCATCGCCAGTGCCATTAACAAAGCAGGTCGGCAACGGATGTTGTCCCAGCGGATGGTTAAGGCATATTGCCAATTACACTTAGGTGTTAAGCCTGAACTGTCAAAAAAGATTTTGCAAGACTCCATCATCTTATTTGAAACGCAATTGGTGGAACTACGTTTCGCAGCCTCCAATCCTGCGTTGCAGCAAGCATGGACAGCAGAAAATAATAACTGGACAAAAATGCGCCCGTTGTTGATGGAAACCCCATCGGATGCAGGTGCGAGAAAGCTACATGAGCTAAATGAACCACTATTGGCATCAGCGCATAAATTAACGGTGTTGTTTGATGAAGAATCTGGCAAAAAGGCGGGCTATTGGATCAATGTGGCAGGTCGCCAACGGATGTTGTCGCAACGGATTGCCAAATTTTATATGCTCAAAAAAATGGGCTTGACAGGATTGGAAATTGATGAAGGTCTGGCTAAAGCCAAATCAGAGTTTATTTCCGCTCATGAAGCATTAATTGGCGGCGCAGCAAATAACCCGCATATTCAGGCCGAGTTGCGTCTGGCAAAAAATCAGTGGAACTACTTGAACATTGCACTATTGAGCGACGATGATAATGATGCGGATCACATGTCAAACATGGAAAGTGTTGCCACAACCAGCGAACGGATCTTAAGCATCATGAACGATGTCACAGCAATGTTTGAAGAAGCTTACGGTAGCTAAATCTGATTATCCGTAGGTAATTGAAATTGTATCGTATGTACAGGGGGGAGCGCATTTGCTCCCCCTTCTCTTTATTCATCCACGATGGTCTTAAGTTTCTTGGTGTTGGCGATAAATTCTGCAGGTGTTTGACCAGGGGTGAGCACCATGGCAGGTGAACCTATGGTTCGCGAGTAGGTCATTTGAGCCAAATCATCCTCATAACGCCATTTGTCTTTTAGATCAGAAATATTTACGCCCAATATCACCACGCCCGCAACCAGAAATCCAATCATACGATGGTTTATTCGGCTGGCTAAACAGAGATGGCGATAGATAATCAGACCAAAAATAAAGGGAACAACCGCAATATGCAACAGGTACGACAGTAAACTAGAGTCAAGCGCAAAGGCGACATAGCTAGACATATCACCTATCAACATCAGCACCCCTGCTCCTAACGTGGCGAGTGTGGCATGTTCAATAAAGTGGGGTCTTCCAACTTCAATCCGCCCGATGATTGCCCAGAATCCAACCCAAGTTAAGCCAAATTGCCAAGGAATCATATCCATCATGTCGACGGCAAGTATGGTCAATTTTTCTTCGCGATCATAATTTAGCCAGCGTGAAATGACATATTCAAACAGCACCAGTGATATGCCCACAAATAAACCGAGCGCATTGCGCAGCATAGCCTTTCTAGGCAAGGGTTTATCAGGTGAAACGTTATAATCAACTGGACGAATGCGGAATGCCGTTTTCCCAATATGAATAATATCTTCAGGCGAGACTTTCGCGGATTGATGCCGTTCTCGTTTGCGGTTGATCGTCATGGCATTGATGCCACCCAATACATTGAGCTGATAGCCGCCCTCATTCTCAGGCTGAATTTCCAGATGACCTGCGGCAATATAGGGGTCATCTAACATCACATCGTTATGGTAAGCACGACCGATATTCACAGGCCACGAATAAACGGGGTGGCGCACCGTGACATCACCATGCTGATTGAGTATTTCAATCCAAGCTAAACGTTTCATTTGAATGCTCCCATATAAAATTCGATCATTCTCATGCCGTCATCGTAGGCAAAACCATTCAGGGAGAGACTAGAAACCAAGGCGCGTTTATCTTGACGTAAGGTCACGATTTTGAATTTTATGTCATACAGACCTGGGAATTTACGATAGCTACGTAAACAAATAGCCGCTTTTACCTTGTTGCCCTTGATTTGTACAATGGCATCATTACAGGCATATTTGCTGAAATGTTCGCTGGGAATTTCATAACTGGCTTCGTATTGCATTTCGTAAGAGCGTTCCAATACGCGACTGAAGCGCACGGGATCAAGTTTGTCGGCATTAAATAAGCTGCTGTAAAAGAATAGACTTCCTAAGTCAATGCCGTTTTCAACAAAGACTTCTGAACGACCGTTGCAAGAGTAAGAGCGCACGGTATAGAGCAATTTTTCGCGATTTCTTTCTCTCGCCCAGCAGCGTATAAAGGGATCAGGAGAGTCAGGGATGGCATAACCCCCATCCATTTGCACGGGCATCGGTTTACGTGTGAGTCGTGCGACCAGTGCAGCAGAATGCAACTTCAGTTGACGGGCAATTTCAGGGCGAAACTGGGGAACCCTAATCGGGTTGGCGCGCCAGCGCGCTAACAATTGCGAGGCATACTGAGCGGGTACTAAAAATCCTCTGGATTCCCCCATGGACGCATCGTTGATGCCATAAACTTCTCCCGCTTCGGTGACGACAGGTCCACCACTCATCCCAGCATTGATAGCACCTGTAAAGTGGATCATGTCGTAAAAGGAGTGATCGCGCAGGCCATTGTTGGTGCCTTCCACGATGGATTGACCCAGATCATTCGGATTGCCGAGTGAAAACAGGTTGTCGCCCTTCTCAACGGTACCTACATGAAAATGCAAATAGGGTAAGTTGCTGCCTTTGCGTTGGAGTAAAGCCAGATCGTGTAGCACATCAATCGCGAGCAGGGTCAATGTACCGTGCTCTTCGTTGCTGGCAACATATTCCAGTTCGTAGGTTTCTGGTTCGAGTGCATGACTGGAAACGACGTGGTAATTGGTAATCAGCAGACCGTCATCTCCAACATAAAAACCTGAGCCTGTGGAGTTCTGGGACTTACTACCTTTGAGTAAAGTTCGAATTTGCACCACGGAGTCTTTAACCACCGCAAAAACAGCTTTACCGTCGTGACGCACGGGTTCGGCTGGCGGGGGAAGAGGAGATGTTGCAAGTTGTGGTGCGGCATAGACGGGTAGGGCGAGGCAGCCCATCCACAGTATCATCATGGTTTGCCATGTCCATATCAAAAAAATGTTTTTCAAGTTTCCTCCACAAGCTAAGAATAATAAAAGTACTGCATATTTTGATTGAGCAAGCGGTGCGTTGCTCAACTATGTTATCTAAAAAGCGGAAGTGCTTGTGTTAGTGCAAACAATAGTAAATAGGCGAAAAATAACTAGGCTATTTATTAAGTGTATGGGTTTGAGCAAATAATATGCCAATTATTATTTGTGATGGCATAAGTTTAGATTTTAACGCATTTATTTACGCTTAATTATAAACAACTAATTGATTTTAGTTGTGTAAATTAATTTTCATCAGAGATGATTGTGGGAAGAATAAATGGTGCTATGGGGTTATGTCGGGTAAGCATCTGTGAAAATAAACGTCTTAGGACTAACCATAATTAGGGTTGTATGGACTTAAACAGGCTGGCGCAAAACCATTGCCCTCGCTGATATTGTATTGTGTACAAATAATCTGAAATTTAGTCGCTCGTCGTTAGTTATCTAAGTGGGAACACCAGTATATTCACATGAATTATTGCAATAATTGTGCATGCGCTGTACTTATCTACCTTGGCAACGAATCACGAACGACTTATCCACGACTGATTTACAATCAGTTGCTTATCTCATGTCGCGGCTCAGTGCATTTAACTGATGTGTCGTTGGCGTACCGCTTCAAATAAGCACACGGCTGCGGCTGCGGCAACGTTTAAGGATTCAACTTTTCCAGGCATGGGGATGATAAAAGTTTGGCTAGCAAGTTGTTGTAGGGTTGGGGATAAGCCCACACCTTCATTGCCAAATAGTAATGCCAGATTTCCGCCTAGGTTGCAGTCATATAAGCGTGCAGAGGCTTGTAAGCTGCTTGCCAAGATGTTGCCATCAAACTGCTTGGCGATGTCCGCCAGATTCTGCTGTTCATAAATTTCCAGTACAAAGTGCCCACCCATGGCGGCACGCAGCACTTTGGGTGACCAAGCATCCGCGCATTCTGGAGATAAATACAACGCGTCACAGCCCGCAGCGGCGGCGGATCTAATGATAGAACCCAGATTGCCAGGGTCTTGGATATTCTCTAATAGCAACACGAATTGATTCTTCGGTAGCTTGGATTGAGGTAAAGCGATCAAGGTCAGTAAACCCGTTGGGGTTTTTACGCTGGACAGTTCCACGCAGAGTTTGTCGTCTAATTGGGTGATGGGCGTGTCACCCACTCGTTGCAGCAAGGTGAGGATTTCTGCATCTTGCAAGGCGGTTGCATTGAGTACGATGTGCAAAGGTTGTTTGCCCGCATCTAAATAAGCAGCCAGCAAGTGTGTGCCATCCAACAAGGTTTGTTGTGACTTATGACGTTGACGTGAGGAGTCAACGAGTTTAACCAGTTGTTTAAAAAATGAATTGTCGCGGGATTGGATCTGTTTCATGGTAAGCCCGCGCGTGTTTGGTGGATGAAAAGAAACGCTTGATGTGGCATAAGTGTCTGACTGTAAATTGTCGTGGATCAGTCGTTAAGCTGTTAGTCGTCAGCGTAGATAAGTGCAGCGAATAAAAACTATTTGTAATATATTCATGTGGATATGATTTTTTCATCTGGCTAACTAATGACGAGCGATTAACAACTCAATACCTGATTTTTTGTACGCAACATCATATCAACACCCATAATAAAATAGGGCAGGGTGATTTCCTGCCCCGTACTTACTTAGTCATCGTGACGATCACGACGATCACGATGGTCATGTCGATCACCACGATCTTCGTGATCGCGACGTTCATACCCTTGATTGCCTTGTGGCTGACGGGGAGCAGGTGCACCTTGACGATTGCCAATCACTGCACCTGTTGCACCGCCAACTGCCGCACCTACCACCGCGCCAGTTTGCCCACCTACACCATAACCTACCGCTGCTCCCGCTGCCGCGCCAATGCCGCCGCCGACTGCGGTATTCATATTGGGATTGGCACATGCTGCCAAAAGTAAGGCTGCGACTAAGCTAAATTTCTTCATATTATTTCCTTTTATTTAAGTGAACAAACTGACTAAAGCTCAACCTGCTTGAGTCCTTGGATGCTAGTTTAGTGATGATGCCCGTTATTTTGATGTTTCTCATGATGTCCATGATTTTGACGGTGTTCATGGTGTTCTTTCCTATGGTCACCTTGTTGGTGACTTTGTGCAGGTTGATGCTGGGCAACACCCAATGAAGATTGAGTTTGATGTGCGACAGGTTGCGCTACAACAGCTTGTGGTGCTGAGGGGGCTTGGTGTGTTCCGTGTTGTTGCGGTGCCACAGTAGGAGCGGGTGCCGCAGCTGGCTTAGCCATCTGACTACCAATCACTGCGCCCGCTGTGCCGCCTACGGCTGCGCCAACAATTGCGCCTGTTTGACCTCCCATGTTATGACCGACCACCGCGCCCGCCAACCCGCCAACGACCCCTCCCACGACGGTACTTTGTTCTACTGCGTGTGCATTCATGCTCAGTGCTAACAATACTGCGACGATACCTAATTGCTTCATCGTGATTCTCCTAATGTTTAAGTTGATTTGCGTTGCTGAGTACGCAGATACCGCGTGCTACAGACCCACGGGGTGTAAGTTTAGTTCCTTATCAGGATTGTCGGCAATCTGAATCGCATGATATTCTCGCGTACTTTCCAAAATTCCCGCACTCAATTATGTCTGTTGCTATTAAAACCGAGTCCGAAATTGCCAAAATGCGCATTGCAGGGCGATTAACCAGTGAAGTATTGGATTATATCGCGCCATTTGTGCGTGCTGGCGTGACCACGAATGCGTTGGACAAACTTTGTCACGACCTCATCGTCAATGTGCAAAAAGGCATTCCAGCCCCGTTAAACTATGCCCCTGGTGGTCATAATCCGTATCCAAAATCCATTTGCACGTCGATCAATCATCAAATTTGTCATGGTGTCCCCAGTGACAAAATACTCAAAAATGGTGACATCGTAAACTTGGATATTACGGTGATTAAGGACGGTTACCATGGCGATAGCAGTCGCATGTTTATGATAGGAGAGCCATCTATTCAAGCCAAGCGGCTGTGTGAGGTGACCTATCAATCGCTTTGGCGCGCCATACGCGTTGTGAAGCCTGGCGCGTATTTGGGCGATATTGGTCACGCCATTCAAAGTTATGTTGAACCGTTGGGTTATAGCGTCGTGCGTGAGTTTTGTGGTCATGGCATCGGTCATAAGTTTCACGAAGAGCCGCAAGTGTTGCATTATGGTCGCCCCAAAACGGGTATGCGCCTCGAAGCGGGGATGACCTTTACCATCGAACCCATGATTAACGCGGGAAAGGCGGCGATTAAACACTTAAATGATGGCTGGACGGTGGTCACGAAAGATCATAGTTTATCCGCGCAATATGAACATACGATACTCGTTACCTCCACAGGCTTTGAAGTGCTGACCGTTTCCGATGACACCCCTAGCCCTCCCTGAAATTAACACGCTACGTGTAACATTGCGCCAAGATAGGCAAGCACTCGAACAGACCTTTCTCGCGTCTGGCAATGCTTCACGCTTGTTGCGTAGTCATAGCAATCTTGTCGATCAGTATTTGCGCCAAATCTGGCAGCAATTGGCGATGCCGCCTTCACTGGCGTTAATCGCGGTGGGTGGCTATGGTCGAGGCGAACTTTATCCCAAATCTGATATTGACTTGCTGATTTTGCTGGATGACGATCCTGATGAGCTATTGCAATCTCAATTGCAACAGCTCATTGGTGTGTTGTGGGATATCGGCATGGAAGTCGGGCACAGCATACGCACGATTGCTCAATGTATCAGCGAGTCGTCTGATATTACCGTGCAAACGAATCTATTAGAGGGACGTTTGTTGGCAGGTAATGCAAAATTATTCAAAGCCTTAAATCAATCCATTCAACGCAATCTTGATCCTTGCGCCTTTTTTACCGCCAAACTTCAGGAGCAACAGCAGCGACATGCGCGTTTTGCTGAGGCGGATTTCAATCTAGAACCTAATCTCAAAGAAAGTCCTGGTGGGCTACGTGATTTGCAAACGATCACTTGGATCAGCCGTGCGGCGGGATTAGGGACGCGTTGGAAAGATTTAGCACAACAAGGCTTAATGACTTTTTCGGAAGCGCGTTTGCTCAATCGTCACGACTCGCTGTTACAGATGTTGCGCATCCGCTTACATTATTTGGCTAAACGCCGCGAAGATCGCCTGTTATTTGATTTTCAAACCCAGTTGGCGGAACAAATGGATATTGTCGCCTCGGACAATCGCCGCGCCAGCGAACATCTGATGCAACGGTATTACCAAACGCGGCAGGTAGTACGGCAGTTCAATACCATTTTGTTGCAAAACTTGCGGGATCATCTGTTTGACCATTGTTTGTTGCCGCACAACCTGAATGAACGCTTTCGCGCGGTCGGAACACTGCTGGAAATTCGAGATGAACATTTGTTTGAGCATACCCCTGCGGCGATTTTTGAGCTTTTTTCATTGATGCAGCAACATCCCGAACTCACCGATTTAAGTGCCATGACGCTGCGGGCGTTGTGGCGTGCGCAACAGCATATCGACAATAACTTCCGTCGCAATCCTGCACATCGCGCGAAATTTATGGAAATTTTGCGTGAATCGCAAGGCTTAACCCACGCTTTGCGCCGCATGAATCGCTACGGCATTTTGGGCGCGTATCTCCCTGTATTTAGGCGCATTGTGGGGCAGATGCAACATGACTTATTCCATGTTTACACCGTGGATGAGCACACTTTGATGGTGGTGCGCAATTTGCGCCGCTTTGAAATTGCCGAACATGCACACGAAGTGCCTTTGTGCAATAAATTGATGGCGGAATTCGCCCGCCCTTACGTGTTGTATATCGCAGGACTTTTTCACGACATTGCCAAAGGACGCGGCGGCGATCATGCGGAACTGGGCAAAAAAGATGCGCGGCTGTTTTGCACCCATCACAAACTCAGTCGCGATGATACGGATCTGATTGTCTGGCTGGTGGGGGAACATCTCACGTTGTCGGCGACTGCCCAAAAGCAAGACTTGTCCGACCCTGATGTCATTGCCAAATTTAGCCGTAAAATCAAGAATGATCGCTATTTAGTCGCCCTGTTTTTGCTCACGGTCGCCGATGTGCGCGGCACCAGCCCCAAGGTGTGGAATGCGTGGAAGGGCAAGTTGATGGAAGACTTGTTTTGGGCGACGCGACGTTATTTAAGCGATGGCAAATTCTCCAATCGACTGGATGAAGTGCGAAAACAAGCCGATGCGGTATTAGCCGAGCGTTATCACCTTCCCCCTGAAGCCTATCCCTTGCTGTGGGCGCAGTTCGACGATCACTATTTTATCGACCACGAAGCGCACGAAATTGCTTGGCATACCCATTTGTTAGCGGACAAAGTCAACATCCTGTCGCCCGTGGTCAAAACGCGCCTCAGCCCCGTGGGAGAAGGCTTGCAAGTGCTGGTTTATTGCCAAGATCAACCAGGTTTATTTGCTCGTATCTGTGATTTTTTTGCCCGTATGCACTACAGCATCGTCGAAGCCAAGATGCACACCACCCAGCATGGTTACGCCTTGGGCAGTTTTCAAGTCATCGAAACCCAACGGGCGGATGTCAATTATGCCGATGAAATGAATTACATCGACAAGGAGTTGACGCAGCATATTGCCCAAGAAAAGCCAATCGTACTCGCCAGCTCAGGGCGACTCAGTCGTCAAGTCAAACACTTCCCGATTAGCACCAAAGTGAATATCGAAAAGACCAGCCATGGTTTGTATATGCTCACCCTAGTCACAGGAGACCGCCCAGGCTTGTTAGCGCGCATCCCGCAAATTCTCAATAAATACAATGTGCTATTGCATCGAGCAAAAATTAACACCTTAGGGCTACGGGCGGAAGATGTGTTTTGGATCAGTGGCGATACCTTGAACAACCCAGAACAAACGCGATTGTTATTAAGCGAATTGCTGGAAAAGATATAGATTGGTCGCTAGTCGTTAGTTGGTAGTTGGTAGTTGTAGGGTGTTCCTATGACGTGAATGTGTGACTCCCCTCGCCCGCCCGCGTGCGGGAGAGGGGGCGGGGGAGAGGGAATGTAAAGGTGTAGATAGTCGCATCTGGTTGAAATTAAATAGAATTTATATCATAGCAGCATAAATTTACACGTTTAATCCTGTCCGCATTAAACTGCTCAAAGCGAAAATGGTAAGGATGAAACGTCATAGAACAATGAAAACGCTGCTTGGCAATACTTGCCATTCTTGCCACCTAATATTCCTTGGACTTACATATGCATAGTTTCGATCTAGTTCAAAATGCAAAAGATTCATTGGAACATGCCATCCAACACATGGGTCCAATTAATCAGAATGGTGTCGGTGACTGGAAGCGGATCATCGTTGACTTAGCCCATGTGGTTGAGTTGTTGTTCAAGGAAAAACTTCGCCAAACACACCCCGCATTCGTTTTCGATAATGTCGACAAATATCCATCAAAAAACCCATACACTGTCGGGGCAGAGAAAGCATTTAAACGTCTTCAGAGTATTTGTGATATTCGATTTTCAACAGATGAAATAAGTGCCATAAATACTGCGAGAGAAAAGAGAAACGAAATCGAGCATTTCGAGTTTTCAATATCTGAACAAGAAGCTAAAGCACTCGTAGGTCAAGTGCTTTCATTCATATTTAGCTTTGCTGACGAACACTTGAATTTAGACTGGAAGTCATCCCATTTGAAAGATGGAAAGTGGTGGGTTTTTCGTCAGTACACCGAGTTTTATAACGACTTGCTATGCAAGGCTCAAAAGAAAATCAAGTTAGAAGAAATATATGTAATTAAATGCACTTTATGCCACAACGAAACATTTGATGTTGATGAAGAAAAATGTCTTGTTTGCGGGCATAGCGAAGAGGTGTTGGAGTGTAAGTTGTGCAAAGAGCCATATATATTTTCCTCATGTGAGTACGGTGAGGAAGCCCAGCTTTGCCCAAGCTGCGAATGGAAAGACGGCTATGCCACCGCTAATTGTGAGAAATATTGAAAGTGCCCTTAGCAAGGCCTTAACTCGGCTTCCGCAAAACATGCCGTGCATTTTGACTCTATGTTAGGAATCGCATGTCTCGTCCTTTGTTTATAGTCGTCGTTATTCTGTTCCTCTCGATGGGTGTGTTCGTCTGCTATGCAAAATGGCCGCGCAATGCCTTGGCGCAGGGGCTGACGGCTGATCGAATCGTTGTGTATAAATCCGAGCGTAAGCTTATTCTGTTGAAAGACGGCGATGTGCTACGTGAATATCGTGTGGCTCTCGGTTCTGGTCCGATCGGTGGAAAGGAACGGGAAGGCGACGGAAAAACGCCAGAGGGACAGTACACGATTGATGCTCGCAACCCTCAAAGCAAATTTCATTTGTCGTTGCATGTGTCTTATCCTAATCCCGAACAAATTGCCCATGCTAAGCAGCAAGGTGTTTCTCCTGGAGGCATGATCATGATTCATGGTCTTCGCAATGGCGCGGGGTTTTTTAGTCGATTTCATTGGCTGGTTGATTGGACTGCTGGATGTATTGCGGTAAGCAATGAAGAGATTGATGAAATTTGGCGCGTCGTTCCAAATGGCACACCGATTGAAATTCATGCCTAGCTTTCCCCTAAATAAACAATAAGCTATGTGTATTTCGTCCATCCTGCAAACGGTTTACACTAAATCTTGCGGATAAGCGTTTTCCAGTTGGTGTTTGATTCTGGCAATCGTAATATCCCCGTTTGGCAGGTGTCGAAACAGGGCAATATAGCCGCTACTGCCGAAATCTATCACCATTTCGCGGTGATAGATCATGTCAGGTAAAGTGGACCCCTCGGTCAAGACAATAATGTGTCTAGTTTAAGAGGGTCGCCTATTTCATGCAGCTGGTCGGCGCTGCCCCGTGTTTTTGTTTCTATTTCTAAACGCGTTTTTGCTGTCGCACT
>JAQTYN010000007.1 GCA_028688275.1 Gallionella sp. | reverse complement strand
GGGATGAATTGATGAAATTTATGGCTCTCAAAAATAGCGTCCACCTCAATTCTTCCTGATTATTAAGCGGTGAAAATGGACTTCGGAAAATTAAACTTTAGGAGAAATTTGAATTGAGAATTGCTGTTGTCAGCGGCATTAACATGATTAATCGTTGCGGTTGTATTTTTCTGTTCTGAACCTTGCACTTTAGGAAAAAGCGTTGCTGAAAATGATTTGAACCATTGGCTGAGCTTGGCAAACATTGAATTCCCCTTTAATGAAGTGTGCGTTAAATGAACGGTCAGAATCATAAGCATTAAAATACTGACTGGGAATGTGACATTTTGCCGCACCCTTTGTTTTATTGACTTGCCAGCCGATTCTGGTTTTTGGTGGACACAAAAAAGCCGACTTGCGTCGGCTTTCGTTTAGTCAAACAAGCGATTTATTTCAAAGTCAAAATAAATTTTGCCAAGGCTTCAATTTGCGCGTCATTTGCCCCCAAGCCCTTGGTAGGCATCTTGCCTTGTTTCCAACCAAACTCCCCGCCTTTGGTGATATGGGCAATCAAGGTTTTTTCAGCATCCGCTTGACCTTTATATTTTGCGGCAACCTCGTTCCATGCGGGACCTACGCTCTTTTTGTCAATGGAGTGGCACGCACCACATTTTGACTTGCCATCAGCGGGCATGTCAGCTGCGAATACATTACCCGCGAACAGCAACATGGTGACGCTCAAACTTGCGATGATTGTTTTCATACAGACTTCCTTAAAAAATTGTGAAAATGAATTTACGCTGAAGCCCTTCTCTGTAGATATGCAAAAAGCTACTTGGGGAGGAGGCACTGTGGCAAACATCGAAGGGCTGGCGTTGGGCGAATTATTCAATACTTTGTTGTTTTCGGGAATGTGGCATTTTGTCGCACCGCTGTTGGGGGGCGAATAAGTCAGAATCTTCTTTGGTTGGGTGTTTATCTACCTACTTTAAATGCAATGGGTGCGACAATTTGTCGCATTTCCAGAAAAATTAAATGGGTATGATGCGCGCTTGCATTTTGCTTTCGGTAAGCAAAATGGCTCAACCATGCACATCCAACAACACAGGGAGATATGATGAAACGAGGACATAACGTAAGAAAATTCACGGAGCTGGGCTTTGCAATGACGGCGATTGCCGCATTGGTTGCAGGTTGTGGCGGCGGTGGAGGAGGAGTGGCAAATATTGGGAATGGCACGACAGTCACAGGTATCGTTGCGGATGGATACCTATCGGGTGCAAAAGTGTGCTTGGACGTAAATAGTAATGATATTTGTGATACGGGCGAGCCTTTTGGCACGTCAGCTGCAAGTGGTGTGTATTCCATTAGCGTATCTGCGGGTCAGACAACTAACTTCCCTGTTGTTGCTGAAGTACTAGCTAATTCCATCGACGAAGATACTGCTTCAGCCGTGGGTCAAGCCTTTACGTTGACCGCGCCTGCTGGTGCTTCATTTGTCAGTCCATTGACCACACTGGTGCAGCAAGGTGTGCGTGCGGGCTTGACTCAGGCTTCAGCCGTAGATGCGGTGAATGCGCAGTTGGGTTTTGCGACACCTGCAGCCGCAGCCGCCAGTGGTATCAGCCCGCTGGATAATTATGTGGTGAAAAAAGGTGCTTCAACTGACCAAACCAATGCGCATTTTAGAGCACATGAAGCTGCGAAAACAGTTGCTGCGGTTTTAAAGGGATGGATGTCTAGTTTGGGATTTGACAATGCAACCAAAAAACCAGATGCCGCAACACAGCGTGTGCTGGCTCAACAAGCACAATCCATGCTGGCGAGTCAATTCGCCAATCCAGCCGCATCCATGTTTATTCCTGCTAGTGCGGTATCTGCAATCACGAGTACACAAGCCAATGCGGGCGCATTGAAGGCAGAGATTGCTGCGATCAGTGTTCCGACCGCCGCCGCAGCGACACAGGCGGTGACTTTAAACTTTGATGTCATCAATGGCGCGACACCTGTCGGTACAACGGGTTGTGCCACACCGTTGACGCTGGGCAATGCGCCCGCATCAGGTATCGCACCCGCTGGCACCGTGGGGACGATTAAGGATTTACGTTTCTATGTATCCAATGTTTCTTTGATTGATGCGGCAGGTAACTATTTCCCTATCAAAATGACTGAAAATGCCAATCAAGGCAGAAATGTTGCCTTACTTGATTTTGAAGATAGTACGACCACATGCGCTGCCAACGCATCACCAGCAACTAATACGGTGGTAACTGGATCAGTTGTGCCAGGAAATTATGTCGGGGTTGCCTTTACCGTAGGCGTTCCTCAATACGCAACAGATGGTGGTTCTGTTGTACTGTTAAATCACAGCGATCCCGCACAAGTTGCCGTCAACGCGACGACAGGTGCGCCAGCAACCCCACTGCCACTACAAAATGCCGCCATGAACTGGATGTGGCAATTTGGACGTAAATTTACCAAAATTGAATTTACTGCCGCCCCTGTTGCCCCCGCTTTGGTCGGAGTGACGACGATGGTGCATCTGGGTTCCTTGGGGTGTAATGCCGATCCTATGGCAGCTCAGGTTGTGACCCCTTGCGCCAGCCCCAATAAGATGAATGTAGCCTTTACGAGCGGCTTTAATCCTACTGTGAATAAAATCGCTTTAGATTTGGGAAGCTTGTTTGCGGGCTTGAATTTGACGACTGCCCAAACGTGGATGTCAGGCAAAGTGGCTAATATGATGACAGCCAACCCAGTTTATTACTATGATAAGTTCCAAATTGATATGGTGAATGGATTGCCCATCAATAATGGTGCTGCTCAAACTATCTTTAAGATTAAATAAGGAGCTTTATCTTGCGATTCCCTATGTTGTTGAATAGGGGAGTGTTCGTCGCCGCCGCACTTGTTAGCATGATGCTAACTGGGTGTGGCGGCGGTGGCACTTCTACCGTTGACCCTGCACTGATCACGTCGAGTTGGGCGTGGATGCTACCAATTAACTTCCCCACACCTTATGTGCCTGCCAACAACCAGATGTCTGAGGAAAAATTTCAGCTAGGACGCTATTTGTTTTATGACAAAAAGTTATCAGGCAATGGCACGAAGGCGTGTAGTTCTTGCCATTTTCAAAACTTAGCCTTTACGGATGGCAAAGCCGTCTCGACGGGGGCAACAGGGCAAACCACGCCACGCAGTGCTATGTCGATCGCAAACTCGGTTTATCATCCCACGCTCACGTGGGCGCGACCTGATTTAACTTCGTTGGAGCAACAAGCGGCAGTGCCGATGTTCGGAACCAATCCTGTGGAACTCGGTATTACGGGCAATGAAGCCACTGTTTTGGCGCGTTTTCAAGCGGATCCTTGGTATGTGAATCAATTTGCCTCTGCGTTTCCTAACGTTGTCAATCCGATTACCTTTCCCAATATCATCAACGCACTTGCCACTTTTGAACGTGGCGTATTGTCGGGTGATTCTAAATATGACCAATACTTAAAAGGGCAAGCAACCCTGACTGCATCGGAAATGAATGGTAAAAACGTATTCAATACTGAGAAGGCTGAGTGTTTTCATTGCCATACGGGGCATAACTTTAATTTGCAAAACGTCTATGCAGGCATTCAGTTGATTGATAAGACTTTTAGCAATACGGGTTTGTACAACATTGACGGCGTAGGCGGTTATCCTGCACCGAATCGTGGCGTGTTTGAGGTGACGCAGAATCCGCTGGATATGGGATATTTCCGCGCACCGAGCTTGCGCAATGTGGCGATGACTGCGCCATATATGCACGATGGCAGCATTGGCACATTGTCAGAAGTGGTGGCAACTTACGCAGCAGGCGGGCGCAATATACCTGTTGGACAACCCAATGCGGGCGATGGTCGGCTGAATCAGTTTAAAGACCCTCTGATTCCACGGATCAATCTGACCCTCCAAGAACAGGCAGATTTGGTCGCATTTTTGGGTACATTAACGGATCAAAGTTTGTTAACGAGTCCTCGTTATGCCAATCCCTTCCCACTGGGGACGATCAACAATCCATAAGGATAAGTGATGTTTTCAACCATGCGCACCAGAAACAAAATGTTGTTCGGCGTGAGTGGGCTGCTCTTGCTGCTGGGCGGGCTATTTTTCTATCGTCAACCGCCCAAAATGTGGCAGTGGGATTTGCCTCCGCACTTCCCCATGCCACGCATTCCCGCTGATAATTTGATGTCCGAATCCAAGTTCCAATTGGGGCGCAGCTTGTTTTATGACAAGCGATTGTCGGGCAACGGCACAATGGCGTGTGCCTCTTGCCATTTTCAACATCTGGCGTTTACCGATGGTAAAGCCGTGGCAACAGGTTCAACGGGGATGCACACCTTGCGCAGCTCGCAGGGTTTAGCCAATTCGGCTTATCACCCGTATTTTACGTGGGCAAACTATTCTTTGCCCTCGTTAGAAAAGCAGATGCTCAATCCCTTGTTGGGTGAAAACCCTGTGGAAATGGGCATGAACGATGGCACGATGCCGATTATTTTGAAGCGGTTGCTAGATGATGCGAACTACGTTCAGCAATTCAAGCAGGTTTTTCCTGAAGATGCTGAACCGTTGACGTTGGCAAACTGCATCAAAGCCATTGCCACCTTTCAGCGCGGTTTGATTTCAGCGAATAGTCGTTATGACCAGTATTTGCAACACAAAGTCGTATTGTCAGATAGCGAAGCGCGGGGACGCAGTTTGTTTTTTTCGGAAAAAGCCCAGTGTTCGCACTGTCATGGCAGCTTTAACTTCAATGACCAAGTAATTACCGCCGACAGCCAAGAAGTTTCTACCCCTTTCCATAACACGGGGCTATACAACGTAGATGGCAAAGGCGGCTTTCCTGAAGGTAATCGCGGGATTTTTGAATTAGCGAACAAGACTGCTGATATGGGAGCATTTCGCGCCCCCAGTTTGCGTAATGTTGCCGTCACCGCGCCGTATATGCACGATGGTTCGATTCAAAATTTAAGCCAAGTGTTGGATTTTTATGCGGGGCATGGGCGGGTGATTACGCAAGGCGAACACCAAGGCGATGGTCGGTTGAATCCTTTTAAAGATGCGCGCATCAATCGCATTGACCTGTCGGCGCAAGACAAAGCCGATTTAATTGCCTTCCTCAATACCCTCACGGATAGCGATTTTTTGCGCAATCCACGTTTCTCAGACCCTTTTGGAGTGCCTCATGCAGCTCAATAAATTTTGCCTCGCGGGTTTGCTCGCATTGGGGACGGTTCACGTCAGCGAAGCGCATGACAACACGCCGCAACCCACCGCCGAAAATCCCTTTTTATTCATGGGCGGCGTGGGCTTGTATTCGCTCAACGCCAGTTTGCCCTATCCCGCTGCGCGCTTACCTGGCATTCTGGAATCAGGCAGTGCGCGGGCGGATGAACGCCGCAGCGGCATGGATTATTTAGAAGCGGGGGTCAAAGCCCGCTTCGGCGAGGGGCTGTTCGGCAAGTTAAAAATCGCCCGCCACGGCGGCATCGCACCCATTACCGAAATTGACGAAGTGTGGGTGTCAGCAGATCGCAGCTTGGGCGCGGCGGCTTTACAAGCCCAAGCGGGGCGGCAATTAGTGCCGATGGGCTTGGAGAATATGAAGCATTTTCATACTCGTCCTTTTGGTATTGCGCCACTCGCCTTGCGTGCGGCGATTAACGATATGTGGCGGGCGGATGGCTTGCAAGTGAATAGCGAATGGGAATCGGGTTATAGCGTCGGCGCGGGGGTGTGGAGTAACTCGGCTTTTCCTGGTGCGCCTAGTTCGGGCATCAATCTCGCCACCTTGCGCGCAGGTTGGCAAAACCAAACCGTGCAACTGGAAGCGGGCTATGCGCGAGCCAGTGCCAGTGCGGGACGACCTTTGATTACCACGGGGGTAACCGCGCATACCCACGCCGTGCCGAGTTGCACCACCGTGACCGCCAATCGCGTGTGTATGGTGGGTAATTCAGATTTACTGACTCTGGCGGGTAAGTGGGCAGTCAACGACGCGTGGACAGTCAGCGGCGAATGGTGGACAAAACGCGATTCAGGACGATTAGACAGTTTATTAGGCACGCCCGATTATGTCGGTACGTTTAACGGCGGCTGGATAGATGTCGGCTGGCAACCGCGTGCGCACTGGGAAGTCATCGCCCGAACAGAGCGACTCATCGGTTCTCACGCGCTGGTCGGCGCAAATGCTGCACTGATTGCCACCCAAGCAGGCATTGCCAATTCCACTCACCCGCTGACTTCCAATGGGGTATTGCTGCGCTGGCAACCGTTAGCAGGACATCTGATCGCGCTGGAATATCACCGCGAATCTATTTTGCAACAACCCAATACCAGCACCTTGTTACGCTACCAATACAACTTTTCACGTTAGCTTGCCCCCTCTTGCAGATGAGGGGGTGCGACAATTTGTCGCAGGGTCGCATCAGAAATGCTGAATATAATCGCCCCCTTTATTTTTAATCAGGGTGTGTGATGAAAGCAAAAAGAATCGTGATGTGTGTGGCGTTGGCATTTGTGCCCAGTGTGTATGCGGTCGAAACACTGCCTGAGGTGGTGGTCACCGCTGAGAAAATTCAACCTTTACCTGTTGCGGCGAAAGTTGCGGTCAATCCGTCCATGCGTGCGGGCAGTAGCGATACGGCGAAATTGCTCGAAAATCAGGCGGGCGTGAGTTTGGCAACGGGCGGCGGGGTGTCCAGTTTGCCCGTGATTCATGGCATGGCGGATGATCGCGTCAAAGTCAAAGTGGATGGTATGGACTTGGTGTCGGCATGTGCTAACCACATGAATTCGCCCTTGTCCTATATTGACCCTGCTCAAGTCAGCAGCGTGAATGTGATGGCGGGCATCACGCCTGTGAGCATGGGCGGCGACAGCATTGGCGGTTCGATTGTGGTCAATTCGCATGCGCCTGAGTTTGCCAAAGCGGGGCAAGGTTCTATGGTCAAAGGACAGGCAGCGGTGTTTTATCGCAGCAATGGCAACGCGCTGGGCGGCAATGTGTCTGCGACGGCAGCGGGTGAATCGGTCAGTTTAAACTACACAGGTTCAACCGTGCGGGCGGGAAATTACAAGGCGGCACGCGATTTCAAGGCGGCGGGTTTGTCGGTCGGTACGAAAGCTTGGTTGGGTGCAAATGAAGTGGGTTCGTCCATGTATCAAGCGGAAAATCATAGCTTTGGGCTGGCGATGCGCAACGACAATCATTTGCTGGAAATCAAGTTGGGGCTGCAACGTATTCCCTACCAAGGCTTTCCCAATGTGCGTATGGATATGACGGGCAACGACAGTCAGCAGGTCAATGTGCGCTATAAGGGTAATTTTGCGTGGGGCGGCTTGGAAGCACGGGTGTATAACGAAGCGACCCAGCATCAGATGAATTTCTTGGTAGATAAGCTGCCGACCACGGGCATGATGGCGAATCCAGCAGGGATGCCGATGGCAACCAATGGGCAAAACACGGGCGTTTCCGTCAAAGCCGACATGGCGTTGTCTGAACGCGACTTGGTGCGCTTTGGTGCTGAAATTCAGCGTTATCGTATGAAAGATTGGTGGGATCCTACTGGCCCAGTGGTAGGGATGATGGCGATGACCAATATGATGAGCGGCGGCACCTTCCTAAACATCAACAATGGGCAACGGGATCGCGTGGATGTATTTGGCGAATGGGATGCGCGTTGGAATGAACAATGGCTGTCACAACTGGGCTTGCGCCTAGGGCAAGTGAGCATGAATGCGGGCAATGTGCAGGGCTATAACACGATTGCTTATCCCGCTGCGACTTATGCGGCATTCAATGCCCTAAACCGTCAGCGTACCGATAACAATGTCGATTTGACTGCTTTGGCGCGCTATACGCCTGATGCGGGCAAAACCTTTGAAGCGGGTTATGCCATGAAAACGCGTTCGCCTAATTTGTATGAACGCTTTGCGTGGTCGAAAAATAACAACATGGCGATGACCATGAATTCTTGGTTCGGCGATGGTAATGGCTATGTGGGCGATGTGAATTTGAAGCCTGAAGTGGCGCATACCCTGAGCGCGACCGCCGATTGGCATGATGCGGGGCGTGAAAGTTGGGCAGTCAAAGCCACGCCTTATTACACCCGTGTTCAAAACTATATTGACGCGAGTATTTGTACCGTTGCAATGGGGTGCCCTGTGCCCGCCGTGGGGTTTGCAAACTTGCAACTGGTCAATCAAACCGCCGAAATCACTGGGCTAGATGTTTCAGGACATTTGGCATTAGCCAAAGACAGTGCTTACGGCAGCTTTGATATGGCTGGGGTGTTGAATTACACGTCAGGCAAAAATCTCACCACGGGCGGCAATTTGTATCACATCATGCCCTTGAATGCGCATGTGACGTTGACGCAACAATCGGGCAACTGGACCAATGCTTTGGAGGCACAATTTGTCAGCGCGAAAACCAATGTGCAAGCCGTGCGCAACGAGTTGAAGACGGGCGGCTATAGCTTGTTTAACCTACGCAGCAGCTATGACTGGCAGCAACTGCGTTTGGATGTGGGGGTCGAAAATCTGTTTAACAAGTTCTACGCCCATCCTTTGAGTGGCGTGTATATTGGTCAACGCACCATGGTCAACGGCACCGCCGTGCCAGGTATGGGGCGGTCGATCTACACCAGTTTGACGGTTAAGTTTTAATCACCCTGTCGTTCGCGACCACCAGCCCGACCCTCATCGCGAAAGCAGCGGTGCAGGTCGGGCTTATGTCGTTTCGGTCTCGGCTTTCGTCTCGTTTGCGGATACCAATGGATCCACATTCAGCTGCAACCACCACTCAAACAAGGCAAGATGCCATAGTTTACTGCCTTGTATCGGGGTGAGATACGCTTCAGGTTCCGCCAGCAACTTGGCGACATAATCGCGCTGATATAGTCCACGTGCGATACACGCGGGCGAATTCAAAATCTCGCGCATCTTCACCAGAAAATCCCCGCGCACATATTTTAATGCGGGGACGGGGAAGTAGCCTTTTGGGCGGTCGATCACCGCATCGGGAATGATGCCCCGCGCCACGGCTTTAAGCGGGAATTTGCCACCTTCTTTTAGCTTAAGCGCGGCGGGCATCTTGGCAGCCAACTCGACCAGTTCGTGGTCGATAAAGGGTACGCGCGCTTCCAATCCCCACGCCATGGTCATGTTATCCACGCGCTTGACGGGGTCGTCCACCATCAACTGACTCACGTCCATACGCAACACTTGGTCGAGGAATTCATCCGCTTGGGGTTGCTGCAATTGTTCGGACACCCATGCCGAAGTCACATCTTCCACGGCAAAAGGCGCGGTTACCATGCGCAAATACTCGGCATGATCGCGGTCAAAATAGTGCAGCGAGAATTTTTCCAGTGGCGTGCCCGTCGCCTGCACCATCAAGGGATACCAGAAATAACCGCCAAAAACCTCGTCTGCACCTTGTCCTGCCAGCACCACTTTCAGCTCTTGCGACACGTATTGTCCTAAGAGATAAAACGCGGTGACATCATAGCTAGGCATAGGCTCGGACATTTGCCCAATCGCGTCAGGTAAGGTTTGCAATACCGCATCATTAGGGATGGAAAACTGATGATGTCGCGTGTTGAAATGTTTGGCGATTAAATCTGAGTATTCAAATTCGTTGGCATGTTCACCCGCCACCGCTTCAAAGCCGATAGAAAAAGTATTCAACGTATCAACATGCTCTGCCAACAATCCCACCAACAAACTGGAATCTAGTCCGCCTGACAGCAACACACCCACAGGCACATCGGAGGCTAAACGATGACGTTCCACGGCGCGGCGCAGCACATGGCGTGTGGCATTGATCCAGTCGGTCTCGCTTAAGGAATGTTCAGGACGTGTCGCATCTATCTGCCAATAGCGGTGCAATGTCGCCTCACCTTGCAGAGTTAACGTCAGGGTGTGTGCGGGCGGCAGTTTTTTAACGCCGTTCAGCACGGTGCGTGGCGCGGGCACTACGCCGTGCAAGGTAAAGTGATGATGCAGCGCAATAGCATCCAGCGACGTATCGACCCCGCCGCCCGCCAGTAAAGCTTGCAGGGTAGAAGCGAAGCGCAAGCGCGCCCCATCTACGGTGTAATACAAGGGCTTAATGCCTAGCCGATCACGGGCGAGGAATAATCCTTTGGTACGCAAATCGTAAATTGCAAAGGCAAACATGCCATAAAAGCGCGACACGCATTGCGCGCCCCACGCGTGGTAAGCCTTCAAAATCACTTCAGTATCGCCCGACGAGGCAAAGGTATAGCCCAGTTCAAGCAACTCAGCGCGCAAATCTTGGAAATTGTAAATCGTGCCGTTAAACACCAATGCCAGTTTGAGTTCCGCATCAAACATCGGTTGATCGCCATGCGCCGATAGGTCAATCACCGCCAATCGCCGATGACCGAATGCGACTGCCCCATCGGTAAAATATCCCTCATGATCTGGTCCACGGCGCGAAAGGCTCGCCGTCATGCGCCGCAGCGCATCCTTATCCGTTTCAGATTGATCGAAACGCAACTCACCACAAATGCCACACATGCTGCACACTCCAAAATTTTGACGAATACCCCGTCCCGCAATCCTTTTGCGATCAGGCTTTATGTCGCCATAGTAGCGTACAACCCTGTCAATAGAGGATCAAAAACGAACATGCTCCTGCAAATGAGGCTGCACGTATTTCACAAATTAGTCATCACGGTGTCATAATCACACCTCACAATCAATAAATTCTAAGGGGTATTAAGATGTCAAGAATGGTGCAATGCGTTAAATTGGGTCGCGAAGCGGAAGGGCTGGAGCGTTTGACGTATCCAGGTGCGTTGGGGCAACGGATTTTCGATCATGTTTCCAAAGAGGCTTGGCAGGGTTGGATTAAGTTTCAGACCATGTTGGTGAATGAAAATCGCTTGAACTTGGCGGATATCGCCGCACGGAAATTTCTTGCTACCCAGATGGAAAATTATTTTTTTGGCGCGGGCACACAAATGCCTGAAGGTTATACCCCGCCCAAATCCTAAGGAAGTGTTGGTTCGTCATCCCCACGAAAGTGGCGATTGGTGCTCAAGGTATTTGTTGAGCACCTACTTTCACAGGAATGACGAAATAAAAACACGCTTCTGCCCAAGTTGGGAAATCTAAATAACCAAGGTGCAAATTGGCCAAAAAATTTACTGCGCAACACTTCCTGAACCGAGAACTCGGACAATTAGCGTTTAATCAACGTGTACTAGCACAAGCTGCCGACGTGTCGATTCCTTTGTTGGAACGACTGAAGTATCTGTGTATTGTCAGCAGCAATATGGATGAGTTTTTTGAAATCCGTGTGGCGGGCTTGAAGGAAAGAATCAAGCTCGACAGTCTCATCACGGATGCGGACGGGATGACCGCACAGCAAACGTACAAAGTGGTTTGCGAACGTGCACACACCCTGATTGAACAACAATATCAGTTATTCAATAGCGACATCACGCCCGAACTTGCCAAGCAGGGCGTGAAGTTTTTACGCCGCACACACTGGAATGAAGCGCAACGCGCTTGGGTTAAGGCGTTCTTTTTCCGCGAGGTGATGCCAGTCTTGACCCCGATTGGCTTAGATCCTTCCCATCCCTTCCCGCGTGTCTTAAACAAAAGCCTCAATTTTGCGGTTGAGCTGCAAGGGAAAGATGCGTTTGGACGCAGCTCGGCACGTGCCATTGTGCAAGCTCCACGTGTCTTGCCGCGCACCATAGCCATGCCGCCCGAAGTCAGCGGTTGTCCACATGGCTTTGTGTTTTTATCGTCGATTTTGCATGCACACGTGGATGAGTTATTTGCAGGGATGGAAGTACTAGGTTGCTTCCAATTCCGCGTCACACGTAACAGTAATTTGTTTGTCGATGATGAAGAAGTCAAAAACCTGCGCTTGAGTTTGCAAGGGGAATTGCCGCAGCGCAATTTTGGCGACGCGGTGCGTTTGGAAATCGCTGACGATTGCTCGCCCCAAATTGAAGCCATGTTGCGCAAAGAATTTAATTTAGGGGATGCTGATATCTATCGCGTGCATGGCCCCGTCAACTTGGTGCGATTGATGCAGATTCCCAGCTTGGTTGAGCGCGATGATCTGAAGTTCCCTTCCTTTGTACCCAATGTGCCAAGCATGTTGCAGAAAAAAGGCGCGGATATGTTCAAGGCGATCCGTAAAGGCGACATTCTGCTGCATCACCCTTACCAGTCATTTAAACCTGTTATTGACTTTATTCAGCAAGCCGCAAGTGATCCGCAAGTGGTGGCGATTAAGCAAACGGTCTATCGCACGGGGGTAGATTCGGCGTTGATGGAAGCCTTAATTGCGGCTGCCACGCGAGGCAAGGAAGTGACGGTGGTGGTGGAATTGCTGGCGCGCTTTGACGAAGAAGCCAATATCAATTGGGCAAATAAACTGGAAGAAGTCGGCGCGCATGTGGTGTATGGCGTGGTCGGTCATAAAACCCATGCCAAGATGTTGATGGTGGTGCGGCGTGAAGAGGGAAAATTGCGCCGCTATGTGCATTTAGGCACAGGCAACTACCATCCTCGCACGGCACGGCTCTATACGGATTTTGGCTTATTTACGGGGCACGAAGGTATTTGCGCCGATGTTAATGAGGTGTTTAGTCAACTGACCAGCTTGGGTAAAGTGCGCACCCTAAACCATATCTGGCAATCGCCCTTTTCGCTGCACATCCAAGTTTTACAGGCAATACGCAATGAAACAGAGTTAGCCAAAGCGGGCAAGCGCGGCTATATCATCGCTAAAATGAACGCGTTGCTAGAGCCAGAAACCATCAACGCACTGTACGACGCTTCGCAGGCTGGAGTCAAAATTGATCTGCTCGTGCGTGGGGTGTGTGCGTTACGTCCTGGTGTGGTGGGATTGTCAGAAAACATTCGCGTGCGTTCTATCATTGGACAGTTTTTGGAGCATTCGCGTATTTTCTACTTCCGCAATGATCTGAAGCACGATGTCTATTTAGCCAGTGCGGATTGGATGGATAGAAATTTCTTCCGCCGTATCGAAGTGTGCTTCCCTGTGTTAGACAAAAAGCTCAAAACCCGCGTATTGGAAGAAGGCTTAAAAATCTATTTGCGTGACAATTGTCAGGCATGGGAAATGGATGGGGAAGGAACGTATAAACGCAAAGCTTCACGGCGTACTGAGCAGGTTTGCGCACAACGCTATCTGCTGGAAACGTTATCTAAACACCATGCAGAGGTGGTGCTCCCCCCCAAGGAGATCGCGCCGAGCGAACCGCCTCAAACAGACGTGCCGCCGCCCGAAAAACCTGTCAGTAAATAAAAACAGTCCTCGCAATGAGGGCTGTTTTTTGTGTTTACCTTACCCTAAAAACAAGCGATACGCAGGATTGTCGCTTTCATCCCAATAGGCATAACCCAAGTTATCCAGAAAATCGCGCAAGGGTTCTTTGTCATGATGCGGCACTTGCATCCCGACTAACACCCGTCCGTAATCCGCACCGTGGTTGCGGTAGTGGAACAGGCTGATATTCCAATTGTGGTTCATGCTGTTGAGGAAATTCATCAGCGCGCCAGGGCGTTCGGGGAATTCAAAACGGAACAAAATTTCATCGGTCACTTGTGCTGCGTGTCCGCCGACCAAGTGGCGCAAATGCAGCTTCGCCATTTCGTTGTCACTTAAATCTAAAGTCGCCAATTTGTTTTTGCGCAAGGTGCGGATCAATTCCAGCGTTTCGGATTGGTTATGCACTTGCACGCCGACAAACACTTGCGCGATGTTGGCATCCGCGTAACGATAATTAAATTCGGTGATATTGCGCTTGCCCAACAAGGCACAAAACTCGCGGAAACTGCCCGCTGTCTCGGGAATCGTCACCGCCAAAATCGCCTCGCGGCGTTCGCCAATTTCGGCGCGTTCGGCAATAAAACGCAAACGATCAAAATTCATATTCGCGCCTGAGGCAATCGCCACCAGCGTTTCATTGCTCAGATTTTCGCGTGCGGCATAGCGTTTCGCACCCGCAATCGCCAATGCACCCGCAGGTTCAAGGATAGACCGCGTGTCTTCAAACACATCTTTCAGCGCGGCACAAATTTCGTCGGTATCCACCAACACCACTTCATCGACCAATTCTTGACACAAACGGAAGGTTTCCACGCCCACTTGTTTGACCGCCACCCCATCGGCAAACAGCCCTACATGCTCCAATACCACGCGCTTTTGTTCGCGCAGCGAGGCAAACATCGCATCCGAATCAACAGGTTGCACGCCGATAACTTTGATCTCAGGGCGTAATTGTTTGACATAAGCCGCCACGCCCGCAATCAAGCCGCCGCCGCCAATCGCCACAAAAATCGCATGAATCGGCTGGGTGTGTTGGCGCAAAATTTCCATGCCGATAGTGCCTTGCCCCGCAATCACATCGGGATCATCGTAAGGATGGACGAATACCATGCCGTTTTGTTTTTCCAACTCCAGCGCGTGCTGATACGCATCCGAATACGAATCGCCAAACAATACCACCTTCGCGCCACGCCGTTCCACCGCCTGAATTTTGATATTCGGCGTGGTGGTCGGCATCACGATTACCGCCTGGCACCCCAGTTTTTTTGCCGACAACGCCACGCCCTGCGCATGATTGCCCGCCGAAGCCGCAATCACCCCACGCGCCAATTGTTCCGCCGACAACTGCGCCATCTTGTTATACGCCCCGCGCAGTTTGAACGAGAACACAGGCTGCATATCCTCGCGCTTTAACAACACGCGATTACCAATACGCGCCGACAAATTCGGCGCAAGTTCCAACGGTGTTTCCACCGCCACGTCATACACCCGCGCATTCAGGATGCGTTTTAAATAACCGTTCATCTTTGAATTGCCCGAAAAATAAGGCGCGCAGATTAGCATAGATGACCTTTTCGTAACGTAGAAAATGCGGCAGAAAGCAGGGTGGATGCGCAGATGTGCCCAATGAAAATCACTTGCGGGTGATTAAAATGATCGAATAGGCTGATTGATGCGTCATTCCTGTGTAGGCTGGAATACAGTATTTTGATTTAAAATCGTTTTTCTAAAATAACAAAGCCGAATATATCCGTTTTTCTTCGTTCTGCGAGCGCGGCGATCTCAGACGAGGAAGGGTGGTTTAAAGTGCCCAGCGCAGAAAATGCTGTGTGTTTGAATAATGCTTGTCAAAGCATGGGCTAAGGTGTTTAATCCTGTCCGCATTCGATTCTGCGGTGGGAGGTCATGCAAAACGACTTAATAGCGATTTTAATCGGCGGGTCGGTTTACTTACCTGCTGTGATTGAAAACATTTCATCTTGTATTTTAAAAATATATTCATATAAAACAACAAGTTGTGTGACAATAAAAACCCCATACAGAACTTATTCTACCCAATTATACGTTAACCATCTCAGGGAGCCAGTATGCAACCACTCTTAGGCATTGCGTTGGTCATGTTTTGCGCTGGTGCCCTTGGAGGTATTGTGAATTTCTTCCTTGCTGACTCTGCTGAACAGGAAAAGCCTCTACCTTGGTGGCAACACGTACTTGTTGGAGTTGTAGCCTCGTTCATGGTGCCGCTGTTTCTGAATATGATCTCTGGCGATCTAATTGACAAGATTCAAGGCATTGACGGGAAGGCAGCAGACTATTCAAAGATGTTTGTCTTGGCAGGCTTTTGTCTCGTTGCAGCAGTGTCGTCGCGCGCGTTCATCAGAACATTGTCCGACAAGGTTTTGCAAGAAGTTCGGAAGAAGGTCGAAGCCGTAGACAAGAAGGTAGATGAGGCAGTCGTGAAGTCTGATGCTGCTGAAGAAAAGGCATCTGCCGCTTCGGCTGATGCATCAGAGGCAAGACAAGCCGTTTCGCCCTTGGTAGAAGATGATCCAGTCGAAGAATCCAGCGGCGAAGCGAGAGTTCGTGAGATTGCTTCTGCCCGAATAGAGATCACGCCAACTGAGGCATCTGTTCTCAAGGTAATGGCGGACAGTTCGTTCGCTTTACGTTCGATAACAGGAACCGCCAAAGACGCTGGATTGGACAAGGCAACGACCAGTGCGACCATATCGTCGTTGCTGTCGAAGGAACTCATTGGGGAAACCATTGGAAAGAGCGGTCAACCCCGCTGGTTCTTAACAAAAGCAGGTCGTCTGCGGCAGAGTGATGGCTAACGAGTAAGGTTAGGTCGTGATCGCGGATCTAGTCACGAACCGTTTGTTGGACAAGTCTGGCGATGCTGTGATGAATATGGAATATCTCGCTGACTGTGGCGGTGCGACTGGGGGGTGTCGAAGTACCCTGCTCCCACCAAATATGCCATTTTTAGCTCAACCCGCTCATGTCCCGTTTCCTTGCCTCGAACTGATCTCCCTCATGTGAGAGAAAGGACGAGCGGATTTAATCAGCATTTCCCTCAAACCATTCAACGCGCACTATCCGTGATAGGGGTGTGTGTCTAACGCAAAATCAATGAGATGCCCCTGATGCTCAATCAATACCTGTGCCACGATGCCTTCTCGTGCCATTTCGGCGACGATGTCTTTGGCGCGCCATTGGGTGGGAATAATCACCACATCGACGGGTTGAGATTTTAGCGCGTCCCGAAACACAATTTCTTGTCCTGTGCCAGGCACAAACGTACCTGCTTTGTCGGGGTCGGAGTCCACCACCAGTGGGAAGCGAACGGCATCTGCACCAAATTGATGAATAAAGGCCGCCGCTTTACCCGTGCCGCCCCAAATCGCGACGCGTTGCCCCGCCGCTGCCAGCGTGTCGAGTTGCCCGCGTATGGTCGTGCGGCTGACTTCTGCGCGATCAGCAAACTGGTTGGCGACTTGCGCACGGTTGCGTAATGCGTCTGGCACGTGTAACTGCACCAGCGCGTAAACCACTTCGCCGTCGTAGCCATGTGACAACGCCACGACTTCGCCCGCGCGTTCCATCAGCGCGCGGAATGACGTGGTGGTGAAATGTGAGGTGTGTTCATAGAAGAAATCTGCGAGGCGATTGGTTTCAAACACCCGATCAATGCACGGGACTTCGGCAAAGAGATAGCACGGTTTGTCCTGCATCGCCGCGCCCCATGCCAGTTGTTCCAGTAATACCGCAGGGTCGAGCAAATGCTCCAACACGTGGCGGATAACGATTGCGTCGGGCGCAAAATCAGGCACATCGGTCAAAGGATGGAAATAGCGCGCGTGGAATTCAACGCCGCGTCCCGTTTCGGTACTGGCATTGGGATCGAAGCCAGCAAAACGGCCCCCCTCACAGGCTTCCCCCAAACCGCGTAAGAAATGACCTTCGCCGCAGCCAATTTCAACCACGGTGGGTTGTGGCGGTAAATTTCCCAGCAATACGTCGCGGGTGGCAGCCAAATGTCCCTTCCAAATAGAGCCTGCGTTATACATGCGGTTAGGGTTGTTCTCGTAGGGAATGGCATCGTAAGAAAATGAACGATTCCAAACATGGGTGCAATTTGGGCATTGCACAAAATCTTGCGGATGACGCGGCATTGCTTGTGCGGCGGCGGCTGTGTCTGGCCACCCTAAGGTTGCCAAGGGTTGTGCGCCACCATCGAAGAAAGGTGCGGCGACACTGTGGTTGCAAACTGGGCAGATAGCCGAAATAAGGGTTAATTTCATTGCGATACTACCTTTCTAAAATAGGCGATGGTTTCTTTCAGACCATCTTCAAGTTCAACTTTAGGCTCCCAGCCCAGCGTGGCCTTGGCTAGGCTGATATCGGGTTGGCGTTGCGTGGGATCATCTTGTGGCAAGGGACAAAATACCAGCTCGCTTTTGGAATTCGTCAAGCGCAACACCGTTTCGGCGAGTTCGCGTATGGTGAATTCATTAGGATTGCCCAAATTGATCGGACCAATGGCGACATCCTGATTCATCATGCCAACCATGCCTGCGATCAAATCATCCACATAGCAAAACGAGCGCGTTTGCTGACCGTCGCCATACAGCGTAATCGGCTTGCCTTGCAATGCCTGCATAATGAAGTTGCTGACCACGCGCCCATCGTTGGGGTGCATACGCGGCCCATAGGTGTTGAAGATGCGGATGACCCGAATATCCACTTGGGCTTGGCGGTGGTAGTCAAAAAACAGCGTTTCAGCACACCGCTTACCCTCGTCGTAGCAAGCACGTCGCCCGATAGGATTGACGTTGCCCCAATAGCTTTCCTGTTGCGGGTGCATTTCTGGATCGCCATACACTTCCGAAGTCGACGCTTGCAGAATTCGGGCTTTTCGACGTTTCGCCAATCCCAGCATATTGATCGCGCCCAGCACGGAGGTCTTGGTCGTGGCGATAGGATCATTTTGATAATGCACGGGACTGGCAGGACACGCCAAATTGTAGATGCGGCTCACCTCCACATACAGCGGCAGCCACACATCATGGCGTATTAATTCAAAACGTTTGTGTCCCAATAAATGACGGATATTGTCTTTGCTGCCCGTGTAAAAATTATCCACGCACAGCACCTCTTGTCCATCGGCGATGAGGCGGTCACACAAATGGGAGCCTAAAAATCCCGCGCCGCCTGTAATCAATGTTGCTGGCATCATGTTGCAGCTCCTTGTTTGTCATGCCACATTCCCCACAGGGCGGCTTCAAAATGTTGTGCGAAACGCGGTGCATCAAACAGCGGCGATGCCATCACTTGGGGACGTAGCCGCCCGCGCAAGGCGGCGAGCGCATCGAGATCAGCCGCAAACGCAATGGCTTTGGCGACATAATCCTCGTCGTCTTGTGCCACCCAATCCGATAAGCCCGCATTGTGTGCAATGGTCTCGCCCACGTGTGCGAGAAAGTGATCGCCGCGTTTGGTGAGGACAGGTACGCCCATCCATAACGCTTCTACGCTGGTGGTGCCGCCAGGATAGGGGAAGGGATCGAGTGCGATATCGACGCGGTGATAAGCCGCGAGTAATTCGGCGCGTGGTGAGCTACCTTCTAGAATCAATCTATCCGCCGCAATGCCGTGCGCTTCAAATCGTTGCAAAGTGCTTGCACAGGTCTGCGCATCGTTAAGTTGTTTGGTTTTTAAGAACAATCGCGCATGGGGGAGGGCGTGGAGTATCCGCGACCACAATGCCACCACCGCATCATTCATTTTAGCCAGATTGTTAAAGCAACCGAAAGTGAGGCTGCCATGGGTAAGCGCGGGGAGCGGCGCAACTTCAATCTCCACATTGGGCGGTGTAAAGCACAAATAGCTTTCAGGTAATCGCCAGACAGTTTCGGTGAAATGATAGTCTTCAGCTTCGGGAACAACCCACGGGTCGGCAATCAAATAATCCATCTCCGCCACGCCTGTGGTGGCAAAGTAGCCCAACCAACTGGCTTGCACGGGCGCGGGCTTCCAGGCAAACACGGGCAAACGGTTATGTGCCGTGTGACCTGCCAAGTCGATCAAAATATCAATGCCATCGTCTTGGATGCGCTGGGCTAATCGCGCATCTGACAGCCCATACGCGGCATGCCAAGCGTGACAATGTGATTTGATTTCTTCCGTTAAAGTGTCGCTGCGAGGATGGGTGGCATAAGCAATGAGTTCCAGTCGCCCAGCAGCTTGGACTTTCAATGCCGAAAGTATGCTGGCTATAAAATACCCAACAGGGTGACTATTCAAATCGCCCGATACCAAACCCACGCGCAAACAGGACTTCGGTGATGCGACAGACGGTCGCAATGCGCGTACTTGCCTCGTTACACGCTCGCCGTAACGCTGGGCTTCCGCACGCAAATTAGCCATCGGTTGGTTGATGGCGTAATTCAACGTAAACAGCAAATTGCTATGGGCATCCGTGAACGCAGGGTCGAGGGTCAGTGCGCGTCGATAATGCGTTACCGCCTCATCAAACAGCCCCAGATCATGCAGCGCATTCCCTAAATCACTCTGTGCTTTGGCCGCATCTGGTTGAATCGCCACCGCACGGCGATAACTCTCCGTCGCAGCTTGTAATTGCCCCAACGCGCTGAGTGCATTGCCCAAATTGCCATGCGCTTCGGCAAAGTCTGGCTTGAGGGCTAAGGCACGACGGCAACTGTCCGCTGAGTCCTGAAACTTCCCTAAGCCATAGAGCACATTCCCTAAGTTGCTATGCGCCTCGGCATATTCAGGTTTCAGCTTGATCGCGCTGTGATAGCTTGCCATCGCCGCGTCCAACAATCCCAACTCTTGCAACGTATTCCCCAGATTACTGTACACCTCGGCATAGTTGGGATTGATTTTCAGCGCGGCTTGATAACTGGCAACCGCGTTTTCCAATTGGCCAATCGCTCTCAATGCGTTGCCGAGCAAAATATGCACATCAGTCAGAGTGGGTTGGATTTTCAATGCTCGGCTATAGCTCGTCACCGCTTCTGCTACGCGTCCCGCATGATGCAGCGCGTTGCCCAAATTCACGTGGGCATGCACATCTTGCGGCACAAACTCGGTCGCTTGCTGTAGCACGGGAATCACGTCTTTGCCTTGTGCCAGTAGCGCAATGGCTAAGGCTTTCCAGATTTCTGCTGAATGGGGATAGTGTTTGAGCAATAAACGAGATTGGTTTTCCAATTCCAAATGTCGCCCTGCTTGGTGCAGGATGGCGAGCTGGTTAAAGTCGGCAGGTGTTGGCTGAGGCGTGCGATTGACCGTGGTCTGCGCCTCAACTTGAGCGGCACAGCATTTCTTGAATTTTTTGCCGCTGCCACAAGGACACGGGTCATTTCTGCCTGGTTTTACGTTCAATTCTCATTCCTTTATGAACAGCGATGTGCCATATCGCGATTTGTATGCCAATTTTTCTTACTTAGGGGAAACGCTGAATTATTCGTCGTTCCGACGAAAGTCGGAATCCAGTTAAAAAGCTGGATCCTCGCCTGCGCGGGGATGACAAATAAATCGGTGTTTCAGGCGTGGCTTTGCGAGGGCGCGATTATACCTGCGCGGTGCATTGTTGAAGGGTAGGGCGTGGCGATTAAACCGAGCTATTGAACGTGCTCTGCGGCGAATTCTTTGATGTCGCGATTGAGGAAAAACGCGATGATGGTACGAATGACGACGATGCCGCCGAGAATGGCAAGCGATTGCCAACTGGGGATGATGATGGTTTGAATGATGTCGCCTGCGAGGAAGAAGTCCAAGCCGAGCGCAATTTTTTCGCCGATTGCAAGGCGGATACGGCTGATGGGGAGGGGTTGAATCGCTTTATCAAATACAGACCGAAATCGTAACAACAATTTGATTAAGCCTTCAACCGCGCCCCATAGCACGATGAGAATGCCAACCAGCTCCGTCCAAGGAACAATCAATGCGACTAATTCGACCAGCCATTCGTGCATGCTAGCTCCTTAGAACGGAACGAGAGGGATTACAGTGCGCCTGCGTTTTCTGCCAAATAGGCAGCAACACCTGCTGTAGAAGCCTTCATGCCTGCTTTGCCTTTGTTCCAGCCAGCTGGGCATACTTCGCCGTGGGCTTCGTGGAATTGCAGCGCGTCAACCATGCGCAACATTTCGTCGATATTGCGACCCAATGGCAAATCATTGACCACTTGATGACGCACTACACCTGCCGCGTCGATCAGGAAAGAGCCGCGCAATGCCACGCCAGCAGCGTGTTCTACGTCGTAAGCTTGGCAGATTTCATGTTTGATGTCCGCCACCAGTGGATAGCCCACTTGACCGATACCGCCATTATTCACGGGTGTGTTTTTCCATGCCAAATGGGTGAACTGAGAGTCAATGGACACGCCAATGACTTCCACGTTGCGAGCTTTGAACTCTGCCAAACGGTGATCGAAGGCGATTAGTTCGGATGGGCAAACGAAGGTGAAGTCCAGTGGGTAGAAGAAAATCACCGCTGCTTTACCAGCAATAAAGTTCTTCAAATTGAATTTTTCGTTGATTTCGTTGTTGCCCATGACAGCAACTGCATTGAAATCGGGTGCGGACTTGCCAACTAAAACTGCCATTTTGATCTCCTAAAGGGTGGGGTTAAAGCGTCAATTTAGGCTATTTACCCTGATTAAGTCAACTATTTCTCGTGTCGGGTTTGTGACAATCGGGCGAATGGCGAGCGCGGGCAAGGGGTGTGGCGTTCAAACTCACAATGGCACTCACCTTGGGGCGTGAATAATTACCCCGTTTCAGTTAATATCCCCGCTTCTTTCTGGCGTAGGCAACAGCATGGACATCCATAAACGCATCACCAAACATTTCAAAGATAGCGCAGAGCTGAAATTAAAAATCAAAGACACGTTGGCAAAGCCTATCGCGGATGGGGCGCAACTGTTTTTTGACTGTCTGAGTAATGACGGCAAAATTCTCTGTTGTGGCAACGGTGGTTCGGCCGCAGACGCGCAACATTTTTCGGCAGAATTGCTCAATCGTTTTGAAAAAGAACGCCCTGGCTTGGCGGCGGTGGCACTCACCACGGATAGTTCTGTGCTGACTTCTATCGCCAATGATTATGATTTTAATCAGATTTTTTCTAAACAAGTGCGGGCGTTGGGCTTGCCAGGCGATAGTTTGTTGGCGATCTCTACCAGCGGCAATTCACCCAATGTGGTGGCAGCGATTTATGCCGCACATGAGCGCAATATGCGGGTGGTCGCGCTCACAGGACGCGATGGTGGAGCAATGGCGGCTGCGTTGCATCCCGATGACGTGTTAATCTGCGTGGAGGCTAAAAGTACCGCACGGATACAAGAAGTTCATTTGTTAAGCCTGCATTGTTTATGTGATGTGATTGATTATTATTTACTGGGAGAGTGAAATGAAAAAAATAGTATTGGCAGGGTTGGTGGTGATGGCGGCGAGTAGCCTACAGGGTTGTATCTCTTTACCTGTGTTGGCACTGGCAGGCGTGGGCACAACGGGGGTAATCATGGCGCAGGATCGCCGTACCAGCGGGGTGTTTATTGAAGATGAAGCCATCGAAAATAAAGCCATCAGCAGCATAGGCAAGGGCATTCCTAATGGGGCTGCACACATTAATGTCACCAGTTTCAACCGCAATGTGTTGGTGAGTGGCGAAGCCTTGACCAATGCGGATCGTGCCGAAGTGGCTAGATTGGTGGGAAATGTGACGAATGTCCGTAATGTCTATAACGAAGTGCTGGTCGCACCGTTGTCCTCTACCTCATCCCGCAGCAATGACACCATGATTACGGGTGATGTCAAAATGGGCTTTACCCAAACGCAAAACTTTAGTGCCGATCACGTTAAAGTTGTCACCGAAGCAGGCACGGTCTTCTTGATGGGGCTGGTTGATCACAATGAAGCGTCTATCGCCACCGACATTGCCAGTCGCACCAATAACGTGCAACGTGTGGTTAAATTGTTTGAATACATAGACTAATGTCGTACCCCACCCCTGCTTTTGAGCAAAAAGTCACGCCACTTTCCGAATTGGAAGCGCGTGTTGCCCAACTGCCGCGCCCGCTGGTGTTTACCAATGGCTGCTTTGATGTGCTGCATCGCGGCCATGTCACGTATCTGGCGCAAGCAAGAGCATTGGGCGCGTCGCTGGTGTTGGGCGTGAATAGCGATGCCTCTGTCAAACGCCAAGGTAAAGGGGCAGATAGACCCATTAACGCCGAAGCCGACCGCATGATGGTGTTGGCGGCATTGGAAGCCGTGAGTTTGGTGGTGGTGTTTGATGAAGACACGCCGCTGAATTTGATCTTGGCATGTCAACCAGATGTGTTGGTCAAAGGCGGCGATTGGTCGGTGGATCGCATCGTGGGCGCGTCAGAAGTACAGGGCTGGGGCGGCAAGGTACACAGCATTCCCTTTCTGCACCAACGCTCCACCACCGCCTTGCTGCAAAAAATTCGCGCGTTGTAACCAGCAATTCTCGTTATGATCGTGGGTACGAATTTATTCGTACAGTTTTTCGTAAATTTAGGGAAGTGCTGATTAAATCCGTTCGCCCTGAGCTTGTCGAAGGGTGGGCGGATTCAACATACTGATTTTATTAAATCTACCGTTCATGGTTCGACTGGCTCTCCACGAACGGTAGATTTAATCAGTGTCTCCTTAGGCTTGTTTGTCGAGTTTTTCGCCCTTTCGGACGATGTACGAATGAATTCGTACCCACAATCCTTGCAGTCTAGTCAAAATGACTATTGCTGCTTTGTAACTTACGTTTTTACAGGTTCAAACTATGACACAACCTACCGAAATTATCCTGCATCAACAATCTCGCACACTGGAATTGGCTTACGAAGAGGGTGCTCGTCATCATTTGTCGGCAGAATACTTGCGTGTCTATTCGCCCTCCGCTGAAGTGCGCGGACACGGCGAGGGGCAAGAAGTCCTACAAGTCGGCAAACAAGCGGTGGGCATTACCGCACTTGATCCTGTGGGGCAATACGCGCTGAAAATCACCTTCGATGATGGCCATGACAGCGGGCTGTACACATGGGATTACTTGTACGGACTGGGACGGGATGAAGAAATTTTGTGGCACAACTATTTAAGCCGTCTTGAACAAGCAGGCGCATCGCGTCAAGCAAAAGGATAATCATGGCAGAAACGCATTTTGGTTTTGAAACCGTCGCTGAGCAAGACAAAGCGAAACGCGTCGCAGGTGTATTTACCTCCGTCGCCAGCAAATACGACGTGATGAATGACTTGATGTCAGCGGGCTTGCATCGCGTGTGGAAACGCTTCGCGATCAGCGTCAGCGGGGTGCGTGAAGGACAGCGCGTGCTGGACGTGGCGGGAGGCTCGGCGGATTTGTCCCGTTTATTCCTCAAGAAAGTCGGCAGTCGCGGACAGGTCGTACTGACCGACATCAACAACGCCATGCTGCGCGTGGGACGTGACCGCTTATTGGACGAAGGCATTACCACCCCCGTGGCACAATGCGACGCGGAACATCTACCTTTTCCCGACAACTACTTTGATTGCGTCAGCATCGCCTTTGGCTTGCGCAATGTGACCCACAAAGACGTGGCGTTGCGCGAAATGCAGCGGGTGTTAAAACCTAGCGGACGGCTGATTGTGCTGGAATTCTCCAAAGTCGCCAAACCGCTAGAAAAAGCCTACGACCTGTATTCCTTCAAGCTGCTACCCGTGATGGGCAAGCTTATTGCCGACGACCCCGACAGCTACCGCTACTTAGCTGAATCCATCCGTATGCACCCAGGGCAGGAAGAACTCAAGCAAATGATGCAAACCGCAGGATTTGAAAAAGTCGAATACTTCAATATGACAGGCGGCGTAGTCGCGGTGCATAGGGGGTTTAAGTTTTAAATCGTGGTGCTTTTGTAAGCACTTTTAGTGAGTATATTTACATTGGGCATTCACATGATGACTACGAAGCGTCTTACCTTTGATATTGAAACAGAGCCGTTCTCACAGAGTTTTCTCGATGCAGACAGCGAGGAGGGGCGGATAAAACATGCTCCGAAAATGCGTGTTGCTTGTGTTTTTGATGAATCGAAAGATGAGTACAAATATTACACTCCTGATAACTCTGATGCCCTAATCAAAGAACTGCTAAGTGCGGATGAGGTGATCAGTTTTAACGGGAAGGGATTTGATCTTCTGGTGCTCAAAAAACATCACGGCTTAAATGGACGTGTACCAAAAAAAGGGGAGCATATTGATATTCATTTCATAATGACGGACGCAGCGGGATTTCGAGTAAGCCTTGATAAAGCAGTCAATCTAAATTTCGGGGAAAGAAAGCATACTAATGGTAGAGAGATGGAAGCTCTAGCCTTGGATGATCTCAAAATAGCGTGTCAATCAGACGTGTCACAAACATATCGTCTTTGGTTGGCACATATGAACGAGAAACTTGTCATTCCTCAGCGAACGGGGCGCGAATGGAGCGGTTCTGAAAATCGAGATGTCGCCCCTGGTCATCACATGCCAAATGAGTGCCCACATTGCCATGACGTTGGATCGCTAAAATTTATTGAATGGGACACAGAAGAAATGACGGAAGGTCAATTTGCAGATTATATATCTGGACTTTATGGAAGTGCGGCATGCCAAACTTGCAGTTACGAAATTGATTTTGGCTTTTGAAGACCACGTAAACGAGGGCGAATCCTTAGATTCTACTGCGATGCCTCTAGACTACATCCAACCTTCAAAAGCACACCACCCATTATCAACATTAGGACTTGATTTTCATGGTTATTTCACCCACAGAAGCTCGACGCTTTATCGTAGGCTACCAGTGTTTGTTAGAAATGATTTATCGCCAGTCGAATGACAATCCCAATTTAACAATACGTGAAAAACTTCACGCGGCGCGGGAATTGGTCAGTATCACGCCAACATTGTTTGATGCCGCTGCGACTGGACTCGAAAGCAACGGGCAGCCTGTCGCGGCAGATGTGTTGGCGACGGTCAAAACGCTGAATTTGAAGCAGTGGGTTTTTCTGCGCGAGACAACCAAGTTCGCCATATTTATTGAAGATAACGGTGAGTCCGCTTATGGGGTGTTAGGTCTGACCAATCATATTAGTGACATCATTGGTGGCTCTGCGGCGACATTTACAGCGGGTCTATTCGCGTATCAAGGTCAATACATCTGTGATGGCCTCTTCAAGAATCGTTGCAGACTGAGACCTCATTTAAAGAGCGAGTACAACGAAACCCTTCGTCTCCTCAAGAAAAATGGGGGATTCCACACCACTACCCCGCGATTTCTGTAGTACATTATTTACCCTTGCTTTAAAAATCCACCCCCTTGAAAGGAAGCCCGATGTCTCAGCTAGATTACAAAATTTACGGTAACGATTTGCAATATGTGCAATTTACCTTGGCGGCGGGTCAAGAGGTGATTGCGGAACAGGGGGCGATGATGTTTATCGACCAAGACATTGCGACGGATGCGATTTTGGGGGACGGTAGCGCGTCGGCTTTTGGGGCGATTGGGCGTTTCGTCAATGCCATTAAACGCTCGTTCACGGGCGAGTCCATGTTTAGCAGCCATTATCAAAACAACGCCAGTTATCCCCAGCGCGTGGCGATTGCCGCACCAGGTCCTGGTGAAATTGTGGCGATCAATTTGGATGAACAAGGGGGCTCGATTATTTGCCAAAAGGGCGCGTATTTGGCAGGTGAAAAGGGTCAGAAAATTCAAATCGCTTTTCAAAAACGCGTGCGAGTGGGCTTGTTTGGCGGCGAAGGTTTTATCATGCAGAAAATCAGCGGTCGCGGCACGGTGTTTATCCATGCGTCGGGTGCGTTGAGGCAGGTGGCACTGGGTTCCGTGGATGCGTTGCGCGTTGATACGGGTTGCCTCGTGGGCATGTCCTCCAGTGTGCGTTATGACATTAAATATACAGGCAAACTCAAAACCAGTTTGTTCGGCGGCGAAGGCTTGTTTTACGCCACGGTTTCAGGACCAGGTCATGTCTGGATGCAATCTTTGCCATTGAGTCGCTTGAGCAAGGTGTTGATGACAGCGGCGATTTCAGGACGGGGCAAAGGCTCAATCTGGGGAAAATTATACTTAGTTGGTTTTGTGATTTTCGTGATCGTGTCTCTGTTTCTAGAGAGGTCATAGGTCAAAACGTGGCATGGAGAAATAGTCGCTGCAAACTAGCGACTACCAACTAACGACTCAATCCCCAATTATTTGTACCTAACCACTAGCATGACTGATATTCAAATTTTTCTGTTTGGTGCTGACTTGCCCGTCGCGGGGCAACGCGCCCAGTGCATGGCGAATCAGGAGGGTATACATCTCCAATTTGCGCAATTTGCCGCCCCCTTGTTTATCCATTGGCGAGAATTGCACGCGAAAGTAGCGGGTTTCGATCATGACCAACTGCAATTAACTTGGCAGCAAGAGGCTGCGGCGTGGTCATTGATACCCGCAGATGCAACAGAGCAGAAAAAACTGATCGCAGTCCTGCCCAAAGAGAGCTTAGCGGGTTTTAAGCATTGGCAACATGAGACGCAATCGCAAAGCTGGCTGTGGAAAGGTATTTTGTACACCACCGCTTTGGTGGGTTTGGCTGTTCTGCTGTTGGTTTGGCAGCATGATCGCGCCGCGATGTGGGCGGCAAGCATGGTGTCGATGAAGACCGAAAAGAGCTTGGGAGAATCCGTACTGAAATCGCTTAATCCCAAAGCGAACTTTCTTAGCGAAGGCGAAGCCGTGAAAGCCGTGCAACGCATCGGGCAACAACTCACGGCAGGGTCGCGTTATCAATATCAGTGGTATGTTTCCAAAGATCCCGCCGTGAATGCCTTTGCCCTTCCTGGTGGGATTATTGTGGTGAATAGCGGTCTGCTGAAACACGCTGATACACCGAATGAGCTGGCGGCAGTGTTGGCACATGAGGTGCAGCACGTCGAGCAACGCCACGCGTTGCAAAACATGATGAACAGTGCGGCGATGGCGACCGTGGTGTTGGTGGTGTTAGGCGATGCCAACGCGGTCGTGATGCTGGTGGCGCATCAGCTTTCCTCGCAATACTTTAGTCGCCAAGTGGAGTCAGATGCTGATCTCAAAGGTGTGCAGCTATTGAATGACAAGCATATTGATACGCGCGGGATGGTGAGCTTCTTTAAGAAATTGGAAGCGGGATTTGACCCACCCAAAGAACCCAAAGCAAGCAAGGAAGAGTCTTCTGAAGTCTCAAGTTGGCTGTCCTCTCATCCCGATACGCTGCTTCGTATTCAAGCCATCGAGAGTTTTATCGCGCAACACCCCTGCCAGCAATGCACCGTTTTAACATGGAACAAAGCGGATATTTTGGCGGAACTGGAACGGTCAGAAAAAAATAAACCCACTGAATGATTCAGATTTCGTTGCGCCCAAGCAGGCGGGCGCACACGAGGATTTCTCATCACTAGCTGGCTAACTCGGCTCGTTTTGCCAAAATAAATGCGCCTAAATGTTTGTCAATATTGAGAATATGGTCGATCATCCAATTGTTCAAAAAGGTTAGCAACTCTTCACGAGAAATCAAGTGTCCCACTTTGAGACCTTCGCGAATACTGAGTACGGTTGAAGAGAACTCGCGATGTTGTTGTATATGGGTATTCGCGTCTTCTTGTTGTTTATCGGTGTAATGGTAGATCTGCATCAAGGCTTCTTCCGTTTCAAAGTGATACAGCGCGTAGCTCAGTAAATCTTGCGTGATTTGATCTAGGATTTCAGCGTTGACGTTGCTGGTCAGCCTTGTGTTGGCTTCGTTGATACTGTTGATCAAAATGCGATGCTGCTCGTCCATTTCGATGATGCCCGTAACGAGATCGTCATTCCAGATGATGAGTTCATGTCCTATCATTGAGTTTGTCCCCACTTAGTTGTGTTGTAGTTGTGTGCCAGTTCGCTCCGCACACGAGAAAGTAGATGATCAAGTTCATCATGTTGTGCTAATAAATTTTCCGCATCTGTCTGGGCTGCAGTCAAATCACCCACCTGCTGATGTTCACATAGTTGTGCTGCCGTTTGGTGAATTTGACGATGAACAGGTTCAAACGAATGAAACCAACTTTCCTTGCCAAATTCTTGTAAGCCATCCCCTGCGTACCAACGACCAAAATGGCAGCCTTGTTCATCAAGTAGTGTTTGAGGATTAAAATCAGTCAGCATATTGCTGGATTTTTCGATCTGACGATCTATCCAGTGTCGATGATTTACTTCTGCCAAAAGCAATTCAAAATAACCCCGTGATGGTCGTCGAGTGCTGGGTAATTGCCACAGCGGATCAGGGCGAAATGCCTGCACCCAAGATGTGACGTGTTCCGCTGGCATAGGTCGGGAGATGCAATAACCTTGCATCAGGAAACAACCCATCTCCATTAGCATCAAAATATGGTCGATAGACTCGACCCCCTCCGCCACCACTTTGCGCTGGAAAGCCGTCGCCAAACCCACCACGCCACTCACAATCGCTAGATCATCCGTATTGTGCAACATCCCACGCACAAAACTTTGGTCAATTTTTAACGCGTCGGCTGGGAGAAGTTTCAAGTGTGTCAAGGAAGAAAATCCTGTGCCAAAATCGTCTAGGGATACATGAATCCCCATGTTTCGGCATTGTTGAATCGCATTGGCAACTGTATTGACATCTTCTAGCGCGCCAGTTTCAAGAATTTCGATGCCTAGGCGGTTAATTATTTCGGTATCATAATCAATAAGTAAATCATTCAATCGTGAAATAAAATTATGTTTATGTAAATGGTACTGTGAGATATTGACACTTAGGGACAAGTTTAGCCCCTCGGTACGCCAAGCGACTAATTGCTTAAGGGCTTCTTGTATCGTCCACTCGCCCATCGCCACGATTAGGTTTTGGTGTTCTACTAAGGGAATAAATTCTGAAGGCAGCAAAAGTCCCAAAATGGGGTGATTCCAACGTATCAGTGCTTCTACTCCAACGACCTTGCCCTGTCGGCAATCTACTTGGGGTTGATAATAAAGTGTAAATTGACCATCGGCCAAGGCATGTTCAATTTTTTTGAGCGTTGCTTGATTCGCCTGTTGTTGATTGTGGTGGGTAGGATTAAATAGCTGATAACAGTTTTTGCCCGCTTGTTTTGCTTCATACATAGACTGATCGGCATGACGCAATAGCAAATCGGGGTCACTCACGTCGTTGGGGAAAATGGTTGCGCCGAGACTGGCAGAAACATGTGCAACTTTGTTGTCTAGCAAATAGGGCGTGGACAAGGAAGAGATCACCCGACTCAATGTTTGCTCAATCTCATCTATATTTTTAAATCCGCCCAATATCAGGGCAAACTCATCCCCCCCAAAGCGAGATGCTGTATCTGCTTCCCGCACGCATTCTTGTAGCCGTCGTGCCACTTCGATCAATAGCTGATCGCCTAGTTTGTGTCCGAATTGGTCATTCACTTGTTTAAAGCCGTCGAGATCTAACATGCAGATGACTACCAGTTCGTTCGAACGACGCGCGAAGGCGAGGGTTTGCTCCATGCGGTCAGTCAAGAGTCTGCGATTCGCTAGGCTGGTGAGTGGATCATAAAATGCAAGCAGTTTGATTTCTGCTTCGGCTTTTTGACGATCCGTGATGTCGTGGATGATAGAAAATAGAACCGTTTGCCCGCCCAAACTCATGGGGGAAGAATGTACTTCTACGGTACGTAAAGAGTCATCTGCCAAACGATGTGGAAAAATAAAATAATTGCGTTGCTCACATGCGGCTCGCATCCGCTCTGCCGCCAATTCTTCGGGGGGCAAGGTGTTAATGGCCTCGATATTCATCTGCTTCAAGCGGTCAATGCTATAACCATAAAAATTGCTGGCGGCTTGATTGGCATCTAGAATCATCCCCGATTCAGGTTCAATCAAGAGCATGGGGGAATCGTGCAGTAAAAACATTTGATGGAAACGTTGCTTGCTTTCTAGTAGTTGTTGTTCCGTTTGCTTGCGATCCAGATCCATCTGATGCAGACTTTGGCGAGTATTGGTCAGCCAACCCAGTACGCTATTGTCCAGCTTGAAATTGCTCAAGGTAGAAAAGGCAAAGTCTCCACTACCCATTCGGCTGATATGTTCATGAATCTTATCAACGGATCCTCCCAACGTCATTTGTAAAAATTGATGGGTGCGATATAGCATGAATGCCAAGCTCAACGCCAAGGCAATAAAGATGCAGCGCAAGATCAAGGCGGTTGTTTTGGCAAGCTGGACGGCATCTGCCGTGCGATCCTCAACTAAGGCATTAACATCATGAATAGGTCGCATGATGCCCGCTTTGGCTTGATGGTAATTTGAATCGTGCAGCATGGCGAGAGCCTGTGCATGGCTGCCTCCCGTATCAGGCAGCTCAATCAATCGCATGGCTTCAAACTCTGTGGCGGTTAAACGATCCGAATTGGTTTTTGCCTCCGCCAGCTTATAAAATTCTTGATTTGTAAACCCTGCTTGCCGCATCAAATCCAGCAAAGAAATAGTTCGCGTGCTATTTTGGAGGGGTCGCTGATCAGTCTCTAGGTAGAGACTACGGGAATGCTGTGGGCGGGGTCTTCTGCCATCACGGATGTCCAGAATAGCCTGATAATTATCTTTGTAGTTCGCGTCTTTTGTCACGACATAGGTTCGCACCATTCGAGTCAAATCATCTGAAGATTGACGCAATTCATCCGTGAGTAAAATAGACTGGTGCCGTACCTCATAAAGACGGTCAATTTCCTTTTCTGACCAGACGTAAACAGAAAAAAGCACGACCAGTAGCGCGAAAATACCCATCGTCAGCCATATATGACTGGAAAATGAGAGCTGCTTTTTTTGGATAAATGTATTCAACTGGAGCCTAGGGCATGAATCCATAATGGGATGGTCGAGCGCAGCTTGCATCCCGCATTAAACGGTTGGCGGATTGTATCTCAGTGGGCAGGAGAATGCCTCAAAAGAATCTAGATATTTTGTGGTGATAGTTGTCGGGTTGCGTGATCGAACCGCTCACCCGACATGACAATCTTTTAGGAAAGTTGCAGATTGACCGCGCTGCCAGAGGCTTCTTGCGCGCCTTCTTGCTTGCTTTGTAGTTTGATACGTAAGCGTAAATCATTGACCGAGTCGGCATTTTTCAGCGCGTCTTCATACGTGATTTTTCCTTCTTCGTACAAGGTAAATAGCGCGCCGTCGAAGGTTTCCATGCCCAATTCGCGTGATTTTGCCATGACTTCTTTGATCGCATGAACATCGCCTTTGAAAATTAAATCAGCAATCAACGGAGAATTCAGCAAGATTTCGATCGCGGCTGCACGTCCACCGCCAATTTTTGGAATCAAGCGTTGTGAAATCAGGGCTTTGACGTTCAAAGATAAATCCATCAGCAATTGCGGACGACGTTCTTCAGGGAAGAAGTTGACGATACGATCCAATGCCTGATTGGCACTGTTGGCGTGCAAGGTTGCCATGCACAAGTGACCCGTTTCGGCAAACGCCACGGCAAATTCCATGGTTTCTTTGTCTCGGATTTCGCCGATCAAAATCACATCGGGAGCTTGGCGCAAGGTGTTTTTCAATGCCGCTTCCCACGTGTCAGTATCCACGCCCACTTCGCGATGGGTAATCACGCAGTTGCGATGCTCATGCACATATTCCACAGGATCTTCGATGGTGATGATATGACCATAGCTGTTTTGATTGCGATAACCAATCATGCCCGCCAGCGTGGTGGATTTGCCTGAACCCGTACCGCCGACCAGAATCACCAAGCCACGCTTAGTCATCACAATGTCTTTTAACACGGGCGGTAAGCCCATTTCATCCAGATCAGGAATCTGGCTGGTAATGGTACGTAAAATCATGCCCACGCGTTGTTGTTGAATGAATACGTTCACGCGGAAACGCCCAATGCCAGGGGGGCTGATCGCAAAATTACACTCTTTGGTTTTTTCAAACTCCGCCGCTTGGCGGTCGTTCATAATGCTGCGCGCCAGCTCTTGGGTGTGTTGCGGGGTGAGTGACTGCGGTGACATCGGGGTCATCTTGCCGTACAGCTTAAAGGCTGGCGGAAATCCCGCTGTAATAAATAAGTCTGACGCTTTTTTGGCGATCATGCCGCGCAGTAAGTTATGTATCAGCTCGGTGGCTTGATCTCTTTCCATACTAAACTCCTCTGAGAAATGGGTGTGCTGAATTATCGCAGCAACAAGGTATCACGATGCACCATTTTGCGGTAAAAAATCAAAAAAGAGCGGGGTTGCACCCCGCTCCTGACTATTTCGTCAACGCAATAAACAGTTCTGGCAACTTTTCTGGCAAGGATTCCACCTTGTCGATAATGGTGTATTGCTTACCAAAAATATCCGACACATACTCGTCCGCTTTGGGGTCGAGGTTGATGCAGTAGCTGTAAATGCCTTGTTGATCCAGCTCTTGCACCGCGTGGCGGGCATCTTCAATCAGCACACGACCGTCTTTGCTATCAATATCCGCAGGCTCGCCGTCGGTCAAAATCAATAGCAGTTTTTTGTCGGCCTGCTGTTTGTCCAAATAATGCGCGGCGTGACGCATTGCCGCGCCCATGCGGGTGGAATAGCTGGCTTCCATCGCTGCCAAGCGACTTTTGACCGTGTCGTCCCATGCTTCGCTAAAGCCTTTGATATGCAAATAACGCACGTCGTGGCGCGTGTTGGAATGGAAGCCTGCGATGGCAAACGGGTCGCCCAGTTTATTCACCGCCCAGCCCAATACCGACACGGCTTCTTGGCTGAGTTGCAAAATGGTTTGGTCGCAGCCAGCGGCTTTTTCGTTCAATGATTGCGACAAATCCAGTAACACCATCACCGCGATATTGCGCCCGTCGTTGCGGTGGCTCATATTGATGCGCGGATCAGGCGAGGATCCGCTTTTGTAATCAATCAGCGCACGCAATGCCACGTCCAAATCCAACTCGCTGCCTTCTTCTTGATAGCGAATGCGGACTTTGTTTTGCGGTTTCAACAAGTCCAACATCTTTTTCAAGCGTTTGGCCAGCGCGGCATGTTTGTCCAATAATTTGTCGATGTCGGAGGCGTGTCCCGCAGGGTGCAAGGCTTCATACACGCTCACCCAATCTGGACGCATACTTTGACTGTGATAATCCCATTCGTGATAATGACGCGGCGGCAGCCCTTTTTGCTCCTCGTCTGGTTCTATCTTTCGATGCTGATCTGCGGCGACTTCGCCCTCATCGTCTTCTTCCATGAAGTACCACATGTGACGGTTGTCATCACGAAACCCAACTTCTGTATCTTTGAAGTGCGTATTGGGTAAGTTGTCGCTTTGCAAACGGGTGCGCGCAATGAAAGTGACCGCAATATCAATCATATCTTGCGTGCTTGATTCCCCTAGTTGCATCAACTCATGAAAGCGTCGCGCAAACTCGATGATGTGAACGTTCTTGTATGGGTGGTTTGCGTCCAAAATGGCACGGGACAGCATCGCCAAACGATGGCGCACACCTGATTCCTTGGTGTGGTCACATGCGTCTTCGGCTGGCACGGGATGCAGTGCGCTAAAAATCCGTCGTAATCCAGGGTATTCACGCATGGCTAATTGTTCTACGCGATTGTCTTCCAAGCACTCCACCGCCATGCGTTGCGATGGACTGAGATTGTCCGCAGAAATCGGACGCGTCCAACGACGATGCGCGACGATGTGGGCTAAGGCGGCGCGATAACGATCAATCCCCGCGATGATGGTGCCGTTCTGCGCAGTGAAATCGTCATACACATCAGGCAACCTGATGCCTAGGGAATCGTAATAGGGCGTGCCTTGAAGCAATACATCCATCCCACTGGCGTAGGGAATCAGCATCGCTTCGTCTTGCCACAAGCTACGCAAATACATATCCAACTTGCGGTCGTTATCGACTAATAACGTGCCATGTCGTTCGCGTTGCAACACGGCACGACTGTCTGCCGACTGCAAATTGAAGTATTCAATCTGGCGTTCAGGGTGGTGTGCATAATTGCGAATGCCGTAATCGATCCAATTTCTCAATCCCGCCAACGCCAATTGGCTCAGCAAAACGGGGGTTTGTTTGAAAAAGGGGGGCAAGCCAGGACTGGGGAAGGTTTGGTGAATCCCATGAACAGAGCCTGTGGTGCGCTCCATAAAATCCAGCACCATTTCCAAATAAATACGGAGTTGTGCTGCCGTATGCAACCGCCGCGCCGTGGTGGGTAGTGACTGCAAAAAGGGCGTAATGGCGGGTCCATTGGGCGATTTCCACAGCCGACGGACAAACTCCACGACATCGGGCAACACGTCCGCCCCCATGATGTCAGCGACACTGGGCCACTCTTCCAGAAAAATCAGGATAGGTTCGGCACCACGTCCCATTTTCCCCAAAAAACGGGCGTAGTCGACATAGGCTTTCATGCCCGCATTGTCCAGTACGACCAATGCAGCTTGCATACAGTCCGTAAAGACAGGTTTGACACGCGGGAATCCGCAATCAAGCTGCTGCCAGTAGGCCTCAAATTCCTTTGGTATGGCGATAGGTTCCATCATTTTGCTCCTGTAGGTGCGGATTTGCCCGCACGCAACCGTGTGTTCGTGCGAAGGTATCCGCACCTACGGGGTGGATTAACGATTACGCAAACACCGCATCAATCGCGTGATCCAGCGTCGCGCGGATGTCAGCATCGTCGGTAATGGGGCGAACGAGTGCCATACGGCAAGCCGCGCTCGGAGCAACGCCGCCTTTAATCAGCGTGGCTGCGTAAACGAGCAATCGGGTGGAAATACCTTCGTCCAGCCCATGTCCTTTGAGGTTGCGAGCAGCATGACCAATTTTGACCAGCTTGCTAGCCAGTTCGACTTCAATGCCCGCTTCTTTGCCGAGAATCTCGGCTTCAATACTCGCGGCTGGATAATCGAAATCAAAGCCGACAAAACGCTGTTTGGTCGATTGTTTCAAATCCTTCATCAAGCTTTGATAACCAGGGTTATAGGAAATCACCAATTGGAAGTCAGGATGCGCTTGAATCAGCTCACCTTTTTTGTCCAAGGGCAAAGTGCGGCGGTGGTCAGTCAAAGGATGGATGACCACCGTGGTGTCTTGACGCGCTTCGACGATTTCATCCAAATAGCAAATCGCACCAATGCGGGCAGCGGTGGTCAATGGACCATCTAACCAACGTGTGCCATTGGCATCCAATAAATAACGTCCGACCAAATCCGACGCGGTCATGTCTTCATTACACGCAACGGTAATCAGCGGTTTGTTCAACTTCCACGCCATATATTCGACAAAACGTGATTTCCCGCAGCCTGTTGGTCCTTTTACCATCACGGGTAAACGTGCTGCGTAAGCGGCTTCGTACAACGCCACTTCGTCGCCTTGTGCCTGATAAAACGGCTCGGTTTGAATTTTGTATTGTGTAGTGTTTGTCATGTGACGCTCCTTGGGTTGATGCCAAATCTTCCGTTAAACCGCATTGCCTGTTCACTCAAGGCGGGCTAATGGAAAATCTGGCGTTGTTTGCACTTTCCTGAATAAAACGCCCCCAGCAAAGTGGGGGCGCATTATGTTACGTGATACTCAATTGAGCTTACTTGTGTACGCCCAATTTTTCGCGCCAGCCTGGGAAGATTTTGTCGGAATCTTTAGGGAAGGATTCAAACGCACGTGCAAATTCTTTGTGTTCTTTTGCATATTCGATCGGATCTGCACCTGATTTCCAGCAATCATAAGCTTGACGCAAGGAGATCGCACCAGCAGCTGGGGAGTCAATATGACCGTAAGAACCGCCACCTGCTGTGTTAATCACGTTACCATGACCCAAGTTCTCAAAGAAGCCTGGCAGACGCAACGCGTTCATACCACCTGAGATGATTGGGGTTGTTGGTTTCATACCATACCATTCTTGATGGAAGAACGGACCCATGCAGCTGTCGCGTTCGATCATGTAAGCGATGATACGGTCGTCTTTGCCACCTTCCATTTTGCCGAATCCCATGGTACCTACGTGGATACCAGAAGCACCTTGCAGACGGGACATTTTCGCCAATACAAACGCTGTGTAACCACGCTTGGAAGAAGGTGAAGTCACCGCGCCGTGACCTGCACGATGGTAATGCAAGTATTGGTCAGCGTATTGACGACGTGCAGTCGTGATCATGCCTGGACCGCCTACATAACCGTCAACCAAGAATGCTAATTTGTCAGCATCTGGGCCAAATGTTTCCAGTGCGAAGTCCGCACGAGCACACATTTCGTAGTGATCATCTGCTGTGATGTTCATGGAGAACAACTTTGCTTGACCTGTTTCGTCTTGAGCACGTTTCAGAGAGTCATACACCAATGGCAATACTTTCTTGATTGGGCAGAAAGTTTGGTTACCTTGTGGTTCATCATTCTTGATGAAGTCGCCGCCCAACCAGAATTGGTAAGCTGCTTTCGCGAATGGTTCTGGACGCAAGCCCAATTTTGGCTTGATGATCGTACCAGAGATGTAGCCGCCGTCCTTAACAGGGCGACCCAAAATGCGCCACAGGTCAGAAATGTCCTTGGAAGGACCATCAAACAATTGCAACATGCGTGGTGGAATCCAGAAGTCTTGCATTTGCAAGTCAGCTACGTCGCCCATACCTTGGTTATTACCGATTGCCAATGTCAGGAATGACACGATCATCGCGCGGCCGTCAGTCACGTTACGATCGAACAAGTCGTTCGGGTAAGCAACCTTCATAATGCCTTTTACTTCGTCGATGAAGTAAACCAATGCATCCACACCTTTGGTGAAGTCATCAGTTGTCGAAACTTCAACGTTTGTACCAGTAGAAGATTCAGCGGCGATGTGCGCTGCAACTTCCAGATAGCCGTGACCTGAAGCTGGGGTCATGGTGTAAGCAACTAAAATGTGCTTGCCATTTTTGATAAGCTCTGCCTCGTCCAAGCTCAGGTCTGCATAACGATTCGATTGATCCATTGCGTACTCTCCTGTATTGATGATTAAAATTTTTATAAACCACACTTTGGTGGCGACTTGCCCAACTGATAACGACCTGCAACGGTTAGAACTATAAAGCGATAGCTCCATAAGCGATAGTCAATTATTTTTATCGAAATCATAAGCAAAACTTATGACACAATGCGATTGCTCGTATCACTCATTGCCACCCACTTATTCCACACTATGTTGCACTTTACGCTACGTCAATTACAAGTTTTTGAGAAAGTCGCCAGCCACCTAAACTACTCGCGGGCAGCGGAAGAACTATACCTCTCCCAGCCCGCAGTGTCTATGCAGATTAAGCAGCTTGAAGCTCATATTGGGCTGCCCTTGTTTGAGCAAATGGGCAAAAAAATCTTCCTCACCGAGGCGGGACGAGAGTTGTTTCACTACAGTCGCAATATCGCGCAGCAACTGACTGAAATGGAAACGGTGTTTAATCAAATGAAAGGGCTGGAGCAAGGCAAGCTCACTCTGTCTGTGGTCAATACCGCCAACTATTTCACCCCGCAATTGCTAGCCGATTTTTGCCAGCAACATCCCAATATCAACGTGATTTTGCATGTTGCCAACCGCGATGCGGTGTTAAAAAGATTAGCCGAAAACAGTACCGACCTTGCCATTATGGGACAACCTCCTGAGGACAGTGACATTAGCTCGGAACGATTTATGGACAACCCGCTGGTGGTCATCGCCGCACCGAATCATCCTTTGGCGCAATTGGAACACGTCAAGTTTAATCAGCTTGCTCAGGAGCAGTTTTTATCGCGCGAACTCGGTTCGGGTACGCGCAGCGCAATGGAGCGCGTATTTGCCAAGCACCGCATCCAACCGCGCATTCGTATGGAAATGGAAACCAATGAAGCGATCAAGCAAGCCGTGCGAGCAGGGATGGGGCTGGGCATACTCTCGCAACACAGTATCGCGCTAGAACTTGAGACGAACCGACTCGTGTTGCTTAATGTTGAATATTTTCCAATTATTCGCCATTGGTTTGTTGCCCACCGCACGCAAAAACGCTTGTCCAGCGCGGCATTGGCGTTCAAGGAATTCTTGTTGGCACAAATATCACCTGCTGCACTCGGCTGAAATCTCGTGCTACAAGGTAGAATGCGTCGATTGATTTTTGCTGATCCCACCCTTTTATGAATCTCATCATCGAACCCTATTATGACCACCACTGAAACCTTTATCCCCAGCAAAGACGCTTCTCTGGAATCCTCCATTCGTACCTTGCACGCCAAATTGGAAGCCCTTGGTTTTCACGTCGAGGAGCGTTCTTGGCTGAATGAAATTGAGAATATCTGGTCGGTGCATGTGAGCGATCACGATTGCCCTCGGCTGTTTAGCAATGGCAAGGGCGGGTCAGAATTGGCGGCGCGTGCCAGTGCGCTGGGGGAGTTTTTTGAACGTCTTGGCACCAATTATTTTTGGACGCATTTTTATTTGGGCGAAACGATTAGCCACGGCGAGTTTGTGCATTATCCGAACGAGCAATGGTTTCCTGTCAAAGGCGACAAATGGCCAGCCAAGTTGCTCACGCCTAAGCTACAAAAGTTCTACAACCCAGAAGGCGGCGTATTGGCGAGCCAGTTGATCGACTTGAATTCGGGCAATGCGGAACGCGGGATTTGCGCCATTCCTTATCAATGTTTACGCGATGGCAAAACGGTACTTTTCCCCGTCAATCTGATTGGCAATTTGTATGTCAGCAACGGCATGTCGGCGGGCAACACGCTGATGGAAGCGCGCACACAAGCGTTGGCTGAAATTTTTGAGCGCGACATCAAGTTCCGCATTATCCGCGACTGTATTTGTTTGCCCGATGTACCTGAAGCCGTGATTGCACGTTTCCCTCGCATCGCGGCAGGTATCGCGGGTTTGCGCGCAGCGGGCTACGGTATTTTGGTCAAAGACGCGTCGCTGGGCGGCAAGTATCCTGTGATGAACGTCACGCTGCTGCATCCGCATGACCAAGGTTGTTTTGCCAGTTTTGGTGCGCATCCGCGCTTTGAAGTGGCATTGGAACGTGCGCTGACCGAGTTGTTGCAAGGTCGCGCCTTAGGCACGTTGAACGGTTTTCCCGCCCCTGGTTTTGATGAAGACGAAATCGCCGATGCGCAGAATTTGGAAATCCATTTTGTCGATTCCAGTGGCGTGATTAGCTGGGAGTTTTTGCGCAATACCCCTGATTTTGAATTTGTAGATTGGAACTTTGGCACGACCACGGAAGAAGATTATCGCTGGTGCGTCGAAACCATCCACGCCAGCGGGCACGACATTTACGTCGCCGATTTCACCCATTTGGATGTGTATGCCTGCCGTATTTTTGTGCCAGATATGTCAGAAATTTATCCGATTGAAGAGCTGCAATGGCAAAACAATACCGTGGGCAATCTGGTGCGCCCCGCCTTGCTGCGCGTGCAAGAGCTGGACGAAGACGAGTGCAATGACTTGCTAGACACGTTGCTCGATTTGGATCTGGCGGATAACCTTGCGGTTACCACCTTAATTGGGTTGGCAGCCGACGCAGGAACAGATTGGGCGACCTTGCGCGTCGGGGAGCTGAAAACCTTGTTGGCACTGGCGGTGGGCGATGAAGAGGCTATCCTCGACGGTTGTTTGTGGATTAGCCAACTGGGGCAGTTGAACGAAGCCCGCGCCCGCGTGTATCGCTGCATTGCCCATATGGTACAACTCCAAGAGCTGACCGACTCGGATTCCGTCGCACCTTATGAAGCTAATCTGCACCTGTTGTATGGCGCAGAAACGCTGCAAACCGCGCAGCAATTACTCAACCGCGAAACACAGTTTTTTGGGCTGTGTTCATTGGGCGCGAATATGGAAGGCAGCGACATGCACCAACGCTTGCTCGCGGCGTATCGTAAAGTATGGCCAAGCGCGAAATAGGTGTTTTTAAATTCCAATTAAACAACAACATCCGAATGTCTGGATGAGAACCCAGACTCCCCTCGCCCGTTTACGGGAGAGGGGTTGGGGGAGAGGGTCGCCGAAGGCGCGAATTGCATCCAAATAAGGGCGCGTGCAACGCGTCTCTGAAAATATGAAACATATTGTTATTAAATGAGATTCTACCCCCACCCTAACCCTCCCCCTGCTAGGGGGAGGGAACAAAGTTGTGTAGAAAGTTATGTCGCACAATCCTCAGAAAGCACACCCCTTGTCACACGAATTTCACGATAAAACAGTCTTCATCATCGGCGGCGGCCCTGCTGGATTGATGGCGGCGGAAGTGCTGATTCAGGGCGGCGTGCGGGTGGATGTTTACGATGCCATGCCTTCGGTGGGGCGCAAATTTCTGATGGCGGGCAAGGGTGGGATGAATATCACCCACGCCGAACCTCTATCGGATTTTCTCTCCCGCTATGGCACGCGCACTACCCAGCTTCAGCCCATGATAGAAGCGTTCACGCCAGAGATGCTGCGCGCTTGGATACAAGGGCTGGGCATCTCCACGTTTGTGGGTAGCTCGGGGCGCGTTTTTCCCACGGAAATGAAAGCCGCGCCGCTGTTGCGCGCTTGGTTGCATCGTTTGCGGGAAGCGGGGGTGCGTTTCCACATGCGCCATCGCTGGGTCGGTTGGGATGATGCGCATGGCTTGCGTTTTGAAAGTGAGCAAGGCGAGGTCGTGGTGCATGCTGATGCAGTGGTGCTAGCATTGGGCGGCGGCAGTTGGGCGCGGCTCGGTTCTGATGGCGCGTGGGTGTCATTGCTCACCCAGCGCGGCATTGCCGTCGCCCCCTTACTGCCCGCCAATTGCGGTTTCGATGTGGGCTGGACTTCGCACTTCAGCGAGAAATTTTCGGGGCAACCGTTAAAGGCGGTGACAGTGTCCACGACAGATTTGGCGGGCAATGTCCATCGTAAGCAGGGCGATTTGATGGTAACCGCGACTGGCGTGGAAGGCGGGTTAATCTACGCCTTGTCCGCACCGTTGCGCGATCAAATTGCCGCTCATGGCGAGGCGACGCTGTACATAGACCTCGCACCCAACAAACCGCTGTCCCGCGTCTTGGCTGAGGTTGCGCATCCACGCGGCTCTCGTTCGATTTCCAGTCATTTGCAAAGTCGCGCCAATCTCAAAGGCGTGCAAACGGGGCTGCTGCGTGAATGTTTATCCCGCGAGGCGTTCGAGCAACCCGAACACTTGGCGGCGGCGATTAAGGCTTTGCCCTTAAAGCTGATCGCGCCCCGTCCACTGGATGAAGCGATTAGCAGCGCGGGCGGCATCACCTTTGAAATGCTCAATGCACAATTGATGCTGCATAATCTGCCCAGCGTATTTTGCGCAGGAGAAATGCTCGACTGGGAAGCCCCCACAGGCGGCTATTTGCTCACCGCTTGTTTTGCCAGTGGGCGACAAGCGGGGCTGGGGGTGTTGGATTGGTTGATGAGCAAACAAATGGTCGATTAAGGAGACACTGATTGATTCGTCATCCCCGCGAACAGGAGAATTGAAATGCAAAAACATATTGCGAAGTTGACCCCTTTTAACCTTAATTCAGGTGGATGCGCGTTGCTTATCCACCCTACACGCTTACGTCCCGCATTCGGACGCGTCCCGCCATGGGAGATAGTATTAGGTTTTTGTGCATAATTTGAATATCGTAACGATATTCATCTTAAAGCGCAAGGGCAAAAATGATGGGGTGTTCCCAGCAAATTTTTGGTTTACCCCCGTGAGGGGTTTTTTGATTTGGAAAAGAAAAAAAGGGCTAAGCATTTCTGCTTAACCCTTTGAATATTTGGTACACCATAAGCGATAAATCTAGGCACTGGGTAGTTAAAACTTCAATCGTCCAATAATAAATCAGCAAACTTTTCCTTTATAAGCACTTTACGAGCTTCAATAAAGTCATCAAACTTTTCTAACTTCCACAGCTTTTTGTTCCTTGGAATACAGTGCAAGGCTAGATAATCATCATCCTTATTTGCAAACCATTCATCGGGTGGAATATTAGTTTTCTGGCTTGCTCCATTCTCTCGGGCTGTCAGCAACATACAGTTTGCCAGTTGGTTAATTTCCCTTGCCGCGTAGTGTTGTAGTGATTTTCTTCCAGTCTCTGGATTAGTATCTTTAATTGCCTTAAGCAACGATTGCGGAAAAATATGATCAACTTGAGGTTGGTGACCATCCAATGCTGGACGATAATCAAAATCACTGTACCAAAGATTAAACAGCAAATGAATCTGACTTGAACCGTATCCCATATCGAATAGACGATCTTCAGAAAGCTCTAACTCACGGCCATCTTCCTGCATTATTCTAAAAATTAATTTTTTATCGAAGGATTCACGTTCTTTGATGTTGTTTGTAATTTTATCAATCAAACCATCTGGACGACCTGAAAATGCTCCAGCAAGTAATGCATGAAGCAGGTAATCTTTGATAGGACGGATGTTTCCCCACTGTTCAGAAAAATGATAATGGAGATAGATAATAGGGATTAACGCATTATATGATGTCAATGCTTTGTCACTTCTAATAAAGGTTTTGCTGACCAAAATATCCCTAACGAAAAAGATTGAAGTTGTAATTTTTCCCCAATTGTCAGAAATCTTTTTCTTTAGTTTGTCATCGCGAAGTTTTTCAACGTCATAGCGCGCACCTAAACCGAGAACAACAAGTGATGTTTTTAGTACGAAGTCACGGTCAAATTGAAATTGAGTGCCATTGACCTCGCTGAGAAACTCCTGCATTTCAATATCAGCCGTTGCCCAATCAGATGCTAGTAAAGTAAACATCAGGTCTGATTTGCTCAGTTTAGTTCCACCTGAGTTTGCCCTGATAAATATCTCAACAATATCCTCAAAGACGAAGGTATTGTCCTCATCTGTTCCGTCTATTTCTTGATAAAGAAGAGCTTCAGAAACCTCAAATTCACGTTTGGCACGTTCAATATTACGAGTTGCAAATTCAATCTGATCTTCCGTTAAATCAACTCCTGCTTCCTTGAATATACCTTTAGCAATATCACCCGCCAATTTCTTGGAGTAAATCAAATCACCAAAACGTACCCAAGGCCACTTAAGTTCCTTTTTGGACAAAAAAGAAAATCGGTATCGAATATCTTCAGGGGCTTTAGTATTGCCGCTAAGCAAATTGAAGCAAAACTCCCTGCCATCTATTGAGCCTTTTAATCCAATAAATAGACTTTGAAGGCGCTGCTGCCCATCCAACACCATTCTTTTCGTCTTTTTATTACTTTGACGATAAAGCGTTTTTAAATCGATATTTTCAAAGTATTGCTCAATAAATCTTCGATTCCTTAGTTCTGATTTGGTCTTCCAAATCATCATGGAAGGAAGTGGGTATTGCCGCATAATTGAATCAAATAATCGTTCAATTTGATTTTCTTCCCATACAAATAGTCTTTGTATATTCGGAAGCCACAAACCTCCACCATCAGATTCTTCGTTATTGATGTCAGAAATCATGCTTTTTATTGTCTTAGCGGCCACCGAATTTCCCTTATTTGATTTTTACAAAATCAAGCTATCATCCCCGTTCAAGTAACACGGGGGGCTATAAATACATTTCGCGAACTCTATCATAAAAATCCCTATAGTACACAAACAGCATAAACAGGGGATAGACCACGGTTTTTGCTTTGCCTGAAGTCACTTAGCTAATAGTTCACCAAACACTGGTTCGCCTGATTTTCTGGAAAGACGGGAGGGTAACAGAACCCAGAAAATCGTGGCCTGTCCCCAAGTTGCTCGCAGGAATGACGAAATCAAAATACAATCAGCACCCGCTAAGCCCCCCATTTTTATTTGCCTCCCTCGCCCACATGGGCGATTTTTAAGTAAACGACTATGACACTCGACACCTTACAACCGCGCTCGGTCTGGGCGCATTTTGCGACACTTTGCGCCATTCCTCGCGCATCCTTACAAGAAGCGGCGTTGGTTGAACATCTGATTGCATGGGCGCAAGCGCGCAACATTGCCACCACCGTTGATGCCGTGGGCAATTTGATTTTGCGCAAGCCTGCCAGCGCGGGGTGCGAGACGCAAGCGGGGGTGATTTTGCAAGGGCATTTGGATATGGTGTGCCAAGCCAATTCAGGCACAACGCATGATTTCGAGCGCGATGCGATCCGTGTCACGATAGAGGATGGCTGGGTCATCGCCAAGGACACGACGCTGGGTGCGGACAATGGCATCGGCGTGGCACTCGCGCTGGCTGCGCTGGAAGCACCTGATTTGATCCATCCCGCGCTGGAAGTGTTGCTGACGATTAACGAAGAATCGGGCATGGATGGCGCACGCGGCTTGGCTGTGGGGACATTGCAGGGCAAAACGCTGATCAATCTGGACACCGAGGAATGGGGGCATTTCTATCTGGGCTGTGCGGGCGGGGTGGATGTGACCGTGCGCCATGAGGCGGTGCAAGCAACTGTGCCGCAAGATTACGCCTTGTTGCGCTTTGAAGTATCGGGGCTGCGCGGTGGTCATTCTGGCATCGACATCCATCTGGGGCGCGGCAATGCCATCAAGTTGTTGGTAGAAGCGTTGCGCGATTTGTCTGCGCATACCGATCTGCGATTGATCGAAATGGTCGGCGGCACGGCGCGCAATGCCATTCCCCGCGAGGCGTTTGCGGTCTGCGCGCTGCCCGTTGCCATCGCGGCAAACATCGACGAATGGGTGCAACATCGCCATGCCGCTTGGCGCACACGTTTTGCGGCAGTGGATGTGCAGGTGTCGTTCGTCTGCCAGCACGATGACGCGCCGCCCGACCTTGCCTTGGTCAATTCGGAACGGGATAGCTTGCTGGCGTTTCTCGATATTGCCGCCAATGGCGTGGCACAACTCAGCGAGGATTTTCCCAATGTGACCGACACGTCCAGCAATCTCGGCGTGGTATCACTGACTCAAGGCGAGTTTAACGCCACCTTCAAAGTGCGCTCATTAGAGGATGCCCGCGCCGATGCCTTGGCGGACAAACTGGTCGCACATGCCCGCAGCTATGATCTTCACGCGGAAAAAAGTGGCGGCTATCCTGGCTGGACACCGAATCCCACTTCGTCTTTGCTGGCGCGATGCCAACAAGTCTATACCGCAGAATTCGGTCAACCCGCCAGTCTGCAAGTCATCCACGCAGGACTGGAATGCGGCTTGCTCGCGGCAAGCCATCCGCATTTGGACATGATCTCATTCGGCCCCGACATACGCGGCGCACACGCGCCAGGTGAACGGGTAGAAATTGCTTCGGTGGGACACTGTTGGCAATTGCTGCAGGCGGTGTTGGAGGCGTTGGCAACAGCTAGGGAAACGCTGATTAAATCTTCCATTCGTGATGAGCTTGTCAAACCATGAATGGAAGATGTCATTAAATCAATAGATTAAATTCGCTCACCCTTCGACAAGCTCAGGGCGAACGGATTTAGTCGGTACCTCCCTAGACCGTGATTTGAGCTGTGCATGCTTTTGGCAGCCTGCTCATGTATAGCAAACCTGTTCGCGATCTTACTGCGAGGTCGAGAACAGGCTCTCACTAGATGATAGATTGATGGCCTGCACAAAAATCGAGTAAGGCAGCAAAATTCATGGGTCTGGCGACAAAGTTTCCTTGCGCCACATCACAGTCCATATCCCGCAGGATATCCCAATGTTGTTGCGACATCACGCCCTTGGCAAGGCTTACTACATGGAGTTTGTGCGCCATTTCAATATTTGACTCCAGCATAAATAGTGTTGTTTGATTTTCAGGTATGTCCTTGACGAGAGAGGCGGCCATTTTCAGTCTATCAAAAGGAATCCGTGATAGTTGGAGCATATTTGAAAGCCCCGCACCGTAGTCGTCGATAGACAACCCAAAACCGCGCATGCGTAGCCGAGCTAAATTTTCCAATACCCTAGCATCCTCCGTCATTGCAGTGGCCTCACTGATTTCTAACATAATGTGGTTAGGATCGCCTCCTGCACTCTGCACAATTGCGGTGGCTTTGTCTGCCAAAGCACTATCCGTCAACGAGGCAAGCGAAAGGTGCGCGGCTATCGTGATGTCATGTTTTGACTCCCTTAGCGCAATACTTGCAGTAGCAGCGTGTTGTAATACCAAGTAGGTCAGCTCAGCCATTTTATTGGCTTTCTCCAGCGTCCCAATAAAGTGATATGGGCTGATTAAGCCATATTTAGGGTGTCGCCAATGTACCGATAATTCAGCACTGACAACGTGATTATTTTTAAATGACACCTCTGGCTGAAAAAAAGGTTCAAACTGCCGTAAACGAACGCCTTCTAAGATTTCCTCAACGCTGTACAAATTGGGAGCCAATTCGGGTGAGAAAATTAGTTTTGTTTCTGGTCGTTCTGCGTGCAATTCCAACATTTCCCCCAATGTTGCCAGCGATAAGGGTTTTTCAATTGAACCCAGCAAGTGTAGACCGTACGCTTGAGTCATTTTCCCCACCGAACTGATCAGTGTCGCATCCATCCCACTGGCAATAATAATGGATAAAGGGAAAAAATGGAAAAGAGCCAAATGACGAAGAAATCCTAAACCATCCATGCCTGGCATGTCGAGATCGCATATCACCACATCCACTGCATTCGGGCGCTCGTATTGCAAAATATCAAGTGCACGCTCACCATCATTTGCCAGTAAAACTTCTTTCACTCCCAGAGAGAGCAGCATACGCTGCACGGCGAGACACACAAATTGCTGGTCATCAACTACCAGTACACGCAACTTATTATTATTTGCGCGCTTTATAATTTCAGATCTTGTTGTCTCCATTTGAATCACCTCTTAATGATTAATTAACTCGGCATCTTTGATATAAATTACGCAACCCGCACGCCCCATTTGTCCTGTAAAAGAGCTTATTCTTGACCGCTTTGATAAGGTTACATTGCGCATCCTAAATTAGCAAATAATCTAATATCGTTATCTAATTGCACCGCAATGTTATCCAAATCTCCTGCTGCTGCAAGTGCTTCATTTAACAGCTTTTTAGCGGCGGCGGCTTCGATTTTTGCACTCACACTTTCCAATGTGATCGCGCCGACCATACGGCAGGCTCCTTTGATGCGATGCGCTATGCGGCGTATTTCTTCGATATTCTCCGCTTGAAGTGCCTTTTTCAGCTCCCGCAAATCAAGCTGATTTTGCGATTGGAATTCTCGTAACACTTCTTGCTGTTCTTTATGGTCCGAGGTGATATTGCCGAGCACACTGAAGTTCACCATCGCGTTGAACATCCCCGTGCGTGAGGCTGCTGGGATTTTTTTGATGACCAGCCAGCGTGACAACATGGCACGCAATTCGCTTAGATTTGAAGGTTTGGTGAGCACTTCATCCATACCAGCATCAAAGCAGCGTAGTTTTTCTTCTCTCAACGCATTGGCTGTCCATCCGATAATAGGGGTACGTAACTGGCCTGTCTGTGCTTCAGCGTGCCGAATGTTGCGAGTCAGTTCATAGCCATCCATTTCAGGCATATGGCAATCACTAATGACAAGTGCAAATTTGCCCGTCCACCACATGGCTAATGCCTGTTTCCCGTTCTCGGCCAATTCGGCGTGCAGAGCCAACTTGTCAAGCTGACGACTTAATAAGTTGCGGTTAGTGGGGTGGTCATCGACCACTAACACATGGATAACTTTTTGATTGGTCGTTGCATCCATCAATGGTTGAGTAGTAGTGTGCCCAATTGGCCGTGATGTGGTTGGAAGTGGCACAATCGACGATGCATCCGCCACAGGTAACGTGATGGTTAGGCTGAAAGTTGAGCCTTTCCCTAAGGTGCTTTCGAGAGAGATTTCGCCTGAAAGTAGTCTTGCCAAACGGTTGCAAATGGACAAGCCTAGCCCTGTTCCACCGTACATGCGCGCCGTATTCGTACTGGCCTGCCCGTAGTCTTGGAATAACTTGGCTTGCACTTCGGGTGAAATTCCGCTGCCTGTGTCGCGCACAGAAAACATAATTGTTTCTGATTTATCGTTGCGATAGAGTGAAATCACGCTGATTTCTATCATGCCTTCTTGCGTAAATTTCAGTGCATTACTCACAAAATTATTGAGCACTTGCTCTAAACGTAGCGGATCAACCCAATGCGCTGCGCCTAAGTTTGCATCCACATTTTGCATTAACGACAAGCCTTTGCTCATTGCCATCGGATGGTAATTGCTCATCACGCCCGCAATTAACTGTGGAATAGATTCAATGCTGGGTGCGATATGCAACTTACCCGCTTCAATTTTAGACCAGTCTAAAATATCGTTCAGCACGCGTAATAAGTTATCGCCAGAATGCCTTGCTGATTCAACAGTATCCTCTTGCTCCGCATCTAGCGGTGTCAGAGATAATAATTCCAGCATGCCCAACATCCCACTCAACGGCGTGCGGATTTCGTGACTCATGGTTGCCAAGAAAGCATCCTTAGCAAGATTTGCTTGCTCTGCCTTTTCTTTCGCCTGCTGCAATAATTGCTCTGCCTGTTTGCGCAACGTAATGTCTCGCACAATGCCCGTAAAATGCGGTACCCCTCCGAGCGTCATCTCGCTTACTGCCAATTCAACGGGGAAGGTTGTGCCATCCTTACGCAAACCAACCACCTCTCGTCCTATGCCAATAATACGTGCCTCACCCGTATTTTTATACCGATTCAAGTATTCATCATGATGCTGGCGATAAGGTTCAGGCATGAGCATTTTGATGTTTTTTCCGATTATTTCTGTCGGGTTATAGCCAAAAGTCCTCATTACGGCAGGATTTGCAGTCTCCACTATTCCTTGTCCATCAATGGTAATTAAGCCATCCGCCATGGTGTCCAATATGGCTTGAATGCGTGTCCCGCTATCGGACAGCTTTGCCTGTATCAATAACTGCTCTACTTTTTGCTTACGCCACCATACTCTTATTAAAAAACCTGCCAATGCAATAAACAGTAAGGTGACTGCGATGGCAATTTTTTGTAACTGCCAAATGGATGCCAGAGCCTCGTCTTTGTCTATCTTAATGACCATGCCCCAAGGGGTGCCTGGCACCGCTAGGGTATAGGCCAACACGGGCTGACCTCGATAATCAAAGGTATCGACAAACGCCGTAATCCCTCGTGCAGCCAGAATAGCAGGCCAAGCAGGCGTATTTCTGTCGCCCGCCAGGGGTTTGCGCAGCTTGAGTGCGGTATGCTTTTGATGGCGCAATTCGTTCAGGAATAACACCTCATTGCCATCTTTGACCACCAACAAGGATTCTGCGGTATTGCTGACCACAGGCCAAGTCAGAATCAGGGTATTCAAACTGTTTAAGTTGTTATGCAGCAGCAATGCACCAATTACCTTTCCACTCTGCTTATGTCTTAACGGCACCGTAAAGTCTAGAGAGGTATGTTGTTGTGTGATATCAGCAAAATAAATGGGCGAAATAATCGCGGTGCCCTTATGCAAGGTTTCGGTTACCCAGGGTTTACTGGACTGAGTGTGAGGGGCATCTGACGGACTTTGATAGCGAACCTTACCCCACTGGTCGATGAGTTCTACACAGCCATATTCATATTGACTCAGCGCGTTGTTCAATGAATCTCGCACCGCATCAGGTATGGTTGCCGTCGGGTCGACCAACCAGTTTTGTTCATCAGGGCTATTCACCAAAGTTGATAAAATGCGGGCATCACTCTGGCGATCTTTCAAATAGTCTTGGATTTGCCCAGCCTTCAATTGCCCGATGCTCTTCAAGGTGTCAGAGATATTGGACTCATCAGAGCTGCGCATGTGGTGAAGTAAGGCATAGCCCACCGAACTAATGAGCAAGGTAAACGCCGCAAACATCAGCACCGCAAACAGTGTAGTGCGATGGCTTTTAAGATAGATGGTTGCGAGGTTTTCCATGATTGAGTGCCCTTTGCATAAGATGCGCCACAGCTAAGGAGATACTGATTAAATCCGTTCTCCCTGAGCCGTGAGCTTGTCGAACGGTCAAAGGGTGGACGAATTTAATCTATTAATTTCATTAAATCTTCTATTCATCATTCGACAAGCGCACCAAGAACGGAAGCTTTAATCAGCGTTTCCTTAACCTGATGTGCTTGAGACTATATTTGAACCCTGTATATTGTTCAATGAGGAATAAACTTAAGCGTGCTGGTACAGTGTAGCTCAGCAAGTCACGCAGGAGAATTATTTCATGGTTGTTGGAATAAATCTGCGCCCCCTAAATGTTCGTGTGCAAGTAATCTGACGCTTTAGCCTCTGGTCATTTCAACAGCGGCTTTATTTTGACCGAGGCTACATTCGATAATTGCACATGAATTAGGCAAGTTCGGTTTTTTGGTACTCTTTCAGGTGATGTTATGAATCAGTTATCTCCCTACCAACTGCAGTTTAATCAACAAGCATGGCTGAAAAAGCTGACGATACCCCAGCCATCATTTAGAATCACGCCTCTCTGATTGCAGTACTCACCGAAAGGGGCGAACGTGGCAACTAAAAAGAAAACGCTGTATGAAATTCTGGGCGTTGCGTCCAGTGCATCGCTGGATGAAATTAAGGCGGCACATAAAAGCCAGTTAGACAAGCTGTTCTCAGTGGAGCAGGGGCTGAGTCGTGAAGAGATCCATTTTCAGCGGCAAATTTTGGATGTTGCACTTTTTACACTGTCCAGTTCGCTGTCGCGTGATGATTACGATGCTAAAATAGCCGCGCCCCCACCCCCCGCTCCTGTCATTAAGCTGCCTGCCAAGGTGGGTGAAAATTCGCTTAGGATTGCCGATGCTATGGAAAGAAGTAATCAGCTCTCCGCTGCCATGTTGGCGAGTCAAGCGACCCCTCTCGACGTGGCTGCAACGACAGTCAAAAGCTCTATGAAATCGTTAAAGTACATTTTCAGATTTATAGCGGGTTTTGTCGTGCTGCTGGTGGTGATTAAATGGGGCGTTTCGTCTATGGCGCACCGTAATCAGACAATTGGTACGGCGGAAATGTTGGCTGCTGAGGGAAAAATGTCTAGCACGGAAGAAAAGCTGTACTTGCAAGAATATTACCAAAAGTACGGAGTGAGACCTGCCAGCAAGGCTGAAGCGGATTTGCTCGATATTGAGCGGCGACGTAAAGAAAATGCAGAGAAGGCGGCTGAACTAGAAAAGCAAAAAGCAGCTGAAGCCGATAAAAAGTTTGTTGAAGAGTCGCGGGACATGGCTAATCAGGTTGCCATCAACCTGCAACGTGAAGAGGAAAAGGCGCGTTATGAAGCGATGCGTAAAGAGCGGCAGTTGGCGGAAGAAAAGCGTCAGCAAGAGCAAGCCGAGCGAATTCGCCTCGAAGCAGAAAAACGGCGCGTCGCAGAAGAGCGACGCAAGTTGGGATTGTACTAATTTGCGATGACCGAAAAACCTTCTTAGGAATGATAGAAATGGATCATCTACTCAAGTATCTCAAATGGGGCGTTTTGATGTTGCTATTCGCCTCTTTATCCCTTGGCGGCTGTTCAAGTCGCGAACCTATCACGGAGAAGCTTTTTGTCGGCAAATGGAAATCCTCCAAGCTAACGACCCCCATTTATCTGTATGAAAACGGTGAGTGGGAAATAAAATCAGATGCGGGAGCCGTGCTGCAATATGGGATTTGGGAGTTCAAAAATAACAACATCGTCTGGAATTATAAAGTGGATGGCTACGTCGGACGTGACCCTAATCCTGTTTTATCTGCAACGCCGCGTGAATTTCAACTGCGCGAGAGTGATGGCAAGACCACGACCTTTAGCAAGCTGGATTAAAGAAAGCTCAACACTTTGCCAATGAATTACTATGAAGTATTAGAAGTGAGTACTAACGCCAGTCCAGCGGTGATACGGGCGGCGTACAAAAGTTTGATACAGCGTTATCATCCAGATCGGCATCCTGACGATGCTGAAACCGCTCAACGTGCCTCACGGATCGTTCAGGCGTACGAAGTGCTGGCGGATGCACATTTGCGCGCCGTATATGACATGGAGTTGAAACAGCAAGCCGCCCCCCTTCGCGTGAGAAACCAAGCTGCGACCCTCACGTCAGTCGGCGAATCTCACGGATATTTATGGAGTGTCATCGCCGTACTTCTTTTGGCAGGGGTGTACTTTTTATCATTCTCTAAGACCACTTCAGAAGATGCGCTAAAGGTTTTTCGCGCACCCTTAAGTAGACAGCAGCAAACTCAAGCTCCTCCTGAACTCGTCAAGCAGTCCACGCTTGAAAAAGATAGGAACAGGATGGGCAGAACACTTCCCAAATTTATTTCGGCTCTAGCCATCAAGCTTCGTGTACCTGCTTCGGACAGCGCGGCGAAATCTGCGGTGCCTGCTGAACGAATTTTAACGATAGCGACTTTGAGCGTGGTCGTGGGTTCGTTTGATGCTGATACATTTATACGGCATATTGAAAGCAACCGCGAGTTTATCAGCCAAAAGCTAGGCGAAAAACTCGTGGATGCACAATATGACAGGCTGACGAGAAACGATGCGGAGCTTTACTTAAGAATGCTTATTTTGGATGCGCTCAACGAAATCACGCAAACCAACCGAAACGAAGACTATCCGCCCTCCAAAACTGAGAATCCAGGTCGTTACGGGGTGATTGCGGTTGCCTTGCCAGAATCGTTTTCCGTGAAATAAACGGGAATTAGATTGCGTTCAGAGCCGCCAATGCCGCTTCGTAATTTGGCTCATGCTCAATGGCACTCACCAGTTCGGTGTAACGCACTTGATTGTTGCCATCCAACACCACCACGGCACGTGCGGTTAGCCCTGCCAAAACGCCATCTGCAATTTTGACCCCATAGTCACGCATAAACTCGCGGCCGCGCATCACAGAAAGATTTTCGACTTTGTCCAAACCTTCGCTGCTACAAAAGCGCGCCATGGCAAAAGGCAAATCAGCGGAAATGTTAATCACGACCGTGTTTTCCAGTGCGGTGGCGGCTTGGTTAAAGCGTCGTGCGGAAGCCTGACAAGTGGGCGTGTCGAGGCTAGGCACGATATTCAGCACTTTGCGCTGCTCGCCAAAACTGGCTAGTGTAATGTTTTGTAATGTCTTATTTACCAAGGAGAAGGTCGGCGCGATTTGACCTACTTGGGGGAGTTCACCATAAAGTTTGACTAATGAGCCACCTAAAGTGGTGCTAGGTGGCGTTGATTTGTTTGCTGCGTGCTTACTCATATTGTTCTCCTAAGGTGTATGTGCGGGCGATATTGAGAAGATGGGGTTGTGCCATTCTTCTAAGGCCACGCCACGTACTTTAATATGCATCGACATCTTTTACCCAAAAAAATATAGATATATCAAGCAATATCTATAGGAAAAGCACCATGAAAAGCGATACAAGCTCTTTTTAACACGAAAATTAGAAATAAATTTGACAAGGTGGTTTGAGATGGGCATAATCTCGGACTGTGTTTGGAGAGGTGGCCGAGTGGTTAAAGGCGACGGACTGTAAATCCGTTCTCTCAGAGTACGAAGGTTCGAATCCTTCCCTCTCCACCAATGAATTTAGTATGTCTGGCGAAGTGTAATTTGCCAGTGTCTGTTTGGATCAAAACCTGCGGGTGTAGCTCAATGGTAGAGCAGAAGTTTTCCAAACTTACGACGAGGGTTCGATCCCCTTCTCCCGCTCCAGTCTGTATGTCTGCCCATGTGGCTCAGTGGTAGAGCACTCCCTTGGTAAGGGAGAGGTCGCGAGTCCGATTCTCGCCATGGGCACCAAAATATTAGTTTTCCATTAACGTTTGCATTGATAAGGAAGAAATCATGGCAAAGAGTAAATTTGAACGCACGAAGCCGCACGTCAACGTTGGTACAATTGGTCACGTGGATCACGGTAAAACCACATTGACTGCAGCGATTACAATGGTATTGTCGAAGAAATTTGGTGGCGAAGCTAAAGCTTACGACCAAATTGACGCGGCTCCAGAAGAAAAAGCTCGCGGTATTACCATCAATACAGCGCACGTTGAATACGAAACGGCTAACCGCCACTACGCACACGTTGACTGCCCAGGCCATGCTGACTATGTTAAAAACATGATCACGGGTGCTGCGCAAATGGACGGCGCGATCTTGGTTTGTTCCGCAGCGGATGGTCCTATGCCACAAACGCGCGAACACATCCTGTTGGCACGTCAAGTTGGTGTTCCATACATCGTTGTGTTCTTGAACAAATGCGACATGGTTGACGACGAAGAATTGCTGGAATTGGTTGAAATGGAAGTGCGTGAATTGCTTTCCAAATACGACTTCCCTGGCGATGACGTGCCAATCATCAAAGGTTCAGCAATGTTGGCTGTTAAAGGCGACCAATCTGAAATCGGCGAACCCGCAATCTTCCGTTTGGCAGATGCATTAGACAGCTACATCCCAACACCAGAACGCGCAATTGACGGCTCATTCTTGATGCCAGTTGAAGACGTATTCTCCATCTCTGGTCGTGGTACCGTGGTGACAGGTCGTATCGAACGCGGCATTATCAAAGTTGGCGAAGCAATCGAAATCGTTGGTATCAAGCCCACTCAGGTATCTACTTGTACTGGCGTTGAAATGTTCCGCAAACTGTTGGACGAAGGTCGTGCAGGCGACAACGTTGGTGTGCTGTTGCGTGGTACGAAACGTGAAGACGTAGAGCGTGGTCAAGTATTGTGCAAACCAGGTTCAATCAAGCCACACACCAAGTTCACTGCGGAAATCTACGTATTGGGCAAAGATGAAGGTGGTCGTCATACACCATTCTTCCAAGGCTACCGTCCACAGTTCTACTTCCGTACAACGGACGTGACAGGTGCAGTAGAATTGCCAGCAGGAACAGAAATGGTTATGCCAGGCGACAACGTCAGCATCACCGTGAATCTGATCAACCCAATCGCGATGGAAGAAGGCTTGCGCTTCGCGATCCGTGAAGGCGGTCGTACCGTTGGCGCGGGTGTGGTTGCAAAAATTATCGAGTAATACCAGACATTAGTCGTTAGACGCTAGTCGTTAGTTAAAGTCAAGCTCTGCATTGCGGAGGGTGGCAGCTAACAACTAGTGACTAGAAGCTAGTAACTTTTATAGGCCAGTAGCTCAATTGGTAGAGTATCGGTCTCCAAAACCGAGGGTTGGGGGTTCGAGACCCTCCTGGCCTGCCAAATAGTAAGTTCAGTTAATCGGAAACATCGCGCATGACAGACAAAATCAAGCTGCTCGTTGCTTTTCTGCTGGTTGCAGCAGGAATCGCGGGCTTTTATTATTTGCACGATAAGGCAGCAGTGCTTAAGCTCGCCTCTGTATTGATCGGTTTGCTTGCTGCGGCGGGCGTAGCTTGGACGACAGCGTTGGGTAAACAGTTCTTTATGTTTGCGCAAGACTCTATAACAGAAGCTAAACGTGTCGTATGGCCAACACGCAAGGAAACGCTACAAACAACTGCGGTTGTGATCGTGTTTGCTTTTGTGATGGCTTTGTTCTTGTGGGGTGTGGACGCTACGTTAATGATTTTTGTGAATAAGTTGATGGGGCGGAGCGACTGATGGCGATGAATTGGTATGTTGTGCATACGTATTCTCAGTTTGAGAAAAGTGTGCAGCGCGCGCTGCTGGAGCGTATTCAGCGCGAATCCATGCAGGATAAGTTTGGTCAGATTTTGGTTCCCGTTGAAGAAGTGGTTGAGCTTAAGTCAGGTCAAAAATCAATAAGTGAGCGTAAATTCTTTCCTGGCTACGTGCTAGTTGAGATGGAAATGACTGACGAAAGTTGGCATTTGGTTAAAAGTACGCCCAAAGTGACAGGGTTCTTGGGTGGTTCGGCTATGAAGCCTACTCCAATTACTGCCAAGGAAGTGCAAACGATCATGCAGCAGATGCAGGCTGGGGTAGAGAAACCTAGACCTAAAGTACTGTTCGAGGTGGGTGAGTCGGTTCGTGTGAAAGACGGTCCCTTTACTGATTTCAATGGGCTGGTAGAAGATGTGAATTACGACAAGAATAAGATTCGTGTCGCTGTAACAATTTTTGGTCGTTCGACCCCTGTGGAGTTGGATTTCGGGCAAGTCGAAAAGACCTAAGAAGCGAGAAGTATCATTGGGAGACGCGACTGCATCGTATGCAGGGGCTGTTTCCCAGTCGGTATTTCTCATGTTGGGGAGAAACTAGAACGTTTCGCTAAACCCGTTTATTAGGAGTGTTAAGTTATGGCAAAGAAAGTCATTGGCTATATCAAGCTGCAAATACCAGCAGGTAAAGCAAATCCAAGTCCACCAATTGGTCCAGCATTGGGTCAACGTGGCCTGAACATTATGATGTTCTGTAAAGAATTTAATGCAGCAACGCAAGGGGTTGAGCCAGGTTTGCCAATTCCAGTGGTCATTACTGCGTTTGCAGATAAGAGCTTCACCTTCATTATGAAGACGCCACCTGCCACCATTCTGATTAAGAAGGCAGCAGGTATTCAGAAGGGTAGCCCACGTCCTCATACCGATAAAGTTGGTAAGTTGACACGTGCGCAAGCTGAAGCGATTGCAACAACTAAGATGCCTGACTTGACGGCTGCTGATATGGATGCCGCTGTGCGTACCATCGCAGGTAGCGCGCGTAGTATCGGTATCATTGTGGAGGGCGTATAACATGTCTAAACGCTATAAATTGATCGCGGCTAAAGTTGACCGTACAAAAGTTTACGCTGTGAATGATGCCTTGGCTTTGGCTAAGGAAACAGCGGTTGCAAAATTTGACGAATCTATCGACGTATCCGTGAATTTGGGCGTAGATGCGCGTAAATCGGATCAAATCGTGCGTGGATCTGTCGTGTTGCCTAAAGGCACAGGTAAGTCTGTACGTGTGGCGGTGTTCTCACAAGGTGCAAAGGCTGAAGAAGCGCGCGCTGCGGGTGCGGATATCGTTGGTTTCGATGATTTGGCTGAATCCATCAAGGCGGGTAATTTGGACTTTGACGTACTGATTGCAAGCCCAGATGCAATGCGTTTGGTTGGTCAATTGGGTCAAATTTTGGGTCCACGTGGTCTGATGCCTAATCCTAAAGTGGGTACTGTTTCTGCTGACGTTGCAGGTGCAGTGCGTAATGCTAAAGCAGGTCAAGTTCAATACCGTACTGATAAGAACGGCATTATTCATTGCACTATTGGTCGTGCCTCCTTTGCGCCAGAAGCTTTGCGTGAAAACTTGGCTGCATTGATTGATGCTTTGACTAAAGCAAAACCTGCGACATCCAAAGGTGTATATCTGCGTAAAATTTCGGTTTCCAGCACCATGGGTGCAGGTATCCGCGTAGATCAATCCAGCTTGGCTGCGTAGTAATCGAATTGACTGGCGAGCGTCATGCTCGCTGGTCTTTGTTTTTGGACTGCTGGCGTGTAAGCAGCATCCAAGACCGTAGGTGTTTTGAGCAAGCTTAAAACTTAAATGCCACAAGCTGCCCACGTAGATGGTGCGCCCGCGAGCAGGGAATGTTGTTTTCCCTCTCATGGTCGCTGTTGTAAACCATAAAATAGGCGTAAGCGTATTTTAGAAACTGGAGGAAGACTTGAGTCTCAATCTGCAAGAAAAGCAAGCCGTCGTCGCAGAAGTCAGTGCGCAAGTTGCACAGTCTCAAACGATCATCCTGGCAGAATACCGTGGCATCGCTGTCGCTGACATTACCAAATTGCGTGCAACAGCGCGACAATCTGGCGTGTATTTCCATGTGTTGAAAAACACTTTGGCACGTCGTGCGGTGCAAGGCACCCCATTTGAACCACTGGCTGAAAAGATGGTGGGTCCTTTGGTGTATAGCATGAGTGCTGATGCGGTTGCTGCTGCGAAAATCGTTTTTGATTTTGCTAAAACCAATAACAAGCTGGTGATTAAAGCAGGTGCAATGGGCAGCTCCATAATGGACGCTGATCAAGTTGCTGTACTGGCTGCGACACCAAGCCGTGACGAATTGATTGCTCGCTTGATGGCGACAATGAACGCGACTACGGCCAAGTTTGTACGTACTTTGGCTGCTGTTCGTGATGCAAATCAAGGTGAAGCTGCTACTGAAACGACTGCTGCATAATAATTTTTGAATGAAATAGGAGAACAACATGGCTGTAACTAATGCTGAATTGATGGACGCAATCGCTAGCATGACTGTGCTGGAACTGTCTGCACTGATTAAAGAAATGGAAGAAAAATTCGGCGTATCTGCTGCTGCGGTTGCAGTAGCAGGTCCTGCTGCTGGTGGCGCAGTTGCTGCAGCAGCTGAACAAACCGAATTCACCGTGATGCTGACTGCCGCTGGCGACAGCAAAGTGAACGTCATTAAGACTGTTCGCGCAATCACTGGTCTGGGCTTGAAAGAAGCTAAGGATTTGGTTGACGGTGCACCAAAAGCAGTTAAAGAAGGTGTTTCCAAAGCGGATGCTGACGCAATTGCAAAACAATTGATCGAAGCTGGCGCATCGGCTGAAATCAAGTAAGGTTTCATGCTGTAAAAAGGCTGACGGCTTACCGTCAGCCTTTTGCCGCTTGTAGAAGCCAGCGGTCAGAAAGTAAAGTACTTTCTGCCCCCTGTCTTTTAGTTCAGGCATATTCGCAAGGTATGCCTACTCTGAAACGTCGTTTTCCCTCAATCGTGGAGATTAAATGAGCTACTCTTTCACCGAAAAAAAACGTATTCGTAAAAGTTTCGCTAAGCGCGTTGGCGCATTGCCAATTCCCTTTTTGCTATCAACGCAATTGGAGTCTTTTGCCGAATTTTTACAAGAGAAAACCCCGGCAGATCAACGCAAAAATGACGGTTTGCAAGCCGCTTTCAATGGCATTTTTCCGATTGAAAGTCATACAAAAAATGCACGGTTGGATTTCGTCAGCTATACATTGGGTCAACCCGCGTTTGACGTGAAAGAATGCCAACAACGGGGGCTGACTTTTGCGTCGCCGTTGCGTGCGCGTGTGCGACTGACCATCATGGACAAGGAAGCCTCTAAACCTACGGTCAAAGAAGTCAAAGAGCAAGAAGTCTATATGGGCGAAATGCCCTTGATGACGACAACAGGTTCGTTTGTGATTAACGGAACCGAGCGCGTGATCGTTTCTCAGTTGCATCGTTCACCTGGTGTATTTTTCGAGCATGATCGGGGCAAAACGCACTCGTCTGGTAAATTGTTATTTTCCGCACGTATTATTCCTTACCGTGGTTCATGGTTGGATTTTGAATTTGACGCGAAGGATTACGTTTACTTCCGTATTGATCGTCGTCGCAAAATGCCTGTGACGATTTTGTTGCGTTCATTAGGCTTCAACAACGAAGAAATTTTGGGCATGTTCTTCGATTTTGATACCTTCCATATTGGCAAAAAGGGTTTGCAATTTGATGTGGTTGCAGAGCGTTTGCGTGGAGATGTGGCTCGCTTTGATATTTTTAATAAAGCTGGCAAAGTCATCGTTGCGAAAGATAAGCGCATTACCGTGCGTCATATTCGCGAAATGCAAGCTGATGACATCAAGAAGCTGGCTGTTATGGATGACTTCCTAATTGGACGCGTTTTGGCGACCAATGTAGTCGATACAGACAGTGGTGAAGTATTGGCAAGTGCAAATGAAGAAATTACTGAATCCTTGCTACACAAGTTGCAAGAATCAGGTATCACAAAGATTCAAACGCTTTATACCAATGACTTAGATCATGGCGCATTTATCTCGCAAACTTTGCGAACAGATGAAACAACGGATGTTTGGACAGCACGTGTAGCGATTTATCGCATGATGCGTCCTGGTGAGCCACCAACCGAAGATGCGGTGGAAGCGTTGTTTAATGGCTTGTTCTTCAGTGAAGAGCGTTATGACCTGTCCGTAGTAGGTCGTATGAAGTTTAACCGTCGCGTCGGTCGTGAAGAATTGACGGGTTCGCCGATATTGTCGAACGAAGACATTGTTGCCGTCGTGAAAATTTTGGTGGAACTGCGTAACGGACGCGGTGAAATCGACGATATTGACCACTTGGGTAATCGTCGTATTCGTGCTGTAGGTGAATTAGCAGAAAATCAATTCCGTACGGGCTTGGCTCGCGTGGAACGTGCGGTCAAAGAACGCCTAGGGCAAGCGGAAACAGACAACTTGATGCCACATGATTTGATTAACGCTAAGCCGATTTCGGCTGCCGTGAAAGAATTTTTTGGATCTAGCCAATTGTCGCAATTTATGGATCAAACCAATCCTTTATCGGAAGTGACGCATAAACGTCGCATTTCCGCACTGGGTCCTGGTGGCTTGACGCGTGAACGTGCTGGCTTTGAAGTTCGCGACGTACATCCTACGCATTACGGTCGTATGTGTCCTATTGAAACGCCTGAAGGTCCGAACATTGGTCTGATTAACTCCTTGGCGTTGTATGCGCGTACTAACGAATATGGCTTTATTGAAACGCCCTATTTGAAAGTGGAACATAGCAAAACCACCACGCAAGTGGATTATTTGTCTGCAATTGAAGAAAGTAAATTCACCATTGCGCAGGCAAATGCGGAATTGGACAAAAAAGGTCATTTCACTGACGAAATCGTTTCTGCGCGTCATCGCAATGAATTCGTTTTGGCAACGCCTGATAAGTTGGAATACATGGACGTTTCACCTTCCCAAGTGGTGTCGGTGGCAGCTTCCTTGATTCCGTTCTTAGAACATGACGATGCGAACCGTGCGTTGATGGGTGCAAACATGCAACGTCAAGCGGTGCCTTGCTTGCGCGCAGAAAAGCCGCTTGTGGGAACGGGGATTGAACGTACTGTGGCAGTCGATTCAGGTACAGCAGTTCAATCAACTCGTGGCGGTCGTGTTGATTATGTCGATGCCGCGCGTATCGTGATTCGCGTAAATGATGATGAAACCATTCCAGGTGAAGCAGGCGTTGATATTTATAATCTGACGAAATATACCCGCTCTAACCAAAACACCAATATCAACCAACGTCCATTAGTGAAGGTTGGCGACGTGTTGGCTAAGGGCGATGTAATTGCCGATGGTGCTTCGACTGATATGGGCGAGTTGGCACTGGGTCAAAATATGTTGGTCGCGTTTATGCCATGGAATGGCTATAACTACGAAGACTCAATTTTGATTTCGGAACGTGTTTCTGCTCAAGATCGCTTTACTTCGATTCATATCGAAGAGTTGACCGTCGTGGCGCGTGATACAAAGTTAGGCCCTGAGGAAATTACTCGTGATATTCCTAATTTGGCGGAATTGCAATTAGGTCGTTTGGACGAATGTGGCATTGTGCACATTGGTGCGGAAGTAGTGGTGGGCGACGTATTGGTGGGTAAGGTTACCCCTAAAGGCGAAACTCAACTGACACCAGAAGAAAAATTGCTGCGTGCGATCTTTGGTGAAAAAGCTTCTGACGTGAAAGATACCAGCTTGCGCGTGCCAGCGGGTAGTTCGGGTACCGTCATTGACGTGCAAGTTTTTACCCGTGAAGGCTTGCAACGTGACAAACGTGCACAACAAATTATCGACGACGAGTTGAATCGCTATAAAAAGGATTTGGCGGATCAAATGCGGATTGTAGAAGCCGACTTGTTTACGCGTCTGAAAAAGCAATTGTTGGATAAAGTTGCGAATGGTGGGCCAAAGAAATTAGCGAAGGGTACGAAACTGAGCGAAGAATACTTGTCCAGCGTTGAGCATCATCAATGGTTCGACATTCGTGTCGCGGATGACGAAGTTGCTGCACAAATGGAGCAAGTAAAAGACGGTTTGGCGCAAAAGCGTTTGGAGTTTGATGCCGCATTTGAACTGAAGAAACGTAAGTTGACTCAAGGCGACGAGCTGCAAGCAGGCGTGCAAAAAATGGTTAAAGTGTACGTGGCGGTTAAACGTCGCTTGCAACCAGGCGATAAGATGGCGGGTCGTCACGGTAACAAGGGTGTGGTCTCTCGCATTGTGCCAGTTGAAGATATGCCGTATATGGCGGACGGTACACCCGTTGATGTGGTACTGAACCCGTTGGGTGTTCCATCACGGATGAACATCGGTCAGATTTTGGAAACCCATCTTGGCTGGGCAGCTAAAGGTCTAGGTAAGAAAATCGACGATATGTTGCAAACACACGCGAAAATCGTCGAACTGCGTAAATTCCTCAACAAAATTTACAATCATCACAATGGTCAAACCGTCGATCTGGAGTCCTTCACCGATGACGAAATCATTGAGTTGTGCCGCAATCTAAGACAAGGTGTGACTTTTGCAACCCCTGTGTTTGACGGCGCGAATGAAGAAGAAATTAAATACATGTTGGAATTGGCTGGTTTGCCAAAGTCAGGTCAAACCACACTGTATGATGGTCGCACAGGTGAAGCCTTTGATCGTCAAGTGACCGTGGGCTACAAGCATGTGCTGAAGCTGCATCACTTGGTCGATGACAAGATGCATGCCCGTTCAACGGGTCCTTACAGCTTAGTCACACAACAACCGCTGGGTGGTAAAGCGCAGTTCGGTGGTCAGCGTTTCGGTGAGATGGAAGTGTGGGCGTTGGAAGCGTATGGCGCGGCTTACACCTTGCAAGAAATGTTGACGGTGAAATCCGATGACGTGGCGGGTCGTACCAAAGTGTATGAAAGCATCGTGAAGGGCGACCACAAAATTGATGCAGGGATGCCAGAATCCTTTAATGTGGTCATCAAGGAAATCCGTTCCTTGGCGATTGATATGGATTTGGAACGTCATTAGATTAGGGCGTTGGCGCAGTGATGCTGCGCCTGCTTTCCAAACCCCTTTTACCCGATTTGAGGAGTATTAAATGAAATCCTTGTTAGATTTATTTAAACAAAACACTGAAAAAGAAGAATTCGATTCCATCAAGATTGGCTTGGCATCGCCCGAAAAAATCCGTTCTTGGTCTTATGGTGAGGTTAAAAAGCCTGAAACCATCAACTATCGTACTTTCAAACCTGAGCGCGATGGTTTGTTCTGCGCAAAAGTCTTTGGCCCAGTTAAAGATTACGAATGCTTGTGCGGCAAATACAAGCGTTTAAAACATCGCGGCGTGATTTGCGAAAAATGTGGCGTAGAAGTGACTTTGTCCAAAGTGCGTCGCGAACGCATGGGGCATATTGAATTAGCATCGCCAGTCGCGCATATCTGGTTTTTGAAATCCTTGCCGTCCCGTTTGGGCATGGTGTTGGACATCACTTTGCGTGACATCGAACGCGTGTTGTATTTTGAAGCCTACGTTGTCACTGAACCTGGCATGACCCCATTGAATCGTGGGCAGTTGCTGTCAGATGAAGAGTATTTGGCAAAGACCGAAGAGTACGGTGACGAATTCACCGCCCTGATGGGTGCGGAAGGCATACGTGCGTTGTTGAGCAACTTGGATGTCGCCAACGAAATTGACGTGATTCGTGCGGATTTGGCTGCGACAGGTTCGGAAACCAAAATCAAAAAGTACGCTAAACGCCTGAAAGTGTTAGAAGCGTTTATGGTCTCAGGGATCAAGCCACAATGGATGGTGCTGGAAGTACTGCCCGTGTTGCCACCTGAATTGCGTCCTTTAGTGCCGTTGGATGGTGGTCGTTTTGCGACATCTGACTTGAACGATTTGTATCGTCGCGTTATTAACCGTAACAACCGTTTGCGTCGTTTGCTGGAGCTAAAGGCCCCAGAAATCATTGTGCGTAACGAAAAACGTATGTTGCAAGAAGCGGTCGATTCATTGCTGGACAATGGTCGTCGCGGTAAAGCGATGACAGGTGCGAACAAACGTCAGTTGAAATCTCTTGCCGATATGATTAAAGGTAAGAGTGGACGTTTCCGTCAAAATTTGTTGGGTAAACGCGTCGATTATTCTGGTCGTTCCGTGATCGTGGTCGGCCCTCAACTCAAACTGCATCAATGCGGTTTGCCGAAGAAGATGGCTTTGGAATTGTTCAAGCCGTTTATTTTCAGTCGTTTGGAAGCAATGGGTTTGGCAACGACCATTAAGGCAAGTAAGCGCATGGTTGAGGCAGAAGAGCCCGTCGTTTGGGATATTCTGGAAGAAGTTATCCGTGAACATCCAGTTCTATTGAACCGCGCACCAACATTGCATCGTTTGGGTATACAAGCTTTTGAACCGATGCTGATTGAAGGTAAAGCGATTCAGTTGCATCCGCTGGTTTGTACGGCGTTCAACGCCGACTTCGACGGTGACCAAATGGCGGTTCACGTCCCATTGTCGCTGGAAGCGCAAATGGAAGCACGTACCTTGATGCTGGCATCCAATAACGTGTTGGCTCCTGCCAACGGTGAACCGATCATTGTTCCATCACAAGATATTGTGTTGGGCTTGTATTACCTGACCCGCGAAAAAATGGGCGCGTTGGGCGAAGGTTCGATGTTTGCAAACATTGCAGAAGTGTCACGGGCTTATGAGTCACGTGAGGTGGAATTGCAAGCGAAGGTGACCGTTCGTCTTATGGAAATCCATAAAGATGAAAATGGTCAGCCTTTTGAAAAGCGTGTGCGCCACGAAACAACAGTTGGTCGTGCATTGCTATCGGAAGTATTGCCAGCAGGTTTACCTTTTGCGCTGATCAACAAAGCATTGAAGAAGAAGGAAATCTCTAAGTTAATTAACGCGAGTTTCCGTCAATGCGGTTTGCGCGATACCGTCATCATGGCGGATAACTTGATGGCGACGGGTTTCAAATATGCGACGCGTGCTGGGATTTCTATTGCACTAGATGATATGTTGATGCCACCGCAAAAAGCAGACATGATCGGCGCAGCGGAGAAAGAAGTAAGAGAAATTTACACGCAGTACACGTCTGGTCTCGTCACAGACGGTGAACGTTATAACAAGGTTGTGGATATTTGGGGTCGTACGGCCGACATCGTGGCGAAGGCGATGATGGAACAGTTAGGAAGCGAACCTGTTATCGATAGAGCCACTGGTGAAGCCCGTGTGGAAAACGGAAAAGTTGTCATGCAAGAGTCGTTTAACTCAATCTACATGATGGCGGATTCTGGTGCGCGGGGTTCTGCTGCACAGATTCGTCAGCTGGCTGGTATGCGCGGCTTGATGGCAAAACCAGATGGTTCGATTATTGAAACGCCGATTACCGCGAACTTCCGCGAAGGTCTGAGCATGTTGCAGTACTTTATTTCCACCCACGGTGCACGTAAAGGTCTGGCAGATACCGCATTGAAGACAGCGAACTCGGGTTATTTGACTCGTCGTTTGGTGGACGTAACTCAAGATTTGGTCGTAATTGAGGAAGATTGCGGCACCAAAATTGGGACGTCGATGAAGGCGATTGTCGAGGGCGGTGAAGTGATTGAGGCCTTGCGTGAGCGTATCCTTGGTCGCGTGGTTAATGCTGATGTTGTGAATCCAGAATCGGGTGAAACGCTGTATGAAACGGGTTCATTGCTAGACGAATCTGCTGTAGAACGTATTGAAGCCTTGGGCGTGGATGAAGTGGTTGTGCGTACCCCGTTGAATTGCGAAACACGCTTTGGTTTGTGTGCCCGTTGCTACGGTCGTGATCTAGGTCGAGGTGGTATGGTCAACGTGGGTGAAGCGGTTGGTGTGATTGCGGCGCAATCCATTGGTGAGCCAGGTACACAGTTGACCATGCGTACTTTCCACGTTGGGGGTGCTGCGTCACGAAATGTGGTTGCGAGCCAAATCGAAAGCAAGTCTAACGGTGTGTTGAAACATAGTCCAAATATGCGGATTGTTAACACTGTGCGTGGCGAAGTAATCGTCGTGGCGCGTAGCGCGGAAGTTATTATTACTGATGACTATGGTCGCGAGCGAGAACGTCATAAGGTGCCATATGGTGCGACCTTGACGATTAAAGAGGGTGAGACCGTACGTGCAGGTATCGTGTTGGCAACATGGGATCCGCATACTCGCCCAATTATTACTGAATACGCAGGTCGTATCAGCTTCCAGAATGTGGAAGAAGGCGTGACTGTCGCGAAGCAGATCGATGAAGTAACTGGCTTGTCAACACTTGTCGTGATTGATCCTAAGCAGCGTGCAGGTACGCAAGGTAAGGGCGTACGCCCCATGGTGCGTTTGTATGATGAAGCAGGTCAAGAAGTTAAGCTACATGGTACTGAAACGGCAGTGAGCGTTACGTTCCAAACTGGTTCTATTATTACGGTTGAAGATGGGCAGATGGTTGGCGTGGGCGATGTGCTTGCACGTATGCTACAAGAAAGCTCTAAAACCCGTGATATTACGGGTGGTTTGCCGCGTGTGGCTGAGTTGTTTGAAGCGCGCATACCGAAAGACGCTGGTATGCTGGCTGAATGCACAGGGACTGTTTCCTTCGGTAAAGATACCAAAGGTAAGCAACGTCTGGTTATTACCGATTTGGACGGTGTTGCCAACGAATTCTTGATACCTAAAGAAAAGCATGTGTTGGCACATGATGGACAAGTTGTGAATCGTGGAGAAATGATTGTGGATGGCCCAGCGGATCCGCATGATATTCTTCGCTTGCTAGGCGTCGCGGAATTGGCGCGCTACATCACCGATGAGGTGCAAGAGGTATATCGCTTACAGGGCGTTAAAATCAGCGATAAGCACATTGAAGTTATTGTGCGTCAAATGTTACGTCGTGTACAAATTAGTGATGTGGGTGATACGCGTTTTATTATCGGTGAACAAGTTGAGCGAGCCGACCTGTTGGTTGAAAATGAGCGTGTGATGCGTGAAGGCAAGAATCCAGCCACTTTCAACTACATGTTGTTAGGTATTACCAAAGCATCTTTGTCCACTGATTCGTTTATCTCGGCGGCCTCTTTCCAAGAAACCACGCGTGTGTTGACCGAAGCCGCTATCATGGGCAAAAAGGATGATCTGCGCGGCTTGAAAGAAAACGTGATTGTTGGGCGTTTGATTCCAGCAGGTACAGGTTTAGCCTATCACACAGCACGTCGCAAACAGCGATTGGGAATTGATATTGCCGAAGGACGTGGCTTGCGAACCGATGATGTGATAGTTGTGGGTGAATCGCTTGACACGCTGTCCGTTTCTCACTAGAATTCGCAACCTTTTTTTCGTTGCAATGGGCGAGTGAGTGTTCCGTTGCAACGGTAATTTTATGAGTTTGATTCTTTAACGATTTTTCAGAAATTTATTAGGATGTTTAGACAATGCCAACCATTAACCAGTTAATTCGCAAACCGCGTCAAGCAATTGTAGAAAAGAGCAAAGTTCCTGCTTTAGCGGGGTCTCCGCAAAAGCGCGGTGTATGTACCCGTGTTTACACGACAACTCCAAAGAAGCCTAACTCTGCATTGCGTAAAGTCGCTAAGGTGCGTTTGACCAACGGTTTTGAGGTGATTAGCTACATCGGCGGTGAAGGTCATAATCTGCAAGAGCATAGTGTTGTGCTGTTGCGCGGCGGTCGCGTGAAGGATTTGCCAGGTGTGCGTTACCACATGGTTCGTGGTAGTTTGGATACTGCTGGCGTGAAAGATCGTAAGCAATCGCGTTCCAAGTACGGTTCCAAACGTCCTAAGAAATAAGTACGTTCGTAATCATTCAGCAATTCAAGCAATTCATTAGAGGTAGATATGCCAAGACGTAGAGAAGTACCCAAACGCGAAGTTCTGCCAGATCCAAAATTCGGCAATCAAGATTTGTCCAAGTTCGTCAATGTGTTGATGACTGCGGGTAAAAAGTCTGTAGCCGAACGGATTTTGTACGGCGCGTTGGAGCAAATCAGCAAAAAGACAGGTAAAGATGCAATTGAAGTATTTAATACTGCATTGAACAACGCTAAGCCACAAGTTGAAGTAAAGAGCCGTCGTGTAGGCGGTGCAAACTATCAAGTGCCAGTTGAAGTTCGTCCATCCCGTCGTATGGCATTGTCCATGCGGTGGTTGCGTGAAGCAGCGCGTAAACGTGGTGAAAAATCCATGGGAATGCGTTTGGCAGGTGAGTTGATAGATGCTTCTGAAGGCCGCGGCGGTGCAGTGAAAAAGCGTGAAGAAGTTCACCGCATGGCTGAAGCAAACAAGGCATTCTCGCATTTCCGTTTCTAATTTCGCAAAATCAAACTAGTTAGGTATACAACGTGGCTCGTAAAACACCAATTAACCGTTACCGCAATATCGGTATCAGCGCGCACATCGATGCGGGTAAAACGACGACAACCGAACGTATTCTGTTCTACACTGGCGTAAGTCACAAGATCGGTGAAGTTCATGATGGCGCGGCTACCATGGACTGGATGGAGCAGGAGCAGGAACGTGGTATCACGATTACTTCTGCTGCGACAACATGCTTTTGGAAAGGCATGGAGAAACAGTTTGATGAACATCGCTTTAATATCATCGACACCCCTGGTCACGTTGATTTTACGATTGAAGTGGAACGCTCCATGCGCGTGCTTGATGGTGCGTGCATGGTTTATTGCGCGGTGGGTGGTGTGCAGCCACAATCTGAAACTGTTTGGCGTCAAGCAAATAAGTATAAAGTGCCACGTTTGGCTTTCGTCAATAAGATGGATCGCCAAGGCGCGAATTTCTTCAAGGTTGTTGAGCAGATGGCTTTGCGTTTGCGCGCAAATCCAGTGCCGATTGTGATTCCAATCGGTGCGGAAGAAAAATTTGAAGGCGTAGTTGACCTGATTAAGATGAAGGCAATTTACTGGGACGAAGCATCTCAAGGGATGAAATTCGACTATCGTGAGATTCCTGCCGAATTGTTAGAAAGCGCAAATGAATGGCGCGCAAAGATGGTCGAAACAGCAGCTGAAGCTTCTGAAGATCTGATGAATACCTATCTTGAAAATGGTGAGCTGACCGAAGAAGAGATTATTTACGGACTGCGTACACGTACCATTGCTTGCGAAATCCAGCCTATGATGTGTGGTTCTGCCTTTAAAAACAAGGGCGTGCAACGCATGTTGGATGCTGTTATTCAGTTTATGCCATCTCCAGTTGATATTCCAGATGTAACAGGTGAGACTGAAGAGGGTGAGAAGATTTCTCGTAAGGCTGATGATTCTGAGAGCTTCTCTGCGTTAGCATTCAAGTTAATGACGGATCCATTTGTAGGTCAATTAACGTTTGTTCGCGTTTACTCTGGCGTGCTAAAAAAGGGCGATACAGTTTATAACTCTGTGCGAGGTAAGAAAGAACGTATTGGTCGTATTGTTCAAATGCACGCAAATGAACGTCAAGAAGTTGATGAAATTCTGGCTGGCGACATCGCGGCATGTATTGGTCTGAAAGACGTTACTACAGGTGAGTCGCTGTGTGACATCAATAAGCCTATCATTCTGGAACGCATGGTTTTCCCTGAACCCGTTATTCACGTAGCGGTTGAGCCTAAAACCAAGGCAGATCAAGAAAAGATGGGTCATGCTTTGGGTCGCTTGGCGGCTGAAGATCCTTCTTTCCGTATTCGTACAGATGAAGAATCTGGTCAGACAATTATGTCGGGCATGGGCGAGTTGCACCTTGAAATCTTGGTTGATCGTATGCGCCGTGAGTTTGGGGTTGAAGCCAACGTGGGCGCACCTCAAGTTGCTTATCGTGAAGCGATCCGCAAAATGGTTGAAGTTGAAGGCAAATTCGTTAAACAGTCTGGTGGTAAAGGACAGTTTGGTCGTGTGATGCTTAAAATGGAACCTAATGAAACGGGTAAGGGTTTTGAGTTTATTGATGCGATCAAGGGCGGCGCTGTTCCACGTGAATTCATTCCAGCGGTTGAAAAAGGGCTGCGCGAAACGTTGCCAAATGGTGTCTTGGCTGGCTTCCCAGTTGTAGATGTCAAGGTAACATTGTTCGACGGTTCATACCATGAAGTGGATTCCAATGAAAACGCGTTTAAGATGGCGGCTTCGATGGGGTTCAAGGACGGTATGCGTAAAGCAAACCCAGTTTTGCTTGAGCCTATGATGGCAGTTGAAGTTGAAACTCCAGAAGACTATGCGGGTACAGTCATGGGTGACTTGTCGTCACGTCGTGGTATGGTTCAAGGGATGGACGATATGATGGGTGGTGGTAAATCCATTAAGGCTGAAGTGCCGTTGGCTGAAATGTTTGGTTATTCCACCGCGTTGCGTTCAGCCACTCAAGGCCGTGCGACTTACACCATGGAATTCAAGCATTATTCCGAAGCACCTAAGAATGTCGCTGAAGCAATTATGAACAAGAAATAATTGTTTTAGGACAGCTGTAATACATCAATCGTCAGCCATTTGTTGAAAAACAAGGGGCTGGCGATTCAGAATTTCTAACTATCTAAACTCAAAAGGCGAAAATCATGGCAAAGAGTAAATTTGAACGCACGAAGCCGCACGTCAACGTCGGTACAATTGGTCACGTGGATCACGGTAAAACCACATTGACTGCAGCGATTACAATGGTATTGTCGAAGAAATTTGGTGGCGAAGCTAAAGCTTACGACCAAATTGATGCGGCACCAGAAGAAAAAGCTCGCGGTATTACCATCAATACAGCGCACGTTGAATACGAAACGGCTAACCGCCACTACGCACACGTTGACTGCCCAGGCCATGCTGACTATGTTAAAAACATGATCACGGGTGCTGCGCAAATGGACGGCGCGATCTTGGTTTGTTCCGCAGCGGATGGTCCTATGCCACAAACGCGCGAACACATCCTGTTGGCACGTCAAGTTGGTGTTCCATACATCGTTGTGTTCTTGAACAAATGCGACATGGTTGACGACGAAGAATTGCTGGAATTGGTTGAAATGGAAGTGCGTGAATTGCTTTCCAAATACGACTTCCCTGGCGATGACGTGCCAATCATCAAAGGTTCAGCAATGTTGGCTGTTAAAGGCGACCAATCTGAAATCGGCGAACCCGCAATCTTCCGTTTGGCAGATGCATTAGACAGCTACATCCCAACACCAGAACGCGCAATTGACGGCTCATTCTTGATGCCAGTTGAAGACGTATTCTCCATCTCTGGTCGTGGTACCGTGGTGACAGGTCGTATCGAACGCGGCATCATCAAAGTTGGCGAAGCAATCGAAATCGTTGGTATCAAGCCCACTCAAGTATCTACTTGTACTGGCGTTGAAATGTTCCGCAAACTGTTGGACGAAGGTCGTGCAGGTGATAACGTCGGTGTACTGTTGCGCGGCACGAAACGCGAAGATGTTGAACGTGGTCAAGTATTGTGCAAACCAGGTTCAATCAAACCACACACCAAGTTCACTGCGGAAATCTACGTATTGGGCAAAGATGAAGGTGGTCGTCATACACCATTCTTCCAAGGCTACCGTCCACAGTTCTACTTCCGTACAACGGACGTGACTGGTGCAGTAGAATTGCCAGCAGGTACGGAAATGGTTATGCCAGGCGACAACGTCAGCATTACCGTGAATCTGATCAACCCAATCGCGATGGAAGAAGGCTTACGCTTCGCGATCCGTGAAGGCGGTCGTACCGTTGGTGCGGGTGTGGTTGCAAAAATTATCGAGTAATAAAAGCTGAGTAGGGGTAAGGGAGAAGAGGGAAGGGTGGTGCAGGTTTGCCCTTGCCACTTCACTCTTCACCCTTTCCAAACAAAAAACCGCAAGGGATTTCTCCTTGCGGTTTTTTTTCGCATTGAGGTGCAGTCCAACTATTGTCCAAACTCACTCAGTACGAGCGCAATAAATTGCACTTCTATGGGAGGCTGTATTATTTCAATCGTTATATAGTTCTTCATCTATATCTGGCACAGGGAAAGGATGATACTAAGCGTGGAACTGATCCGTTGTGAACGTGATGATAGGGCGATAGCGGATATTCGACTGGTACTGACTCAGGGCGGGGAAACGACCGATTCAGTAAATGTGCAGCAGTCGGCGTGCGCAAAGTAAGATAAACAGACCGATATTCAGGTGCGACCAGCGTGATCAGGATTAAGATCAAAGTGATTTTGGATTTTGAATAGGAGAATTGAAATGAGAAAACAAATTGCGAAGCCGAGTCCTTCAGACCTATTTCATCAGCGGGTATCTTTGTTTAGCTACGTGCAGGAGCTTAAGGCACCTGCTGGCGCAAGCTATGTATTGCGGTTGAAAGCAGCGAACGATGTGGAAGGGAGGATGGCGGCATGAAACTCTACATCACAGCACCTTCCGTATTTGTGCTGATCGTTTTTTACCTACCCGTCGTGTTGTGGGTGTTGTGGCGAATAGGACGAAGTCCGCGCTGGCGGGGGATGAAAAAGGCAGGGGTGATGCTCCTCGCGCTGCTACTGGCTTATGCCATTCCGCTGGGCGATGTGACTTACAACTCGATGGCGATGGCAAAGGTTTGTCCCCGTGCGGGGTTGCATATCTACAAGACGGTGGAGGTGGATGGGTTTATCGGTACGACTTCTTTGCGCGATACCCTATATCAATTCAATGAAGAGCCTGTATTGCGCGTTGAGGCTGTAGAAAAACCCAAATTTCCCCAGAAAATCGCCCCGCGATCTGCCATAATTTCACTACGCGATAAAACAAAGGTGGAGGCGGCATGGCACGGTTCAAACCGATACACAAAGGCTTA